>NZ_JAFBAT010000080.1 GCF_019247615.1 Mycobacterium sp. | reverse complement strand
GTGTGACGCCGTCGGTGGTCGCGCGGCTGAGGCCAAGAACCGAGGTCCGTAGGTCGGAATGACCAAGCATGGAGCTGACATTCGGCCCGAGCGGTAAGCCGTCGAGCGCCCGAACATATTCGGCCGGGTTCGTCCACGTCTTCTTCGCGTTGAGCGCCCCGATCACGTACTCGCGCGGCACCGCCTCGACCCGGCTGAACAGATCGGCGGCGTCCTCGGAATCCGCGTAGACCGCCGACAGCGAGCAGTTGCCCAGCAGCACCGTGGTGACGCCGTGGCGCACCGACTCCCTAAGCCCGGGGTCCAGCAGCACCTCGGCGTCGTAATGGGTGTGGACGTCGATGAAGCCGGGAACGACCCACTTGCCCGCGGCGTCGATCACCTCCGGGCAACCGGTCTCGTCCAACGGCTCGTCGGAAGGGGCCGCGACGGTGGCGACCACCCCATCGCGAATGCCGAGCGTTCGAGTCTGCGGCGTGCTTCCGCTGCCGTCGAACCACAATCCGTCGCGAATGATCACGTCGTAGGCCACCGGTTCCTCCTGCATTGTCGGGTGCCAGCGACAGTAACATAGATAGCAAGTACTCGCAATCTTTCTGCCTACCGGGTTGATCCGTTATGTCGCGGCCGTGCACACCCTCCCCCGCAGGACCACCAGATCGGGCCGTCGCAACACGGCCGCGCCCGAGCGAGGATCCTGCGAGTAGCACAACAGGTCGGCCGGCGCCGCGTGCTCCATAGCGGGCCGGCCGAGCCAGCGACGGGCATCCCAGCACGCCGCGCCCAGAGCCTGGTCGGCGCTCATCCCGATGCCCTTGAGGGCCTCGACCTCGTCGGCGATCCGCCCGTGGGCGACCATGCTCCCGGCGTCGCTGCCGGCGTAGACCGGCACACCCGCTTCTCGCGCGGCGGCGGCCCGGTCGCGGCAGCGCGCATACAGGTCGCGCATGTGGGCAGCGTAGGTCGGGTAGCGGTCCGCCGAGTCGGCGATGCCGGGGAAATTCTCGAGGGTGTTGATCAGGGTGGGCACCAACGCGGTTCCGTGCCGGAGCATCAAGGCGATGGTGTCGTCGGTGAGGCCGGTGCCGTGTTCGATGCAGTCGATGCCGGCGTTGAGCAGTCCGGGCAACGCCTCCTCGCCGAAGACGTGCGCGGTGACGCGTGCGCCATGCTCGTGTGCGGCGTCGATCGCGGCCTTGAGGACGTCGTCGGACCAGAGCGGGGCGAGATCGCCCACATCGCGGTCAATCCAGTCGCCGACCAGCTTGATCCAGCCGTCGCCGCGCCTCGCCTCCCGGGCCACCGCCGCGGGCAGCTGGGATTCGTCCTCGAGCTCAACCGCGAAGCCCCGCGAGTAACGCTTGGGCCGGGCCAGGTGTCTTCCGGCCCGAATGATGCGGGGCAGGTCGTCGTGCTCGTCGAGGCTGCGGGTATCGGTCGGGGCGCCGCAATCGCGCAGCAGCAGCGCGCCGACGTCGCGTTCGGTCTCCGCCTGGCTGATCGCCTCGTCGATCGGGATCTCGCCGTGGTCGCCGAGCCCGACATGACAGTGGGCGTCGACCAGGCCCGGCAGCACCCACCCGCCATCGAAAACCGTGTCGGCCCCGGCGACGGGCTCGAAGCTGATGCGACCATCGATAATCCACAGCTGGATCTCGGTCTCGTCGGGCAGCCGCAGACCCCGAATGTGCAGGCGCACCGGCGGCTAACTCTTGCCCGGGAATTTCAACTTGGACAGGTCGAAGTCGGCCAGCCCGGGCGGAAGTTCGTTGAGGCCTTCGGGCATCTGTGACAGATCGGGGAATCCGGCGGGCAGGCCACCCATGCCTTGCATGAGAGGGTTCCTGGCCTTGGGCGGCGTCGGGCCCCTGGCCCCTTTTTTGCCCTTCTTTCCCGCCTTGCCCTTGGCTCCCTTGGCTTTTCGGGTCGCGGACTTGCGGCCCATGCCGGGGATGCCCATGCCGCCGAGCATCGACGACATCATCTTGCGGGCTTCGAAGAAACGGTCGACCAGCTGGTTCACCTCCGACACGGTCACCCCCGAGCCGTTGGCGATGCGCAGCCGCCGGGACGCGTTGATGATCTTGGGATCGGCCCGCTCTTCCGGCGTCATCCCGCGGATGATGGCCTGCAGTCGGTCGAGTTGTTTGTCGTCGACCTCCGCCAGGGCCTCCTTCATCTGACCACCGCCGGGCAGCATGCCCAGCAGGTTGCCGATCGGGCCCATCTTGCGGATGGCGAGCATCTGTTCGAGGAAGTCCTCCAGCGTCAACTCGCCGGTGCCGATCTTGGCGGCGGCCTCCTCGGCACGTTGCGCGTCGAAGACCTGCTCCGCCTGCTCGATGAGGGTCAGCACGTCGCCCATGCCCAGGATGCGGCTAGCCATCCGGTCCGGGTGGAAGACGTCGAAGTCCTCGAGCTTCTCCCCACTGGACGCGAAAAGGATTGGCACGCCGGTCACCTCGCGCACCGACAAAGCGGCCCCACCCCGCGCGTCACCATCGAGCTTGGTCAGCACCACACCGGTGAATCCGACGCCCTCGCGGAATGCCTCGGCGGTGGTCACCGCATCCTGGCCGATCATCGCGTCCAGGACGAACAGCACCTCGTCGGGGTCGATGGCATCGCGGATGGCCGCTGCCTGGCCCATCAGCTCCTCGTCGATGCCCAGCCGGCCGGCGGTGTCGACGATGACCACGTCAAAGTGCTTGGCGCGGGCCTCGGCCAGCCCCGCCGACGCGACCGCGACCGGGTCGGGCGGCCCGGCGTCCGGCCCCGGTGCTCCCGCCCCGGGATGCGGCGCGAAGACCGGCACGCCGGCGCGCTCGCCGACGACTTGCAGCTGGTTCACCGCGGCCGGTCGCTGCAGGTCGCAGGCCACCAGCAGCGGGGTGTGCCCCTGGCCGCGCAGCCAGGCGGCCAACTTGCCGGCCAGCGTCGTCTTACCGGAGCCCTGCAGACCGGCGAGCATGATGACCGTCGGCGGTGTCTTGGCGAAGGCGAGCTGGCGGGTCTGGCCGCCCAGGATGCCGACGAGCTCTTCGTTGACGATCTTGACGACCTGTTGCGCCGGGTTGAGCGCTCCGGACACCTCGGCGCCGCGGGCGCGCTCCTTGATGCGGCCGACGAACGCGCGCACGACGGGCAGCGACACATCGGCTTCCAGCAGCGCCAGCCGGATTTCGCGGGTGGTGGCGTCGATGTCGGCGTCGGTCAGTCGACCCTTGCCGCGCAGTCCCTGTAGGGCACCGGTCAACCGGTCAGACAGCGATTCAAACACCCCGCCAGCCTAATGGTGATCGCGAGCCTCGCGGAGCGGGGCGGAGCCGGTCACCACCATGGACCCTGTGGTGCTGCCCCCGTCGCCGAGTGTGAAGCTGGCCGCGCGCTCGTCACTTCGCTGCCCGTAGACGAAAAGCCTTGGCATGCTACATTTCACACTCGCCGTCGGCCGGTGGGCCGCGTCGGCCGTGTCGCGGGATCCAAGACTTGCGGGCTCTGGGGGGAATCTGTGTCGATGCAGCCGGGCGGCGACACCGGCTTGGCGTTGCGCGGTTGGCAGCGCCGGGCACTGGTGAAATACCTTGCAGCCCAGCCGCGCGATTTTCTGGCCGTGGCCACGCCGGGATCGGGCAAGACGACGTTCGCGCTGCGGGTGGCGGCCGAACTGCTCGGCCATCGCAGCGTCGAGCAGATCACCGTGGTAGTGCCCACCGAGCATCTGAAGGTGCAGTGGGCGCAGGCCGCCCGGCACCACGGGCTCGCGCTCGACCCGAGATTCTCCAACACCAATGCCCAAACCTCGCCCGACTACCACGGCGTCCTGGTCACCTACGCCCAGGTCGCCTCCCACCCGACGCTGCACCGGGTGCGAACCGAGCAGCGCAAGACCTTGGTCGTCTTCGACGAGATACACCATGGCGGTGACGCCAAGACCTGGGGCGAGGCGATCCGCGAAGCATTCGGCGACGCCACCCGACGACTTGGCTTGACCGGCACACCGTTTCGCAGCGACGACTGCCCCATCCCGTTCGTCAGCTACGCGTCTGGTGCCGACGGGGTGCTGCGCTCCCAAGCCGACCACACCTACGGCTATGCCGACGCTCTCGCGGACGGGGTGGTGCGCCCGGTGGTATTCCTCGCGTACTCGGGGGAGGCGCGCTGGCGGGACAGCGCGGGCGACGAGCATGCCGCGCGCTTGGGCGAACCGCTATCGGCCGAGCAGACGGCCCGGGCGTGGCGCACAGCGCTGGACCCGTCCGGACAATGGATGCCGGCGGTGATCACCGCGGCCGACGAGCGGCTGCGCCAGCTGCGGGCCGACATGCCCGACGCCGGCGGCATGATCATCGCTTCCGATCGGACGGCCGCCCGCGCGTATGCCGCGCTGCTGAGCAGGCTCACCGGAGAGGCGCCGACCGTCGTGCTGTCCGACGACCCCGGATCGTCGGCCCGCATCAGCGACTTCGCCGCGAGCACGAGCCGGTGGCTGGTCGCCGTGCGCATGGTCTCGGAGGGCGTCGACGTGCCCCGGCTGGCGGTGGGAATCTACGCCACCAGCGCGTCGACGCCGCTGTTTTTCGCGCAGGCCATCGGCCGCTTCGTGCGCTCGCGCCGGCCGGGGGAAACCGCAAGCATCTTCGTGCCGTCGGTCCCCAGCCTGCTGCAGCTGGCCAGCGAGTTGGAGGCCCAGCGCAACCATGTGCTCGGCAAGCCGCACCGCGAGGCGCCGGATCCGCTCGACGCGGATCCCGCCGTCAGGATGCAAACCGAGAAAACCGAAACGGACAACGGCTTCACCTCGCTGGGAGCCGACGCGGAACTCGACCAGGTCATCTTCGACGGGTCGTCATTCGGCAGCGCCGCCCCCGCCGGAAGCGACGAGGAGGCCGACTACCTCGGCCTGCCCGGGCTGCTGGATGCCGATCAGATGCGCGCCCTGCTGCACCGACGCCAGGACGAGCAACTGAAGAAGCGGGCCCAGCTTCAAGAACAAGCCGCCCCGGCAAGACCCCCCGGCACCCCCACGCTGCACGGTCAGCTCCGCGAGCTGCGCCGCGAGCTCAACGCGCTGGTTTCGGCCACCCACCACCGCACCGGCAAACCGCACGGATGGATCCACAGCGAGCTTCGGCGTCGGTGCGGGGGCCCACCGATCGCCGCCGCTACCCGCGAGCAGCTCCAGGCCCGTATCGAAGCTTTGCGGAAACTGAATTCCGAACACTCCCGCCAGGGCTAACCGTGGCGGCCCGCCGCGCGCCCGATGGTGGCGACCCGCCGCGCGCGGCTACGCCGCGCTTGCGATCGCCGCGCGCCCGATGGTGGCGACCCGCCGCGCGCGGCTACGCCGCGCTTGCGATCGCCACTAGCCCGATGATCGCCACTAGCCCGATGATCGCCACTAGCCGACGGCGACCTCGCCGGGGCCGCCCAACACGGCCAGCAGCTCCTGCTCCACCGCCGCCTGTTTACCTTGCGGCGCCTCCACACAGAACACGTCGGCCGCGGTCGACCCGAACGTGTTCACCTTCGCCCACGCGATGTCCGCGCCCGCACGCTCCAGCGCCCGCGCCAGCAGGGCCAACAACCCCAACCGATCCATGGCCCGGACTTCGATCAGCAGTTGGCCGGGCACGCTGGTGTCCAGCCACAGGATGCGGGGCGGGGCGGTCGACCGCGTGACCGGCACCCTGACCTGTACCTCGCCGGCCCGCGCGGTCGACGCGCCGGCCGCGTCAGTGTCGCGCTTCTCCAAGGCGCCGAGAACGTCGACGTCGCCGTTGAGCGCATTGCTGAACAGCTGGCGCAACAGGCCCGCTTCCGGCGGCGAACCGAACAGGGGCGACACCACGAACTCGATGATCGCGACAGCCTCGTGAGTGTTGGCCGACGCCGAGTGGATGCGCAGCGAGTTCAGCGCGAGCACCGCGGCGGCTTTTGACACCAAGCCCCGCTGCGACGGCGCGATCATCACCACGACGACGCGCTCACTCTCGCCGGGAGTGATCTCTACATGCACCCCGTGGTCAGCGGCCAGCGAAAGATGTTGCGGCGCAGCCGGTTGCGCGCGCGGCGGCAGCGGTTCTCCGTTCATCACCATCCGGCACCGACGCACCAGGTCCTCGATCAGGGACGCCTTCCATTCGCTCCAGACCCCCGGTCCGGTCGCCTTCGAATCGGCCTCGGCAAGCGCATGCAAAACCTCCAGCAGCAGCGGGTCTCCGCCGAGGGCCTCCGAGACGTACTCGATGGTCTTGGGGTCCTTGAGGTCGCTCCGGGTGGCGACGATGGGCAGCAGCAGATGGTGGCGAACGACCTTCGACAAGACCGCGGCGTCCGCGGGCGCGACCCCCAGCCTGGAGCCGATCTCGAGGGCCATCTCGGCCCCCAGCACGCTGTGATCGGCGCCTTTGCCCTTGCCGATGTCGTGCAGCAGCGCGCCGAGCGCAAGCAGATCCGGCCGCGCCACCCGGGTGGCCAGCGGTGCGGCGTTGACGGCCGTCTCGACCAGATGACGGTCCACCGTCCACTTGTGCGCGACGTCGCGGGGCGGAAGGTCGCGGATCGCTTCCCATTCCGGCAACAACCGCCCCCACAGCCCGGTCCGGTCGAGCGCTTCGATCGTCGCCACCGCGGTCGGACCGGCGGAGAGTACGACGAGGAAGTCGTCCAACGCCTCGCCGGGCCAGGGAGTCGGCATTTCGGGAGCGCTGGCCGCCAGGCGACTCAGCGTGGCTGCGCCGATCGGCAATCCGGTGTCGGCCGAGGCGGCGGCCACTCGAAGCACCAGTCCGACATCGCGGTCGGGGGCCGCATCACGGGCCAGCACGATTTCACCCGCGTACTCGATGACACCCTCGTCCAGCGGCCGGCGCTTCGGCCGCCGCATCAAGGCCGACACACCGCGTCGCGGCAACGCGTTCTGGGCGGTGCGCAGCCCTGTTTCGGCGTGATAAGCGATGGTGCGGGCGGCGCCGGACAGCTTCCGTGCCAAATCGAATCGGTCGCCGAAATGTAAGGCCGCGCTGATCTCGTCGGCGTATTGGGCCAGCAGCAGATCGCGTCCGCGCCCGGAAACGCGGTGCAATTCGGTGCGTACGTCGAGCAGCGTGAGGTAAGCGTCATCCAATGAACCGCCCGGGGTTTCCGGGCGGGCCATGCCGTGCCGGTCGATGAGCTGGGCGACCCCTAGCGCGTCGAGCAATTGCACATCACGAAGTCCGCCGCGACCCGATTTCAGATCGGGCTCGGCCCGTTGGGATATTCGGCCGCAGCGCTGCCAACGAGTCTGTGTGATGTCGACGAGCTCGTCCATCCGGGAACGAATCGCGCTGCGCCACTGCCTTCTTGCGCCGGCGATCAATTCACCCGACAGCTGCGTATCGCCGGCGATGTGCCGGGCGTCCAGCATTCCCAGCGCCGCGATCACGTCGGTATTGGCTACCTCGAGCGCGCCGGACACGGTTCGCACGCTGTGGTCGAGCCGAATGTTGGCGTCCCACAACGGATACCACAGCTTGTCGGCCACCTGTTGCAAAACATCACCGGACTTGTTGTCGTGCAACAACATCAGGTCCAGGTCCGAATACGGCAGCAGCTCGTGGCGACCGAGTCCGCCGATCCCGATGATGGCGAAGCCGCCGCTCTCGGTGATCCCGATCTCCGCCGCCTTGGCGGTCAGCCAGGTCTCGTGGAGATCCTGCCACGCGTGCCGCAACTCGGCCGCGCTCAGCCCACGACCCGCAGACAGCAGTTGGCGCCGCGAGGCAACCAGATCGCTTGCCCCGCAGGCGCTTCCTGCCCCGCTTGGCTTCAATTCCCCGGACGGGTCGGGCCCGTTCGGCTTCATGCCGTCGGCGCCCGCCCGGGTTGGATCAGCAATTCGGCGCTAGCGTCATATCGCATCGGTTCCGCGTTCACCGGTGCGCACGCGCACGATGGTTTCCACGGGGCTGACCCAGACTTTGCCGTCACCGATCTTGCCGGTGCGCGCCGTCCGGACGATGCTGTCCACCACCTTCTCGACGATGGAGTCGTCGACGACGACCTCGATGCGAACCTTCGGCACGAAATCCACCGAATATTCGGCGCCGCGGTAAACCTCCGTGTGGCCCTTCTGCCGTCCGTAGCCCTGGATTTCGCTGACCGTCATCCCCAGGACGCCGGCCTCCTCCAGACCTGTTTTCACGTCGTCGAGGGTGAACGGCTTCACGATCGCGGTGATCAGCTTCATTAGTGCTCTGCCTCCACTCTCTCGCCAACTAGTTCCGACTGACCGTTACGAGCGTCCTCCAAAGCTGCGCGAGGAGGAAGCACCGCATGGGTGGCCACGGCGAAATCGTATCCCGTCTCGGCGTGCTCGGCCTCGTCGATGCCCGAGACCTCTTCCTCGGCGCCCAGCCGCAGCCCGATCGTGTACTTCAGGATCAACGCGATGATCAGGGTCACGACGCCGGAGTAGATCAGGACGCTGAACGCGCCGACCGCTTGCCGCTCCAGCTGCGCCCAACCGCCGCCGTAGAACAACCCCTTCGATACCCCGGTCACCCCGTTGATCGCGGGGCTCTCGGGTGCGGCGAGCAGACCCACCAGCAAGGTTCCGGCCAGTCCGCCCACGAGGTGCACCCCGACCACGTCGAGGGAGTCATCAAAGCCCAGCTTGAATTTCAGACCGCAGGCCAGTGCGCACACCACACCGGCCACCAGCCCGATCACCAGCGCGCCCAGGACGTTGACCGACGAGCACGACGGGGTGATGGCGACCAAGCCGGCGACGATACCCGACGCCGCCCCCAGCGTCGTGGCCTTGCCGTCGCGGATGCGCTCGGTGAGCATCCAGCCCAGCATGGCTGTGGCCGTGGCGATAGTGGTCGTCATGAACGTCGTCCCAGCGGCGCCGTTGGAGCTGGTCGCCGACCCCGCGTTGAACCCGTACCAGCCGAACCACAGCAATCCCGCACCGAGCATCACGAACGGCAGATTGTGCGGCCGGAACAGCGTCGTGGGCCAGCCCCGCCGCTTGCCCAGGACGATCGCCAGCATCAAGCCGGCGACACCCGAGTTGATGTGGACCGCGGTACCGCCGGCGAAGTCGATGGCGTGCAGCTTGTTGGCGATCCAGCCCCCGTGCTCGGAGGCGAAACCGTCGAACGCGAAGACCCAGTGCGCCACCGGGAAGTACACGAACGTCGCCCACAGGCCGGCGAACAGCAGCCAGGCGCCGAACTTGAGCCGGTCGGACACGGCGCCGGAGATCAGCGCGACGGTGATGATCGCGAACATCAGCTGGAAGGCCACGAACACCGTGGCCGGCAGCGTGCCGGCGAGCGGGATATCCGTGGCTGCCGTGCCCTTGCTCGGGTCCGCGGCCACGGCGTTGACGCCGATGAGACCCTTCAGACCCCAGAAGCTGGTGGGCTTGCCCATGACATTGCCGACGTCGTCGCCGAAGGCGATCGAATAGCCGTAGAGGACCCACAGCACGGTGACCACGCCCATGGCGCTGATGCTCATCATGAGCATGTTCAGGACGCTTCGCGCGCGCACCATGCCGCCGTAGAAGAACGCCAGACCCGGCGTCATCAACAACACCAGCGCGGAACTCGCCAGCATCCAGGCGGTATCGCCGGTATTGGGCTGGCCCATGATCGGGTATGTCACTCGCTATCTCCTCCGGTCGACCCACAACTGGCCGTCAGACCTGTGCCTGGCGACCTGATCCAGAACCATGCGCAACGGTTGTTTCGGCATTGGGGCCGGAGTGTTTCGGCGGCATTAACGTCGCCGCCGCGGCGTAAGGGTTCAGCCGAGCAGGGCGTCCACGAATGCGGCGGGCTCGAATGGGGCCAGATCGTCGGGGCCTTCGCCGAGTCCCACCAGCTTGACCGGCACCCCGAGCTCTTGTTGGACGCGGAAGACGATGCCGCCCTTGGCGGTTCCGTCCAGCTTGGTCAGCACCGCACCCGTGATGTCGACGACCTCGGCGAACACCCGGGCCTGCGCCAGGCCGTTCTGCCCGATGGTGGCGTCGAGCACCAGCAATACCTCGTCGACCGCCGCTCGCCGGGTTACCACGCGTTTGACCTTCTCGAGCTCGTCCATCAGCCCGACCTTGGTGTGCAGCCGACCGGCGGTGTCGATGACGACGACGTCGGCCCCGGCGGCGACGCCCTTGTCGACGGCGTCGAATGCCACCGATGCCGGGTCGGCGCCTTCGACCCCGCGCACCACGTCAGCGCCCACCCGGGCCGCCCACGTCTGCAGTTGATCGGCGGCCGCGGCCCGGAAGGTGTCGGCCGCGCCCAGCACCACGCGCCGCCCGTCGGCCACCAGCACGCGCGCCAGCTTTCCGACGGTGGTGGTCTTTCCCGTGCCGTTGACGCCGACGACCAGCAGGACCGACGGGTGGTCGGGGTGAGGCAGGGCGCGGATCGAGCGCTCCATGTCCGGATGCAGCTCGTTGATCAGGACGTCGCGCAGCACTGCCTTCGCGTCGGCCTCGGTGCGCACGTTGCCGCTGGCCAGTTTGCTACGCAGCTGCGAAACCACCGACTCAGTCACCACCGGCCCCAGGTCGGCGACCAGCAGGGTGTCCTCGACGTCCTGCCAGGATTCTTCGTCGAGGTCGCCGCCGCCGATCAAACCCAGCACGCTGCGCCCGAGCGCGGTCTGTGACCTGGCCAGCCGGCCGCGGAGTCGTTCCAACCGCCCTTCCGGCGGGGCGATGGCCTCGATCGCCGGAGCTTCCCCCTGTTCCGCCTCGACCGCCGGTTCCGGCGGGGCCGCCGCCGGGGCCTCGGGTTCCGGGAGTTGGACCTCGGAGATGGTGCGCCGCGGCGCGTCCCGGGGAACGGTCGCGTCGTCGCCCACCGCGGGCAACCCGCTGGTGTCGATCCGGTCCTCGACCGTCGCCGTCCGGCTGAAGGTTATGCCGGCCGATGCGGTGTAACCACCGGAGCGATCGAGTGCGCCGGGTTCGGGTCGGCTGGACAGCCTGATCCGTCGCCGGCGGTAACGCAGCAGGCCCCAGACCAGCGCGGCGATGAGGATCAGGGCGGCTACGACCGCGACGGCGATCCACAGGCTTTGTGACACGCGGACATTGTTTCAAGCGGTTCGGCACCGCCGGGAGGGGCCCTAGGGGGCGCTGCCCACCAGCTGCTCCACCTGCTGGCCGCGCATCCGCTGCGAGATGACCGCGGTGATGCCGTCGCCCTGCATCGTCACCCCGTACAGCGCGTCGGCGACCTCCATCGTGGGCTTCTGGTGGGTGATGATGATGATCTGCGACTGCGCCCGCAGCTGTTCGAACAGGCCGATCAGGCGGCTCAGGTTGGTGTCGTCGAGCGCGGCCTCCACCTCGTCCATGATGTAGAACGGCGACGGGCGCGCGCGGAAGATCGCGACCAGCATCGCCACCGCGGTCAGTGCCTTCTCCCCGCCGGACAGCAGGGAGAGCCGGGTGATCTTTTTGCCGGGCGGGCGAGCCTCCACCTCGATGCCGGTCGCGACCATGTCATCCGGATCCGTCAGCCGCAGCCGGCCCTCGCCGCCGGGAAACAGCGCGGCGAACACCTCCCGGAACTCCCGCTCCACGTCGGCAAAGGCGTCGCTGAACACCTGCAGGATGCGGGCATCGACGTCGGCGACGACACCCAGCAGATCCTTGCGGGCGGCCTTGACATCCTCGAGCTGCGTCGAAAGAAAGTTGTAGCGCTCCTCGAGCGCGGCGAACTCCTCCAACGCCAACGGATTGACCCTGCCCAGCTCGGCGAGCTCGCGCTCGGCTCGTTTGGCCCGGCGCTCCTGGGTGGCGCGGTCGTACGGCATCGGGGCGGGCGCGACCACCTGCTCGCCGCGCTCGCGGGCCTGTTCGAATTCGGCCATCTCGAGGTCCGTCGGTGGCAGCGGAACCTCCGGCCCGTACTCGGCGATGAGGTCCGCCGGCGCCATCCCGAACTGCTCGAGCACCATGTGCTGAAGCTGCTCGATGCGCATCGCCGCCTGGGCGTTGGCCACCTCGTCGCGATGCAGCGAATCGGTAAGAGTCGCCACCCGGGCACCCAGTTGGTGAACCTCGTCGCGGACCGCCGCCATGGCCACCGAGCGCTCCCGGCGTTCGCCCACCAGCGACTCGCGGATCCGCGACGCCGCATCGACGACCCGATTCAGCCGTTCCGCCAACAGCTGCCCGGCATCGGCGACCGCCGCGGCCACGGCGGCCGCGCGCAGCCGGGCTGCGTGCGCCTGCTCGGCGCGGAACCGGGCCTCCCGTTCGGCGGCGGCAGCCCGCCTTAGGGAGTCGGCGCGCCCGCGCACCGCGTTGGCCCGCTCCTCCGCGGTCCGCACCACCAGCCGGGCCTCCACCTCGACGGCGCGGGCGTTGTCGGCGGCCGCCCCGATCTGCTGACGGACCTCCGCGTGGGTGGGTTCCGTCGCGCGCACCGGCGCGGGTTCGTGCGCATTGCGCAGCCTGGCCTCTAGTTCCGCGACCTCCTGCACCGTCTGGGCGCGACCCGCTTCCAACTCGTCGCGCTGGCGCAGCAACCGGTTCCATTCCTCTTCGGCCGCGCGGGCCTCCTGCCCGAGCCGGCCCAGCTGCTCGTACATCGCCGAGATCGCGGTGTCGGATTCGTTGAGCGCGGCCAGCGCCTGCTCGGCGGCATCCTGACGGGCCGCCTGCTCAGTGAGGGCGCCGGACAGCGCCGCGGTCAGCTGGGCCACCCGGGCCTCCGCGGCGGCCAACTCGCCGGCCGCCTTGTCGATTTCCGACGTGAGCTCCAGCGTCGAGAGCTTGCGGTCGGAACCCCCGCTGATCCAGCCGGCGCCCACCATGTCGCCGTCGAGCGTGACGGCGCGCAACGCCGGGTGTGCCGCCACCAGATCCAGCGCCCGGCCGATGTCGTCGACCACCGCCACGTTGGTGAGCATCGCGATCATCGCACCCCGCAGTCGTGGGGGTGCCTCGACCAGGTCGAGCGCCCACGTCGGCCCCTCGGGCAGCGCGGCCGACGGCGCCGGATAGGCGGCGGGCCAGTCGCCCAAGACAAGCGCCGCGCGGCCCCCGTCTGCCTCCTTGAGGGCTGCAACCGCGGCACGCGCCGCGCCGAAGTTCTCCGCGGCCAGCGCGTCGGCGGCCGACCCGAGCACCGCGGCCAGCGCCGCCTCGTAGCCGGGCCGGACCTTGACCAGCTTGGCGATCGGGCCGAAAAGCCCTGGGCCGGAGTGGTTTTGCGCAAGCCAGGCCGCGCCGTCCTTGCGCTCCAACCCCACAGACAGGGCATCGATGCGCGCTCGCAGCGAAGCCACTTCCCGCTCGGCGCCCCGCTCGGCAGCCTGAAGTTCGGCCACCCGCGCGTCGGCCACCCGCAACGCGGCGACGGTCCGCTCATGGTGCTCGTCGAGCCCGACCTCGCCCTGATCCAGTTGGCCGACGCGTGCCTGTACCGTTTCGAATTCCGCCCGGGTCTGCTGCGCGCGAGTGGCGGCTTCTTCGATGCGCTCGGCCAGGCGCGCTGCGCTGTCGTCGATGGATTCGACGCGAGCGCGCATCGTCTCGACCTGACCGGCCAGCCGCGCCAGGCCCTCTCGCCGGTCTGCCTCCGCACGTACCGCCGCGAGATGAGCGCGATCGGCCTCGGCGGCCGCGCGCTCGCGCTCGGCCAGCTCGGCGCGGGCGTCGTCCAGCCGGGTGCGCGCCGCGGCCAGCTCAGCCAGCAGTTGCTGCTCGGCCGCCGCCACCTGGCGGGCCTCGGCTTCCAGCGCGTCCGGATCGGTATCGCCCGTCCGCACTGGGGCCGCGTCGAGGTGTTGAGCGCGTTCGGTGGCGATGCGCACCGTGGCGGCCACGCGTTCCGCCAGCGCGGACAGCCCGAACCAGGTGTGCTGGACGGTTTCGGCCCGGTCCGACAGCTCGGCCAGGGCCGTCTCATGGGCTGTCAGCTCCTCCGATGCCAGCGCCAGGCGGGCGGCGGCCTCGTCATGCTCGCGCCGCATGGCGGCCTCGGCCTCGAAGATGGCGTCCCGCTCCCCCTGGCGGCTCACCAGGTCGTCGGCGGCCAGCCGCAACCGGGCGTCGCGCAGATCGGCCTGGATGGTCTGGGCGCGACGGGCCACCTCGGCCTGGCGGCCCAGCGGTTTCAGCTGGCGGCGCAATTCGGTGGTCAGATCGGTGAGGCGGGCGAGATTGGCCGACATCGCGTCGAGTTTGCGTAGCGCCTTTTCCTTGCGCTTGCGGTGCTTGAGCACGCCCGCTGCTTCCTCGATGAATGCGCGGCGGTCCTCGGGCCGGGACTGCAGAATCTCTTCCAGCTTCCCCTGCCCGACGATGACATGCATCTCACGGCCGATGCCGGAGTCGCTCAGCAGCTCCTGGACGTCCATCAAACGGCAACTGGCGCCGTTGATTTCGTATTCGCTGGCACCGTCGCGGAACATCCGCCGCGTGATCGACACCTCGGAGTACTCGATCGGTAGCGCGTCGTCGGAGTTGTCGATGGTGACGGTGACCTCGGCGCGCCCCAGCGGGGCCCGCGACGATGTGCCGGCGAAGATGACGTCCTCCATCTTCCCGCCGCGCAGGGTCTTGGCTCCCTGCTCCCCCATCACCCATGCCAGGGCGTCGACGACGTTGGACTTGCCGGAGCCGTTGGGCCCGACGACGGCGGTGATGCCCGGCTCGAAACGCAGAGTCGTGGGCGCTGCGAAGGACTTGAAGCCCTTGAGCGTCAGACTCTTGAGGTACACGGCGTGCCAGATTACCGCTGAAACCGCCCCGGCCATGCTCACGAAGGGGTGTCGCCGGTACGCGAAAGTGTGCCCACGGGAACATAGGCCGCAAGGGCCACAGTGGCCACATATGTCACTGGCGGGAAGCGATGCGAGCTTCTGAAATGCGATAGTGCCGGCGCTACCGCTCGACGAAACCGGCGAACCGCTCTTGCGGTTCCGACCACTCCGCGGCGACCTTGTCGACGTGGCCGGGCCGGGACGGCCACGACGCTTCGCCTTGCAGCAACTGCAGCAATCTCTCACCCGCCTCGCGGGGACCCTGGGCGACCACCAGCACGCGGCCATCGGGCAGGTTGGCCGCGTACCCGGTCAGTCCGAGCTCCAGCGCCCGGCTTCGGGTCCACCAACGGAAACCGACCCCCTGGACCCGACCATGGACCCACGCGGTGAGCCGAATGTCAGTGTCCGACATCGGATTTGCAGGATTCGGCACCGGCGACGCCGAAGTTGACGGTGGTACCGGACTTCAGGGTGCGCCCGACGGTGCAGACCAGGTCGACGGCCCGGTTGACCACCACCAGCAGGCGCTCCCTGTCCTCGTCGGACAATCCGGACAGGTCCAGCTCCATGGTCTCCTCGAGCAGCGGGTAGCGCTCCTGTTCACGGTCGGCGGGGCCGGAGACCTTGATCACCGCCGGGTAGTCGTCGCCGAGGCGGCGCGCGAGCGGCTCGTCGGTGGACATGCCGCTGCAGGCCGCGAGTGCGATCTTGAGCAGCTCACCGGGTGTGAACACGCCATCGACGTTCTCGGAGCCCACGAGTACCTGCGCGCCGCGCGAGCTGTGCCCGGTATACCGACGCGGGCCGGTGCGTTCCACCCACAGTTCCGTCATGGGTCCATTTCTACCCGTGCGCATCCTGGGTGCAGGCGCTCGGCGTGTCGTCGCCCCTGGTGCACACGCCCAGCCCTGGACACACACTTGCGCGGGCCGGCCGGCACCTATCATTCCTGTCGAAAGGTCCCCCGGCGGTCAGGAGCGTCGTGACGACGACGATTATCTTCGTCCCGGGCACCCGCCCGGGAAGGCCGCTGACGACCGATCAGCAGCAGAAGATCATGACGTCGGTGTTCGGCGGCGCGTTCGCCGGGCCGGACTACACGTGTCGGCGGCTCAACTACCCGGCCAAGTTCTGGCCGTTGACGGGTCCGTCGTCGCCCACCCTGGGCGCGTCGATCGCTCAGGGCGTGGCGATGCTCGACGAAGCCATCAAGAGCACGACGGGCGACATGATGGTCGTCGGATTCAGCCAGGGCTGCCTGGTTATCGAGCAGGAACTGCGCAACCTCGAGGACGATCCCGAGGCTCCGGCGGCCTCTGATTTGCGCGCCGTCTTGGTCAGCGACCCGATTAGGCCCGGCGGAATGCTCAGAACTTTCTTCGCCCCCGGGCAGACCATCCCCGTGCTCCGCTACACGATGATCGAGCCGGCCAACACGCAATACGACGTGACCGTGATCGAGCGCGAGTATGACGGGGCCGCCGACTGGCCCGAAAACCGTCGGGCCGCCATCGCCAAGATCAACGCGGTCGCCGGGTTCCTCACCATGCACTGCGGACTACCACCATCGGCCAAACGCCCGCACTCGCACCTGCCCGACCGGTCGACGCCGGTGTTGGACGTGACCACCTGCCCGCGCGGCGGGACCGTCACCACCTACCTCTACCCGACGTGGCCGCTGCCGCTCACCCGGTTTCTGCCGGCGAGGGTGCGCGACTTCGCCTCCGAAGCGATGCGGGAACGCGTGGACGCCGGATACAACCGGGCTGCCCGCAAGTTCACGCCTTGACTTTCACGCCTTGAGTTCACGCCTTGACGCGTGTGCGTACCGCCGGGGCGGCGGCTGGCACCGGGGACAGTAGAAGGACGAACGGTTCATAAATTTTTCCCGGCGCATCACCGCGCCGCACCGCCGGCAGCTTTCGCCTTCGCGGCCGTAGGCGTCCAACGACCGGTCGAAGTAGCCGGACTCGCCGTTGACGTTGACATACAGCGAATCGAACGAGGTCCCGCCCATGGCTAACGCGTCGCGCATCACGTCGGCGGCGGCATCCAGGACGGCGGTCAGCTGCCGGCGGCTCAACGTCGCCGCGATCCGGGCGCCATGTACCTTGGCCCGCCACAGCGCTTCGTCGGCATAAATGTTCCCGATTCCCGACACCACCCGCTGATCGAGGAGCTGGCGCTTGAGCTCGGAGTGCTTGCGCCGCAACACTTTCACCACGGCCTCGGCATCGAAGCGGGGATCCAGCGGGTCACGAGCCAGGTGAGCGACCGGCACGGGCACCACGCTGCCGTCCTGGTTCACCAGATCCGCGAGCATCCACCCGCCGAACGTCCGCTGGTCGGCGAAGCTAAGCACCGTTCCGTCGTCGAGCAGCGCGGAGATGCGGACGTGGTCGGTGCGCGGCACGGCGCCCAGTAACATCTGGCCGCTCATGCCGAGATGCACGACCAGAGCGGTGTCCGATACCGAGCCGGCCGGCTCCGACTCCAAGAGCAGCCACAGGTACTTGCCCCGCCGATCGGTTGCGGTGATCCGCGCGCCGAGCAACCGGGCGGTGAGGTCCGCGGGGCCGGCCTCGTGGCGGCGTACGGCGCGCGGATGATGCACCCGAACCGCCGTGATCGTTTTGCCCACCACGCGGGCCTGCAGGCCGCGGCGAACCACCTCTACTTCGGGTAATTCGGGCATCCCGTGATGATCGCAAGCCCGGCGAAGCCGGGCGTAGCGGGTCATCACCATCGAACCAAATGATCGCAAGCCCGGCGAAGCCGGGTGCTGGGGGCCGGCGCAGCATCGAACTAAGCGGTCGTTTGCCCCGCGGTATCCAGAGCGTCGCGGGCTTCGAGGGTTTTGTACGCCGAGGACGCCGCCTTTTGCTCGGCCTCCTTCTTGGAGCGGCCCACGCCTGACCCGTACTCGGTGTCCATGACGACGACCACCGCGGTGAATTCCTTATCGTGGTCCGGCCCGGTGGAGGTCACCAGGTAGCCCGGCGGCCCCAGACCACGCGCGGCGGTGAGCTCTTGCAGGCTGGTCTTCCAGTCCAACCCGGCTCCAAGCGTCGGCGCGGCGTCCAGCAGCGCGCCGAACAGTCGGAGGATGACCTCGCGCGCGGTCTCGATCCCATGCTGCAGATAGATGGCGCCGAGCAGCGACTCCATCCCGTCGGCCAGGATGCTCGACTTGTCGGCCCCGCCGGTGTTCGCCTCGCCGCGGCCGAGCAACAGGTGAACGCCGAGGCCCTCATCGGTCAGGTTCCGCGCGACGTCGGCCAGCGCCTGGGTGTTGACCACACTCGCCCGCAGCTTGGCCAGATCCCCCTCCGAGCGGTCGGGATGGCGATGGAAGAGCTCGTCGGTGATGGTCAGGCCCAGCACGGCATCGCCGAGGAATTCCAGGCGCTCGTTGGTGGGCAGGCCGCCGTGTTCGTAGGCATAGCTGCGGTGGGTCAGGGCCAGCGACAGCAGCTCATCGGGCAGACCGACGCCGAGCGCATCGAGCAGCGTCTGTCGTGAGCTCACCGCTTTTCCCGCCGGTCGCCGTGATCGGGCGGCAGCCAATGGGCCAGCTTGGCCCAGCGCGAGTCGACCCGGTCATGGTGATGGCCCGGCTCCGCGGCCAGCGAAACACCGCATTCGGGGCACAATCCCGGGCAATCAGGCCGGCACACCGGCGAGAACGGCAGGTCCAGCCCGACGGCGTCGATGATCGACTGTTCGAGGTTGATGGTGTCGTCGACGATGTGACCGACCTCGTCTTCCTCGGTGGTCGCCTCGGTCGTGCTGTCGGGGTACGCGAACAGCTCCGTCAGGCCGACTTCGACGCGGCCGTGGACTTCGGTCAGGCAACGGGCGCATTCGCCGACGGTGGGCCCGGCCACCGTGCCCGTCACCAACACGCCTTCCGATACCGATTCCACCCGCAGGTCCAGCTCCAACGGAGCACCCTGGTCGATCGCGATCATCGCCAGGCCGATGCGTGAGGGACTGGGCACGGTGTTGCGCAGCGTCACCATCGCCCCTGGACGTCTCCCGAGCCGGGTGATGTCGACGGTCATCGCTGAGCCGGGGTGGCGCTGGCGCTGCGTCGTGGGGCCGTGCTGCCGCGTCATAGGGGAAATCCTACGGCGCCGATCCGGTAAAGCCAGGGCGTTGATCCTGGCACGAGGCGCGACGCCGCGTCAGCGCGTGGCGTAGTCGTGCGTGCCGGCCGCGGTCCGCAGCTGATGGCGACCGCGCCCGACGGACCGCAGTGTGCCGTTGAGGAACTCCTCGAATTCGGCGAGCTTGTTGTCGACGTAGATGTCGCACTCCCCGCGCAACCGGTCGGCCTCGGCGTGCGCCGTGTCGATGAGACGGGTGGCCTCTGCGTTGGCGGCCTGTACCACCTCGTTCTGCGAGACCAGACGCTGCTGCTCTTTGATGCCCTCTTGCACGGCCTTCTCGTAGGAGATGTTGCCGTTCTCGATCAGCCGATCGCACTCGGCCTGGGCGCGAGTGACGCTGGCTTCGTACTCGCGCTTCGCCGCCGTAGCGATGCGAATCGCCTCCTCGCGGGCCTCGCCGACCATCCGCTCGCTGTGCTGGCGCGCTTCGTTGACCATGCGGTCGGCCTGCGACTTCGCGTCGGAAAGCAGCCGGTCGGCCTCCGCGCGCGCGTGGTTGAGCATCGCCTCGGACTCGGTGGTCGCCGCCGAGACCATGGATTCGGCGTGGGCCTTGGCTTCCTGCAGCATCGAATCGCGCGCGTCGAGCACGTCCTGGGCGTCGTCCAGCTCCCCCGGGATTGCGTCTTTGATGTCGTCGACCAGCTCGAGTACGTCTCCGCGGGGCACGACGCAGCCGGAGGTCATGGGCACGCCGCGAGCCTCTTCGACGATGGCGCCCAATTCGTCCAGCGCTTCAAAAACTCGGTACACGGCCATACCCTCCTGGCGTCGACGTGGTTGTTACCAGTGTGCCTGGTGTTGCGTCTGTGACGGCGGTGGCGAGCCGGTGTGTCGGGTATTCGACCCATGAATGCCGACAGCGTTTCCGCCGGCACGGCTGACCGCCGCGCGAGCTCCCGTGTCACCCACGTGTCAGCGGGAATTGACGGGGCCACCGAACCGATTTTTGCCGCCATTCTAGGGATCGGCGGCGCGAAAGCCACCGCACGCGGGCCGTGCCCGCCTCGCCGGCGGTTGAGCTATACCCCGAGGGGGTATAATCTGGCGGGCGGAGAATCGGAGGACTCGGTGAGAGTGCTGGCAGCGGTCGGCCACGCCCTGGCGGTGGCGGGGTCGATGACGTGGGAAATCCTGTGGGCGCTGATCCTGGGCTTCGCCCTGTCGGCGGTCGTGCAGGCAGTAGTGCGGCGCTCGACGATCGTGACCCTGCTGGGGAACGACCGCCCGCGCACGCTCGCGGTCGCGGCCGGCCTGGGCGCGGCGTCATCGTCGTGCTCGTATGCCGCGGTGGCCCTGGCGCGGTCGCTGTTCCGCAAGGGAGCGAACTTCACCGCCGCGATGGCGTTCGAGATCGGTTCCACCAACCTCGTGGTCGAGTTGGGCATCATCCTGGCTCTGTTGATGGGCTGGCAGTTCACCGCCGCGGAGTTCGTCGGCGGCCCGCTGATGATCATCGTGCTCGCCTTTTTGTTCCGGCTG
The DNA here is from genome assembly GCF_019247615.1 of Mycobacterium sp. Lineage (GTDB taxonomy): Bacteria > Actinomycetota > Actinomycetes > Mycobacteriales > Mycobacteriaceae > Mycobacterium. The sequence continues at coordinate 11,742 of NZ_JAFBAT010000080.1, read as the reverse complement.
TTCGTCCGGCCCCGGCTCGTGGACGCCGCCCGCGCGCAGGCCGAGCGGGGAATCGCGGGCTCGATGGAAGGCCATGCCGCGATGGACATGTCCATCAAAGGGGAAGGCACGTTCTGGCGGCGGCTCTTCTCACCGCAGGGCTTCACCTCGGTGTCGCACGTGTTCGTCATGGAGTGGCTGGCGATTCTCCGGGATCTGGTGCTGGGTCTGCTGATCGCGGGCGCCATTGCGGCGTGGGTGCCCGAAACATTTTGGCGCGACTTCTTTTTCGCCGATCATCCGGGCTGGGCGACGCTATGGGGGCCGATCGTGGGGCCCATCGTGGCGATCGTGTCCTTCGTCTGCTCGATCGGCAATGTGCCACTGGCCGCAGTGCTGTGGAATGGCGGCATCAGCTTCGGCGGCGTCATCGCGTTCATCTACGCCGACCTGGTGATCCTGCCGATCTTGAACATCTACCGCAAGTACTACGGCACCCGGATGATGCTCACCCTGCTGGGCACGTTCTACGCCGCGATGGTGTGCGCCGGTTACGTCGTCGAATTACTGTTCGGCACAACGAGTCTCATTCCCCGACAGCGCAACGCCACGGTAATGCAGGCGGCGATTTCGTGGAACTACACCACCTGGCTCAATATCGGCTTCGTCATCGTCGCGGCGGCACTTGTGGTGCGCTTCGTCACCACCGACGGACTGCCGATGGCGCGCATGATGGGTGGCTCCCCCGATGCGGGGCACGAGCCCCATGATCACGGCTGCGAGCAGCACTAGCGGGCTATTCTCTTCCCGCAGAAGCGGAATGGGGCCATGACAACGCGCTCCTGCGGCTCAGGGCGGTAAGGTCATGGTTGCCCGCCACGCGAAAGCTTCTCGCGCAGCCGGCGGTTCACCGGTTCGGGCAGCAGTTCGGACACGTCGCCGCCCAGCATCGCGACCTCCTTGGCCAACGACGACGACACAAACGAATACCGCGGTGCGGTCGCCACGAAGAAGGTGTCGACTCCCGCGATGTGCTTGTTCATCTGCGCCATCTGCAGCTCGTATTCGAAGTCGGTGTCGGTGCGCAGTCCCTTCACGATGGCCGTCATACCGCGGGAGGTGACGAAGTCGACCACCAAGCCCTGCCCGGGCTCCACCCGCAGGTTCGGCAGGTGCGTCGTGGACTCCTCGATCATCGCGATCCGCTCGTCGAGGCCGAACATGCCCTGCTTGGCTGGGTTGGTCAGGATGGCGACCACCACCTCGTCGAACTGCGCCGAGGCGCGCTCGAAGACGTCGATATGGCCCAACGTCACCGGATCAAAAGACCCCGGGCACACCGCGCCGGTCATGACGGATGACCCTACACGGCGCTCAGACCCGTTCGGCCAGCTCCAATCGGGTGTCGCCGTAAACCCGTTGCGGCCAGGCGGACCAGCCCGGCGGCCAGCTCAGGGCCGCGCTGTTGACCGCGCGCTCCACCGCGGCGATGGTGCCCTCGCGCACCCATCCATGGGCGGTCAGCGCGGCCAGAACCGCGTCCGCCTCGGCAGCCTCGAGGTCGTAGGGCGGGTCCGCCAGGATCAGGTCCACCGCAGACGCGGCGCCGGCCGCCAGGACGCTCGCCACCGTGCCCCGACGCACGGTAGCGCCCTCGAGGCGCAAGGCTTCGACGTTGCGCGCGATGACCGCCGCGGTGCGCTGATCGGCCTCCACGAAGAGCACGGACGCGGCCCCGCGCGACAGCGCCTCGAGCCCCAGCGCGCCCGAACCGGCGTAGAGGTCCAGCACCGACAGGCCGGCCAGGTCGCGTCGCGCCGTCAGGATGCTGAAAAGGGCCTCGCGGACTCGATCGGTGGTCGGCCTCGTTCCGCGGGGCGGGACAGCGATGCGACGGCCCCCGGCTACCCCGCCGATGATCCGCGTCATCCGCGGGCGCTCACAGCAGGGTCGACCAGTAGTTCCAGAACCGCATCAGGATCAGCAGGAACACCCCGGTGAACCAGAGCGCGGCTGCCGACCAGCGCCATTGGTACAGCAGCCACGCCGCTCCGGAGTGGCTTCGCTGCAGCGCCGGGCGAAACGCGATCGATGCCACCACCACCAACAGCGAAATGGTGATCACCCAGACCACCATGCAGTAGGGGCACAAGGCACCGATGCGATACAGGCTCTGGAAGATCAGCCAGTGGACGAACACGGCGCCCGCCAGCACCCCGGCCGTCAATCCGTACCAATACCATTGGGGCAGAGATACTTTCGCGACTGCCAGCACTCCGGTGACGAGCACCACGGTGAAGCCCACCAGGCCGAGCAGCGGGTTGGGAAAACCCAGGACCGACGCCTGCGGCGTCACCATCACCGAACCGCACGACACGATGGGGTTGAAGTTGCACGACGGTACGTATGACGGGTTGCGCAGAAGCTCGATCTTCTCCACCGTCAGGGTCATCGATGCCACCAAGCCGATCACCCCGGCGATCAGCACCCACCACGCGCTGGCCGCCGGTACACGCGCTTCGGGACGCCAATCCGGTGTCAGATCGTCGGGTGCTGACACCGGCGCGGTCACGATGCGGCTGCGGGAGCCAGCGCGCTGTCTATGCCCGGCACGTCACCCACAATGCTTTTGATCTTGCTCACCAGCGCGTCGGGTGTCGACGGGTCATAGTTCTCGCCGTTGATGTTGATGGTCGGAGTCGCGTTGATGTGCTTGGCCGCCGCCTCGCCGGTCACCTTCGACAGATACTTGCCGCTGTTGATGCAGTCCGGGACCTTGCCGGCCGCGCCGGCTTCGCGGGCCAGTTCGATCAACTTCGCGTTGTCGGGGAAGCTGGTCCCGCGCTCGTCGGGCTGGATGTTCGGGCTGTATAGGGCGGCATGGAAACGGCGGAACGCATCGATGGATTCGTCGGCGACGCACAGGGCCGCCGCGCCCGCCCGCGACGAATAGTTCTGGGTCTTCGGGCTGTCCAGAATGGACACCATGGAGTAGTCCGCCGCTATGGCGCCGATGTCGATGAGCTTCGACACCGTCGGTCCGAAGGTGCGCTCGAAATTACCGCAGGCCGGGCAGAGGAAATCCTCGTAGAACGTCACCACGGCCTTGGGGTTGCTGGTCCCCGGCTGGGTGACCACCTTGCCCGACGCCACCCGAACCGTGTCATCCCCGCCGGCTTGCTTCTTGTGGCTGACGATCCAGAAGACAACACCGACCAGGAGCAGCACGACGAACGCGGTGCCGGCGATCTGGACGAGTCGGCCGGATCTGCTGGTGCCGGACTTCAGGTCGTATCGCGGGGGGCGCTTGGGTTTGTCGGCCACGGCTTCGCTGATCCTTTGCTGCTGGGCTTGCCCGGCGGTCGGACAAGGTTTCGACAAGGCCTCTGCAGGCGCCTCTAGAGTACCGGCCGACCCGCGAAATCAGACCCGGCTCAGGTGCGCCCGCAGGGCAGAGATCAGCTCGCTGGTCGCGGCGGCACTGTCTCCCCCGAGCTGAAACAGGCTGACGAAGCCATGCGTCAGCGAACCCAGGTAGCGCAGGTCCACTTCGACCCCGGCGGCCCGCAGCGCCGCCGCGTAGCTCTCCCCTTCGTCGCGCAGCGGGTCGAAGCCACCGACCGCCATCAACGCCGGCGGCAGCCCGGACAGCGATTCGGCCAGCAGCGGAGACACCAGCGGATCCGCGGCGTGGATACCGGAGCCCCTCAGGTACTGCGCGTGGAACCAGTCAATGTCTCGCCTGGTCAGCAGGAAGCCCCGGGCGAACAGGCTCATCGACCGGGTCTGCGCGGTGAAGTCGGTCCGCGGGTAGATGAGCCATTGCAACACCGGCATCGGGCCCGCGCCGTGTTGAGCCTCGTCCCGAGCGAGCTGGGACACGACGGCGGCCAGGTTTCCGCCGGCGCTGTCCCCGCCGACCGCGACTCGGCCGGGCGCGGCGCCGAGCTCACCGGCGTGCTCGTGCGCCCACTTGAAGGCCGCGTAAGCGTCGTCGACCGCGGCCGGCGCGGGGTGCTCGGGGGCCAGCCGGTAGTCCACGGACAGCACGTGGATGCCGGCGTCACGGCACGTCAGCCGGCACAGTGCGTCATGGGTGTCCAGGTCGCCGATCACCCAGCCGCCCCCGTGGTAGAAGACCAGCAAGGGCGCGGTTTGACCGTCAGCCGGGCGGTAATGCCGCACCCTGATCGTCCCGGCCGGTCCGGGTATGGACAGGTCCGCTACCTCGACATGAATCTGGGGGCCCGGAAATCCGAGACAGCTTTCGCGCATGTGCGCGCGGGACGCGGCCGGGTCGTCGTCGACGACCAGGCCGTCGATGCCAACGAGGCGCTGACCGGACAGCATCAGCTGCAGCGTGGGATCCAGCGTGTTGCCGTCGATCATGACCGCGCGGCCGCGGACCAACAGCTCCCGCGCCGCGGTCGGGATACACGGAATGACCTTGACGCCAACGGCAGTGACCGCGCTCTGCAGGCGGCTGGCCCACCCCATGGGTGGGCGTTCCGTTCCAGGATGGACGTCCGGCGCGCCTGGCAGACTCTTGGTCATGGGCAGCTCCCTCGAACAAAACTCGATCACGCTGAACGACGGAAATTCCATCCCCGTCGTGGGGCTCGGTGTCTTCCAGGTTCCTCCGGCGGACACGGAGCGGGCGGTCAGTGCAGCGCTGCGCGCCGGTTACCGGCATATCGATACGGCTGCGGCCTACCGAAACGAGCGGGAGACCGGACGAGCGATTGCCGATTGTGACGTGCCGCGTGACCAACTCTACGTGGTCACCAAGCTGTGGAATGCCGACCAGGGCTACGACAGCGCGCTGAGAGCGTTCGACGCCAGCATGGAGCGCCTTGGTCTCGACTATCTCGACCTGTATCTGATCCACTGGCCGGTCCCCGCGCTCAACAAGTACGTCGACTCGTTCAAGGCCTTCGCCCACCTTCGTGATCAGGGCCGGATCCGGACGATCGGCGTCAGCAATTTCGAGCCCGAGCACCTCACGGTGCTGGTCGATGCCACCGGCATCGTCCCGGCCGTCAACCAGATCGAGCTGCATCCGCGGTTTTCCCAAGGGGAATTGCGCGAAGTGCACGCCCAGCGCGGCATTGCGACCGAAGCCTGGTCGCCGCTGGGACGGGGGGAGCTGCTCGATCACCCGACGGTGACGGCGGTGGCGGAGGGACGAGGACGGACACCTGCCCAGGTGTTGATTCGGTGGCATATCCAACTGGGTAATATCGTGATCCCCAAGTCGGTGAACCCCTCACGGATTGCGAGTAACTTCGACGTGTTCAATTTCGAACTCAGTGCCGATGAGATGGCGTCGATCTCTTCGCTTGACGACGGCACCCGCCTTGGTCCGGATCCTCGAACCTTCAACTTCACAGGCAGGTGAATGACGTTGGCCGGTGAGTCGCACGCCGCCGTACCCGCAATACCCTCAGTCGCCCTCAATGACGAAAACACCATGCCGGTGCTGGGCCTGGGGGTGGCGGAATTATCGGACGACGAGACCGAGCGCGCGGTGTCGGCCGCGCTGGAAGTCGGCTGCCGGCTCATCGACACCGCCGCGGTGTACGGCAACGAAGCGGCCGTCGGTCGTGCGATCGCGGCCTCGGGGATTCCGCGCGCGGAGTTGTTCGTCACCACTAAACTGGCCACCGCCGAGCAGGGTTTCAGCGCCGCGCAGGAGGCCTGCACGGCCAGCCTGGAGCGGCTCGGCCTGGACTACGTCGACCTGTATCTCATCCACTGGCCGGCGCCGTCGCTCGGCGCGTACGTGGACGCATTCGGCGGCCTGATCCAGTCCCGCGGCGAAGGCCATGCCCGGTCGATCGGCGTATCCAACTTCACCGAGGAGCACCTGGCGACGGTCATCGACCTGACCTTCGTCACGCCCGCCGTCAATCAGGTCGAGCTGCACCCGCTGTTCAATCAGGACGAGATCCGCAAGGCAGATCAGCAGCACAACGTCGTCACGCAGTCCTACACCCCGCTGGTTCTCGGCAGGCTGATGGACAACCCGACCGTGACCTCGGTGGCCGCCGAATACGGCAAGACGCCCGCGCAGGTGTTGCTGCGGTGGAACGTGCAATTGGGCAACGCGGTGGTCTTCCGCTCCACCAAAGCCGAACGCATCGCCAGCAACCTGGACATCTTCGATTTCGAATTGGCCGCCGAGCACATGGAAGCCCTCAACGGCCTCAACGACGGGACCCGGCTGCGCCCGGACCCGAACACCTACGACGGCGCGTAACCGGGCCGGCCGTCAGCGCTTACCCCGCCGGGCAGGTGGCCGCGGCCTGTCGCAGGACCCCCGCCGAGGCCTGGTCGACCGGCAACGCGTAGCCACGCAGCACGGCGATGAACTGCATGGCGTACTGGCACGCGAACGCGGTGTTCGGCGGCATCCATTGGGCGGGCGGCGAATCACCCTTGTCCTGATTGGTCTGGCCTTCGACCGCCAGCAAGTTGGCGGGGTCGTTCGCAAAACGTATTCGCTCGAGCAACCCCCAGTTGTACGCGCCCATGTCCCAGGCGTAGGCGAGCGGGACGATGTGGTCGATCTGCACCGATTCGCCCACCTTGGCGCCGCGCTGGAAGGTGACGGTGGTGTTGGTGTAGGGGTCGTGCAACGTGCCGGTGGCCACCGCATCCGGGCACCGCTTGATCGACACGTACGTCTTATCGCCGAGATCCCGGTTGAGGATGTTGTCGCGGGTGTCACACCCGTTGTGCCCGAGGGGAGCGTCGTTGTCGTCGGTCCACGCGTCGCCGAACGCCGCCCTGCGATAGTCGTAACGGTGCATGCGTTCCGGCACCACCCCGACGCCCGCCAACACATCGGCGCCGGGTTGCACCGTGGGCACATCGGCGCGGGCGGCGACTTCGGCATGTCTGGCCGCCACCGATGCCCACGTCTGATAGGCGACCAGGACCGCGAGCACCGCGAAGGCCGACAACCACAGCAGCAGCTTCCGGTTCACGACTTGTCCAGGTATTCGATTTGGTCGGTATCCGTGAAGCGCGCGGCCAGCAAAGCCAATTCGGCATTTGAGGCGTCTCGCTCGTACGCCCGGACGCAGAATTCACGCGCCGCCTCGATGTAGGCTCCGTGTTCCGCCAGTGACAGCAGCCGCAGGGTGATCGCCTTACCGGACTGGTTGCGGCCCAACACATCTCCTTCCTTCCGCTCCTCGAGGTCCAGGTCGGCGAGGGCGAAGCCGTCCAGGGTTTCGGCGACGGCACAGAGCCGACGAGCGGCGGCCGACTCGGGCGGTACCCACGACGCCAGCAGGCACAGGCTGGGATGCTCACCGCGCCCGATGCGGCCCCGCAGCTGATGCAATTGGCTGATCCCGAATCGGTCGGCGTCCATCACCAGCATCACCGTGGCATTCGGCACGTCCACACCCACCTCGATGACGGTCGTGCACACGAGCACATCGAGCTCACCCGCGCCGAACGCGGCCATCGCGGCGTCCTTTTCGTCGACGGGCAATCGCCCATGCATAAGCCCGAGCCGCAGGCCCGCCAGTTCCTTCGAATGCAGCCGCGCGTGCATCCCTTCCGCCGTGGCGGCTGGGTGGGCGCCTTGCCGGTCGGGCTCGTCGGTCTCGTCGATGCGCGGCGCCACGATATAGGCCTGGCGGCCTTTGGCGACCTCTTCGACGATGCGCTGCCAGGCGCGATCGAGCCAGGCGGGCTTGTCCGCGACGAAAATGACGTTCGTGGTGATCGGCTGGCGCCCGCGCGGGAGCTCACGCAAGGTGGAGGTCTCCAGGTCGCCGTAGACGGTGAGCGCGACGGTGCGCGGTATCGGCGTCGCCGTCATCACCAACAGGTGCGGGGTGATGCCGGGACGAGCCTTGGCGCGCAGCTGGTCTCGCTGTTCGACGCCGAAGCGGTGTTGTTCGTCGACGACCACCATGCCGAGGTTGTGGAACTCCACCGCGTCCTGCAGCAGCGCGTGGGTACCGATGACGATTCCCACCCGTCCGCTCGCGATCTCGGCCCGAATCTGCTTTTTCTGCGCGGCCGTCAACGAACCGGTGAGCAGCGCCACCCGGGTGGCGCCGTCCAAGCCCTCCAGCTGTCCGCCCATCGCCAGCGGGCCCAGCACGTTGTTGATCGACGAACGGTGTTGATTGGCAAGGACTTCCGTCGGCGCCAGCATCGCGCACTGATAGCCGGCGTCGACCATTTGGAGCATTGCCAGCACCGCCACGATCGTCTTGCCGGATCCCACCTCACCCTGAAGCAGGCGGTTCATCGGCCGGACCCCCGCGAGGCCATCGGAAAGTACGTCGAGCACTTCCCGCTGGCCCGCCGTCAGCTCGAATGGCAAGCGCCGCAAGAGTTCCGCGGCCAGACCATCGGTCCGCGGCGCTGCCGGGGGCCCGGATTCGGACAGCTCACCGTGCCGTCGGGCCACCAGCGCCCATTGCAGGCCGACGGCCTCGTCGAACGTCAATCGCTCACGCGCGCGGCTTCGTTCGGCCTCGTTCTCGGAGAGATGGATGGCGCGCAGCGCCTGGTCCTCCGACATCAGGCCCAGGGTGGCGCGCAGCTCCGCGGGCAGCGGATCGGGCACCGGATCGAGGAGGTCAAGCACCTGGCGCACGCAGGCGAAAATGTCCCAGCTCTGCAGTTTCGCGCTGGCCGGGTAGATCCCGAAGAAGCGGCCTTCGTAGGCCGAGGTCACCTCTTCGCTGCTGACCGCACCCGAGGCATCGGCGATCTTCTTCAGCGACTTGGTGCCGTGCGTCTTTCCGTCCGGTGCTTCGAGGATCAGAAATGCCGGATGCGTCAGCTGCATTGCTCCCCGGTAATAGCCGACCTCGCCTGAGAGCATCACCTTGGTGTCCTTCGTAAGGTCCTTCTTGATGTAGTTCGCGTTGAAGAACGTGGCGGTCACCTTGCTGCGTCCGGACCCGAGAGTGATGCGGTGAACCCACCGCTTCCGGTCCTTCTTCATCGGAAACGACTCCGTGTTGGTGATCGTGTCGACGAGGGTGATGTGCTGGCCCTCTAAGGGAGGTTCGTCGCCCGTGCCGCGCTGAGTCGCGCCCTCGGTGTAACCACGCGGGTAATGGCGTAACAGGTCGTCGACGGTCCGGATGCCGAATAGCTCGTCGAGGAGACGGACGGACCTCGCATCGACCAGATATGTGAGCCGGTCGGACAGTGATACCACGACTATTCGACCCCGATGAGGAGGACGTCGCCGCGGTGGCCGGTGTGGTAGGTGACGAGCTCGGTCCCCGGGTGGTTGTCGTGAACATGCCGTTGCAGGGTGCCGCGCATCAGGGTTTCGGCGTCAGTGTCGATGCCCGCGCCGATCAACACCGTCACCAGGTCGCCGCCCGATGCCAGCAGCAGATCGAGCAGGCCGATCGCGGCGCTCGCCGCATCGGGGGCCACGATCAGCACCTCATCGCCAGCGATGCCCAGGCCGTCGCCCGGCTGGCAGCGGCCCGCCCAGGTCAACGCGCTGTCGGTCGCGATGCGCACCGATCCGTGCCGCGCCGCGCCGGCGGCGCGAGCCATGGTGAAGCCGTCGTCGACCGCCTGCCTGTCGGTGTCGTGCACGGCCAGCGCGGCCAGCCCCTGCACCATGGACGCGGTCGGTATCGGCACGACGTCGATACCCCAGCCGATGGCCGCGGTGCAGCCGGCCACCAGCTCCTCGGCCGCCACATAGCCGTTGGGCAGCACCATCACCTGCGCCGCCCCGGTGTCCACCACGGCCCTGACCAGTTGGTGTGCGCTGACGGCATCCGGACCGGGCTGCAGCACGCAGGCGCCCTCGGTGGCGAACAGCCCGGCCGCGCCCTCGCCGTCGACGACCGCGAGCACGGCGCGTTCCCGGGTCCAGCTGCCCGCCGGCAGCCCGCCGCCGCCGGAGTCCAGCGCGGAGATGACGATCCGGCTGAGCCGGCCCGCGGCCAGCCCCGCCTCGACGGCGGCCCCCGCGTCATCGGTGTGCACGTGCACGGAGTAACTGTCGAGCGCGGCCGATTCCTGGCCGGCCGCCTGGGCCAGCGCCACCGATTCGCCGAGCGCCTCGAGCCGATTCCGCAGTGTCTCGGCGGCCGCGGCACCGCAGTCATCCAGGCGATACATCACCTCGAACTGCGGCCCCGGGCGCTCGCCCGTGGCTTCGGGCAGGGTCGCGGGGGGCGTCGGCTCGTAGACCGTGCGCGCGGGCGACTGCCCGGTGATAGTGCGTCGAAGGCCGTCCAGCAGCACGAGCAGGCCTCGACCGCCGGCATCGACCGCACCGGCGTCGGCGAGCACGTCGAGCTGCTCGGGGGTCTTTTCCAGGGCTACCACCGCTGCGTCGCCGGCCGCTGTGATGGCCGCGGCCAGCCCCTCGTCGGCGCACTCCTCGACGGCTTCTGCGGCGGCCCGCAACACCGAGACAACGGTGCCCGGAACCTCGTCGCCGCCCATCGACGCGACGACCAGTTCGACGCCTCGCCGCAGGGCCGCCCCCAGCATCGGGGCGTCCATGTGATGCAGTTCACCGCCGGCCGCAGCCGCCGCGGTCACATCGCCGATGCCGCGCAGAATCTGCGACAAGATCACGCCGGAATTGCCGCGAGCACCGTTGAGCGCACCCGCCGACAGGGCTGCGGCGACCCGGGCGACACATTGCGAACCGCCTTCGGCGCCGGCGTTCGCCTCCACCAATGCGGAGCGCATGGTGAACAGCATGTTGGCGCCGGTATCGGAATCGGCGACGGGGAAAACGTTGAGCCGGTTGATCTCATCGATGTGAGTGATCAGGTCGCTGACGGCGGTGTGCGCCCAGTCCCGCAAGGCCGACGCGTCCAGCACACGATCCGACATGCCCAGTGACCCACCTCCTCGCCGCGGCCTCCCGGTGGGCGCCAGCGTAGCCCGGCGGCCGCATGCTTGGCGGTCAGCCGTGACGGCGAGCACCCGCGGGCCCAGTGAACCAGCGCGTTGAGCCTAGCGAGCAGGGCCGACAAGCCCCGTCGTAAGCTCCGGCGCAGCTGTTCGGCGTTTTGGTGGTTGATCACCACAGTCGGTATCCTGGCTTGGCCCGGGCCGGCCCGGGCTGTCCCGGCTCGCGATGGTTCGAGTGCCGGACCCGAGACGATTCGAGGAGTTTGAACGATGGCCGCTGTGTGCGATATCTGCGGGAAAGGCCCCGGCTTCGGCAAGTCGGTGTCGCACTCCCACCGCCGCACCAGCCGCCGGTGGGACCCCAACGTCCAAACCGTGCACGTCGTGACCCGCCCCGGCGGCAACAAGAAGCGGCTCAACGTCTGCACCTCCTGCATCAAGGCCGGCAAGGTCGTCCGCGGGTAGCCGGCACGCGCGGCGGCGCACAGATTCCCCTCAGCGACGTCGTCACTCCCGCACGACGATGACGGTATTGCCCGCCCGCCGGCAGGCGCGCCGGCCGTGGTGCCGGCAAGGTAGGAGCGTTCCAGCGTCTGACCGCCGACGGTGTCGATGACGACGTCATACGAGGAGCCCATTTGTTGAAGGATGACGGCCAGTGGCACCGTCAATGCACCGACACCACCGTGCACCACACCTCCGGGCCACCGCGACGGTGCGCGCGCAGCGCCTACATCTCGATCAGGGCAACCGCCAATCGATGGGGTCCGCGCCCATCCCCACGAGCAGTTCGTTGGCGCGGCTGAACGGACTCGAGCCGAAAAACCCGCGTGAGGCCGAGAGGGGCGAGGGATGCGGCGACTCGATAGCCACGCAATCACCTTC
>NZ_JAFBAT010000076.1 GCF_019247615.1 Mycobacterium sp. | reverse complement strand
GCCAACGCCTTCCGGATGACCGGAGGAGGCCACCGAACGCTGCCGGGCGCATAGTCTGTCTGGGGCGGCGGCGCGGCCACCGCTTCAGGCGCCGGTTGCGGCGTCCGTGTCGACGTCTGCGGGCCGGCGGTCGAATCACCTAGTGGCGTCACTGCGGTCGGACACGCCACACCCGGCATGAAGCTGCGAACACATTGGCCGCCTTCTCGTTTGGCGGCATACATGGCCAAGTCCGCGTGTCGCAGGAGCTGGTCGACGGTGCAGTTCGAGTTGGCCGTCGCCGCCGTGAGACCGATGCTCGGTCGCACCTCGATCGGAACGCCCTCGATCAGGATCGCGGTGTCGAAGGCGTTGAGGACTTGATGCGCCGCCGCTTCGCCCGCCTCGACGGAACCCTCGACGAGGACGGCGAATTCGTCACCGCCAAGGCGGGCGACGGTGCCCGTGTCGCCCACCGAAGCGGTGAGCCGCTCGGCGACGCGGACCAGCAGCTCGTCGCCGGCCGGATGACCCAGGGCGTCGTTGACCGACTTGAAGTTGTCCAGATCGAGGCACAACACCGAAATCGGCGCGGTTCCATGATCCAACTGGGCCACAGCTTTTTCCATTCGATCCAGGAAGAGCGCCCGATTGGCCAGACCGGTAAGGCTGTCGCGAAAGGCTTCCCGGGCCACTTCGGCCAACAAGCCCTGGTTCTCGACGAGCACCAAGAACTGCCGGACGAGCACCGCCGCCACCAGGATTCCCAGCGCGGCAAGCATCGGGCCGTGACGCATCTGGCCCACCGCGCGACCCAATCCGACGGCGGCGGCCAGCAGCAGCGGCAAGTACGGCAACCACAGCCTGGTGCGGGACGGAGTTACGTCCGGTGAGCCAGCGGCGGGGGACGTGTTGCGGCTTGACAGCGCGGCCAGCGCCATCATTGCCATGCCCGCCAGCCGCGCCACGTCGGCCGGGTCACTGTCGTGATAGCTGCCGAACCCGGTCGCGAACACCATCACCATGTCGGCGACGGCGATGATTCCGATTCCGCCGGCCAGCAGTCGCAAGCTGGGCCAGCCGGTGGGATGGGCTCGCGACAGTATCAGGAGCGCCGTCGTCGCCAAGGTGATGTCGGCGAAGACCTGACCGAGGGTCACCATGCGGGAGCCACTGTTCTCCCGAAGTTGCCTGTCGACGACAAACACCCAGGCGATGATGAACAGCGACGTCGCGACGATGAGGCCGTCCAGCAGCAGCCGCCGAGGGGTACGGCGAGAGACAGGGGACAACAGCACCAACGCGGCCAACGCGCCGATGGGATAGAGGCTGAACACCGCCTCGTCCGCGGACGGGTTACTGGCGTGCTGGAAGTCCGAACGCACGTCGTAGACCGCCCAGATAATCTGACCCACCACCAAGGCAAGCAAGGCGGTCACCAGCGCCAGCCACCCAAATCGGTGGCGGCCCACCGACCAGCGAGCCGCATAGCCCGCACATCCCGTCGCGAACGCCAAACTCGGAATCGATACCGCCTGGTAGAGAGGCCGAGGCCCGTGAGGGCTCTGCCACCCGAAGATCCAGTCCGCGACGATCAGGGATATCCCGACACCGTAGAGCCCCGCGACGAGCCACCCGACGTACGCGGGCAGCCCGAATCGCCGCCACGGATTACCCGTGCAGGGCTTCATGGCCACTCCAGCCGATCCCGACGGTGAGGAAACAGGAACCTCACCTCGCTAAAGAGGATAAACCGCTACTGGCGGTTCCCGGTTAATGCGGAGTGAGGACGACAACCGGAATGGGCCGCGACGTCTTCTTCTGGTAGGCGGCGTAGCGGTTGCCGTTGTTCTTGTTGACGATCTGCCACAGCCGCGCGTAGTCGGTGTCTCCGGGCAGCACCGGCCGGGCAGCGACGGCGAAACGCCTTGGCCCGACGTTGATTTCGACGTTCGGGTTCTTACGCAGGTTGTGATACCAGCCGGGTGCGCGCGGGTCGCCGCCCTTGGAGGCGACGATCAGGTAGTCGTCGCCGTCGCGCGCATACGTCAGCGACGTGGTTCGCGGCATGCCGGTCTTGGCGCCGACGGTGTGCAGCAGCAGGCTGGGTATCAGCAGCGTGCGATGCCCGATCCAGCCGTTCGACTTTCGGTAGACCGTGTCGTGCACGCGCAGCACCTGCGGTAGCAAGCCCTGCTCAAACCAAGACGGAAACGCCATTCGCCCAGTATTACTGACTCGCGTCGATCCGGGCCAGCGCCTCCCGCAGGAGCCGCCCGGTGGTCTCCCGGTCGGGGTCGCGGCGCAGCAGCATGCCCTTGGCCACCGTGAGCTTGTCGCCGTTGCGCCTCGGCAGCACGTGCAGGTGGATGTGCGAGACGGTCTGGAAAGCGGCGCGACCGTCGTTAATCGCGATATTCGTCGCGTCGGCCAATTCCGTGGCGCGGGCGGCGCGCGCGATGCGTTGGCCGATGGTGATCATCTCGGCAAGTGTCTGTGACGGGGTGTCGGTCAGGTCCACGGTGTGCCGCCTGGGCAGGACCAGCGTGTGCCCGCGGGTGAACGGGCGGATGTCGAGGATGGCCAGGTAGCCGTCGTCTTCGTAGATCCGGATGGCCGGAGCTTCCCCGGCGGCGATCGCACAGAACACGCAGGGCATGTCGCTCACGCTACCGTCAGCGCGGTACCGCGGCGGCGATCGCCTCGATCGCCCGGTCGAGGATCTCCCGCGTGGTGCCGAAGTTCAGCCGCGCGAAACCAGAGCCCACCGCAGCGCCGAACGGGATGCCGGGGGAGAGCGCCACCCTCGCCTTCGCCAGCAGGAACTCCGCCGGTTCGGTCGGCAGGTTGAGCGCCCGGAAGTCGACCCAGGAGAGGTAGGTGCCCTCGGGGGAAGTGACCTTGACCCCGGGAACCGACTTCGGCAGGGCGTGCACCAGGTGGTCGCGGTTTGCCCGCAAATACTCGAGCAGCTTGTCCAGCCACGGCGCGCCGTGTTGGTAGGCGGCGATGTTGGCACGGATTCCGACGGTCGACGTGCCCATCCGGTGCAGCATGTTGATCCGGTCCCAGTCGTCGGCGTCGCGGCGGTTGCACAGGATCACCTGCGCGCACATCAGACCGGGCAGGTTCCAGCCCTTCGAGGCCGACACCAGCGTCACCACCGTTTCGGCGGCCGCGTCGGAGACCGAGGCGGCGGGGACATGGCGCCGTCCGTAGACGACGGGTCCCCAGATCTCGTCTGCGATGACCCGGGCACCGTGGCGGGCGGCGATGTCCACGACCGCGCGCAATTCGGCTGCGCTGAACGCGGTGCCCAGCGGATTGTTCGGATTGCAGAGAATCACCGACCCCGCCCCACGGACGAACGCGGCCTCGAGGGCGTCCAGGTCCGGCAGGTAACGTCCTGAATCCTGTTGAACCATAGGGATTTCCACTCGTTGGCGACCGGTGACGTGCAGGACGTCGAAGAACGGCATGTACGCGGGAACGGGCAACGCAACCGGACTTTCCGGCCGGGTGTGGAAGTTGATGACGACTTCCATCCCCTTGAGGACATCGGGAACCACGCGCACCCAGTCGGGTTGGACGGGCCATCCATAACGTTGCCGACACCACTCGGCGGTCGCCACGGGCAAGGTGTCCTCGTTGAAGCGCGGGTAGCCGAATTCCTCGTTCTCGATGCATGCCCGTATCCCGTCGAGCACCGCCGGTGCCGTCGGAAAATCCATCTCCGCCACCCATAGTGGCAACACGCCGGGCTCGAAGAGGTTCCACTTGATCGTGTCGCGGCCGCGAAGCTGTTCTTCCGTCAACAGATCGAAGGTGCTGTCGTGCATTTCAGCAGTATTTCAGTAGGCTGCGGCGGTGGACTCCCGCGATCTCGCCTTTGCCGGCGCGGCCGCACAGGCGCGCATGCTGGCGGACGGCGAAGTCACCGCGCCAACCCTCCTCGAGGTGTACCTGGAACGGATCGAGCGCCTCGACAGCGAACTGCGCGCCTTTCGCGTAGTGCGCTACGACGGTGCGCGCGAGGAGGCCTATGCGGCGCAGGATCGGCTGGACGCGGGCGAGCGGCTGCCGCTGCTGGGCGTGCCGATCGCGATAAAGGATGATGTCGACGTCGCCGGCGAGGTGACGACGTACGGCAGTGGTGGACATCGCCCTGCGGTGACCGCCGACGGGGAGGTGGTTCGGCGCCTGCGGGCGGCCGGCGCCGTCATCATCGGCAAGACGAATGTGCCCGAGCTGATGATGTTTCCCTACACCGAGTCGCTGACGTTCGGCGCGACCCGAAACCCGTGGAACCCCAAGCGCACCCCGGGCGGTAGCAGCGGCGGCAGCGCGGCCGCGGTGGCCGCCGGGCTGGCTCCGCTGGCCCTGGGATCCGACGGCGGCGGCTCGATACGGATCCCGGCAAACTGGTGTGGCGTGTTCGGCCTTAAACCGCAGCGCGATCGCGTGCCCCTGGAGCCGCACGACGAGGCCTGGTATGGGCTGAGCGTGAACGGCCCGCTCGCCCGTTCGGTGATCGATGCGGCGTTGTTCCTGGATGTGACGGCCGCGTTTTCCGAAGTGTCCGGCGCGAGTGGCGAGTTCGTGGAAGCGGCGGCGCGCCACCCCGGCCGGCTGCGAATTGCCTTGAGCACCAAGGTCCCAATGCCCCTGCCCATCATCCGGATCGGCAGGGAACAGCTGGCGGCGGTCGACCAGGCCGGCGCATTGCTTCGCGAGCTGGGCCACGAGGTCATCCATCGTGACCCCGAATACCCGCCCTCGGCGGTCATCGCCAACTACCTGCCGCGATACTTGCGCGGCATCTGCGACGACGCGGACGCGCAGGCACATCCGGAACGTCTCGAAGCGCGCACCCGCAACCTGGCACGCGCCGGTGCCGTCTTCTCCGACCGGCGGATGGACGCGGTGCGCGCCGCGGAGCCGGCGCTGACCGCTCGCATTCAGTCCATCTTCGACGACGTCGACGTCCTGATCACTCCGGGCAACGCCACGGGCCCGTCCCGCATCGGCGCCTACCAGCGCCGGGGTGCGATCTGGACGCTGTTGGCGGTGGCCCAGCGGGTCCCTTACCAGCAGATCTGGAACTTGACCGGACAGCCGGCGGCCGCCGTGCCCTGGGACTTCGATGGCGACGGCTTGCCGATCGGCGTGCAGCTTGTCGGGCGCCCCTACGACGAGGCGACGTTGTTGTCGCTGTCGGCGCAGATCGAGGCCGCGCGCCCGTGGGCCCACCGGCGCCCGCCGGTTTCATGAGATGTGTCAGGCGATCAGTTCGATGTCGGCCTCGTGACCGTGCGACTCAGCGAGTCGCTCGTCACACGTCAGCAGGGGAGCCGACAATCCTTCGGCGAGCGCGACATACATCCCGTCGGCAACGGAATGGGTGCTTCGCAGTCGGTAGGCACGTTCCACGAATGGCTGTGTCGGCCAACGCCGAACCGGCAGACCGGGGCGAATCGATCGCGAACGAGCCGAGGATCAGCGCCCTGGCATTGCCGTCGACGGTCGGCGGGAATCCCCGCATGGGTGCGGTCATTGCAAGCGTATCTTTGCTGATGACATGCGACGGATCGCGATTCGCGCCGATCAGATCTTCGACGGCTACCGGTTTCACGACGGACCAGTACTCATCGTGGTCGAGGACGGTCGGATCAGCGCGGTCGATCTCGAAGGGGCCCGCGTTCCGCCTGACACGACGCTGGTTGATCTAGGCGAGTCGGCGTTGTTGCCCGGGCTGGTGGACGCGCATTCGCATTTGTGTTGGGAACCGGGCGGTGAGCCGGAAGCGCTTGCGGGCGACTCGTACGAAGCGCTGCTCGGGCGGGCACGGCGGCACGCCGAGGCCGCGCTGCGGTCTGGGATCACCACGATCCGCGATCTCGGTGACCGAGACTTCGCGACCCTGGCGCTGCGGGAGGAGTACCGGCGGGGGACCACGCTGGGGCCCGAACTTCTCGTCTCCGGGCCGCCCCTGACCCGTAGCGGCGGGCATTGCTGGTTTCTCGGTGGCCAGGCCGATACTGCCGAGGCGTTGGTTGACGCCGTCAACGAGTGGGCCGCGCGGAAAGTGGACTGGATCAAGGTGATGGCCACCGGCGGGTTCACCACCACCGGAACCGATCCATGTCGGCCGCAGTACACCGTCGATCAATTGGCAGCCCTGGTCGAGGCGGCCCATCGAGTGGGTCTCCCGGTGACCGCGCACGCACACGCCACCGCAGGAATCGCCGCCGCGGTCGCCGCCGGTGTGGATGGGATCGAACACTGCACCTTCCTCACCGAAAGTGGCGTCACCGCCAGCCCCGAGGTTGTCAAATCGATTGTCGGCCAAGGCGTCTGGTGCGGTGTCACGATCCCTCGGGTGGTTCCCGGGATGCCGGCGGACATCGCGGCCTTGGTTCGGGACGTAAGGCGAAACATCCGTTCCCTCATGGATTCTGGCGCGCGTGTCGTCTTGTCCACCGATGCCGGTGTCGACCCCGAAAAGCCCCATGGCGTGCTGCCGGTGGAGCTGGCGGACCTGTCCCGGAACGGCTTCACCGCGACCGAGGTGCTTACCGGCGCCACCGCCACCGCCGCCGCCAGCTGTGGGCTGGGCCATCGCAAGGGCCGTATCGCGCCGGGCTACGACGCCGATCTCCTGGCGGTCGCCCCCGGTTTGGATAACGACCTCGCGGGACTTCTCGACGTGAAAGCCGTGTGGCGCAACGGAACCCAGGTTGCACTCAGCGGATATTGACATCGGTGGCGGCCGACATCGTCGCGCGGTTCTATCTGGGGGAGCCGCTTGCGCTTTCCGGCGGTTCTCCCCAGACTGGCTTCGGGGTGGTGCCGTTGGCCACCGAAGAGGAGCCACCTCCATTCTGACGGCCGCCGAACGAGCGGGTTGAGACGTTGTACGTTGACCAGGTGGACGACCCCTCGCACGACACGGCCGATCAAAACATCGACGAACTGCTCGAGGGCCTCGAGGGCACCGCGCGCACCGAGCGGGCTGAACTCATAAGGTGGCTGCTCGAGCAGGGCATCACCGCCGACGAGATCCGGGCAACCAACCCGCCGCTGCTGTTGGCTACCCGGCACCTGATCGGCGACGACGGCACCTACGTGTCCTCCCGGGAGATCAGCGAGCAATACAACGTCGACCTGGAGCTGCTGCAGCGCATACAGCGCGCTATCGGCCTGGTCAGGGTGGACGACCCGGATGCGGTCGTTCACATGCGCGCCGACGGTGAGGCCGCCGCGCACGTGCAGCGCTTCGTCGAGCTGGGGCTGGATCCGGATCAAATGGTGCTCGTCGTGCGGGTCCTCGCCGAGGGCCTCTCCCGCGCCGCAGAGGTCATGCGCTATACCGCGCTATCGGCGATCATTCGCCCGGGAGCAACCGAGCTCCAGATCGCCCAAGGGTCCAAGGAGCTGGTGAGCCGAATCGCGCCGGAACTCGGCCCGACGATCAAGGACATGCTGTTCATGCAGCTGCGCCACATGATGGAGACCGAAGCGGTCACCGCCGGGGAGCGAGCGGCCGGCAAGCCGCTGCCGGGGGCGCGTCAGGTCACCGTCGCGTTCGCGGACCTGGTCGGCTTCACCAAGCTGGGCGAGGTGGTATCGCCCGAGGAGCTGGGCCAACTCGCCGGCCGGCTGGCCCATCTCGCCCGTGACCTGACCGCCCCGCCGGTCCGGTTCATCAAGACGATCGGCGACGCGGTGATGCTGGTCTGTCCCGATCCGGCGCCCTTGCTCGATGTCGTCCTCAAGCTCGTCGACGTCGTGGACACCGACAACGACTTCCCGCGATTGCGGGCGGGAGTGGCGTCCGGCATGGCGGTGAGCCGCGCCGGCGACTGGTTCGGCAGTCCGGTCAACGCCGCGAGCCGCATCACCGGCGTGGCGCGCGCGGGAACGGTGCTCGTCGCGGATTCGGTCTGGGAGGCCGTCGGCCATACCGGCCACTTCCACGGGTCTTTTGCGGGCGCGCGCCGGCTCAAGGGCATCAAGAACGAGGTCAGGCTGTACCGGCTGCGCCGGGGAAACGGCGCCTGAACAAGCGACTGAACAAGCGGCTGAACAGGCGACCGACACCATAGGGCAGGCCCGGGCGACTCTTGGGGGCGTCTGACGATTCTGTCGTACGCGGCCGGCTCACTACCCCTAATTCCGGCGCTTCGAATTGATCGCTTCCGGGCCTGCTTCGGTTCCCAAAATACAGCTCCGATCAGCTCATATCAACGGGGTCTGCGGCCGGACGCGACTCTCCGCGCGTTCGCCGGCGGTGAACGATCTTCAATTACACCTGTAACGGTGTAATTATGTAATCATGAAACCTCATCACACACACGGGCGGCGTTACGGCCGTCCCGGGGGATGGCAGCAAGCCCAGCAACCCGACACCAGTGGTGCCGCCGAATGGTTCGCCGGACGGCTCCCGGAAACCTGGTTCGACGGCGATCCCACGGTGATCGTCGACCGCGAAGAGATCACGGTCATCGGAAAGCTGCCCGAGCCCGAGGGCTCCGGCGAAGAAGAGAGCGAGGCGCGGACGGCCGGAAGGGTGTCGCGGTTCCGGGAGGAAACCCGCTCCGAACGGATGCGCATCGCCGATGAAGCGGAGCAACGCTACGGCCGCAAGGTCTCCTGGGGCGTCGAAGTCGGTTCCCCAAGCGGCTCCCAAAATGGCACCGAGCGAATCTTGTTCACGCACATCGCCGTTCCGGTGATGACGCGCCTGAAGCAACCCGAACGCCAGGTGCTCGACACGTTGGTTGACGCCGGGGTGGCGCGGTCGCGCGCCGATGCGCTTGCGTGGTCGGTCAAACTTGTCGGCGAGCACACCGAGGAATGGCTGGCCAAGCTGCGCAACGCCATGTCGGCGGTCGATGATCTGCGCGCGCAGGGGCCCGACCTGCAGTCATAGCCGCCTGCCGGCGGAAGCCGCGGCGCCGCTTGGCGTTGCGGCTCGCTATTCGTTCTTGGTTTTCTCGACGATCTTGTCGGTGATCTGGTCGGCCTGATCGCTGATGTGGTATCCGCACGCGTTGACGTCGGCGATCACGTTGTTCGCCACAGCCAGCGCGCGCTGGCACTCCCAGCCGTCGGCGCCCTCCTGGGTGTCGGCCAGCGTGATCTTCGGTGGGCCGCCGTTGACTTGCGCAAAGGTCCACCTGTAGGTCTTGGCTTTGTTCGTCACGGTCACCGTCTTGCCGGCGCAGCTTTTCCACTTGTCCGCCGAACTCTGCAGGAAGGCTTTGGCTTTGTCGGCGGACGGGAAGGCCACGACGGCCTGGTTGACCCAATGGTCGTAGTTGTCCCCCGGCTCGTGGGACACCAGTGCACTCAACCCGGTGTAGCCGCTGCCCGTGTACACGGAGTCCTGGCTGGTGTACAGCGCCCCGAGGCAGGCCGGCGAAGACAGCGTCTCAGACGAGGTGTCCATCGAGGTGATCGGGTTGCCGGGCTCCAGGCTCGAGGCGCCCATGACGGAGTTGATCTCCGATGGGCTCAGCAGCAGCGAGCTGAGCCGGTCCGCGGCTATCGGGTCGGGAGGCGGCGGCGCCTTCTTCGGCTTGATGAGCAGCCCGACCACCACCAGGCCGATGAACACGACGACCACCACACCGGCGACGGCGGCGATGATCGGCCAGGGACTGCGTTTGGACTTGGCCGGCGGCTGGCTCCATGATGTGGGGCCGCCGAATTGGTGAGGCGGGGTCTGGGGTGCCTGTGGCGGCCCGGCCCAGTTGCCCCCTTGGGCCGGCTGATACTGCGGACCAGATTGCCCGGCCGCGGGCTGCGGCCCGCTGTCGGGGGCCCAGCGACGGGCGCCGTGGGCAGCTTGCGCGATCGGCGGCGCGGGCGTCGTCGGGGGTGAGTTGCTGGCCGGTCGGGTGCCCGGCACGGGTGGCGGCGCCAGCGCGGTGGCGGTGAGGGTGGGATCCCCCCCGGTGGGTGCCACGGTGGCTTCTTGGCTGCGGCGGAGGATGTCGGCGGCGTGGTCTTGGTCGGGGTCGGAGAGGGCTTCGTGGGCGGCCAGGGCCAGGTCTCCGGCGCTGGCGTAGCGGTCTTCGGGTTTTTTGGCCATGCCGCGCGCGATGACGGCGTCAAAGGCCTTGGGAACGCCCGGCCGCACGTCGCTGGGCTTGGGGATCGGGTTGAGCAGGTGAGCGCTGACCAGCGTGCCGGCGCTGTCTGCGCGATAGGGCGGGGATCCGGTCAACGCCTCGTGCAGCACGCAGGCGAGTGCGTAGATGTCGGCGCGGTAGGTGACTTCCTCGTTGGAAAACCGTTCGGGCGCCATGTATTTCCAAGTGCCCACCGCGGTGCCCAGTTGGGTAGGCTTCTCGTCGGTGGTCGCGCTGGCGATGCCGAAGTCGACCAGGTAGGCGAAGTCGTCGCGGGTGACCAAGATGTTGGGGGGTTTGACGTCGCGGTGCATCACCCCCGCGGCGTGGGCGGCGTCGAGCGCCGAGGCGATCTGGGTGATGATGGCCACCGCGCGCGCGGGGGTCAGTGGGCCGTAGCGTTTGAGCACGCTGTCCAGGTCGGTGCCCTCGATCAGGCGCATCTCCATGAACATTTGCCCGTCGATCTCGCCGTAGTCGTGGATGGGCACCACGTGGGGCTCCTGCAAACGGCCGGCGATGCGCGCCTCGCGCTTCATCCGCTCGCGAAACACCGGGTCCTTGCTGAAGGTGTCCGACATCAGCTTGAGCGCCACCGTCCACTCCTTGACGGTGTGTTCGGCCTCGTAGACCTCACCCATCCCACCGCGGCCCAGCAGCCGTTTTAGGTGATAGGGCCCAAACATCGAGCCCACCCGTGAGGCCTGCGCGTCGCTCATCCCTGACCCTCCAAACCAACCCCGGACCCGCCGACCATATCAACACCCTCCGACCCGAGCGGCCAGCCGCGAGCCCCGACTCAGCAATCAAGATGCTAGCCGGGCCGCCGCCACCACAGGAGGTAACGCCAGAACAGCAGCCGGCGCACCCTGGCACCCGGCAGCGTCGCGGCCGCGACCTCGCGCGCCTGCCGGGTCGTCAGCGGCGCGTCGAACACCTTCGGCATCGCCTCGTTGGCCGGGTCCAACCCATACCAGCCGCCCGAGCCCGTCGCCCGGAGTGCGGCGAACAGCGCGCCCATCGCCCGAAAAGCCGCCGCCGCAACAACTTCGGTGGCCGCCTCGCGCGGCAGGTCCACCCGCGGCAGGACCACCGCGGCCAGCACGCCGCCCGGGCGCAGCGCCGGCGCCAGGTGGCGCAGGGCCTCGCCGAGCGGCACATGATGCAAGGCGGTAATTGACACGATCGCGTCGTAGCTCTCCGCGGGCAGTCGCAGCCGCAGAACATCGGCGCGGATACACGTGACATTGGCCGGTGTTCGCCGTCGGGCCGCATCGATCATCGCCGCCGACTTGTCGACGGCGTCGACGTGCTCGGCGCGCTCGGCCAGCCGCGCGGCAAATGATCCAGCGCCACAACCCACGTCGAGGACTCGCCCGCAGCGCCGGGGGAGCCGGTTCAGGATCAGTCGCTGGTAGTAGGTGCTGGGGTCCCAGTGGTCCCAGGCCAGCCGACTGGGCGTCACCCGTACTTGGCCCACCAGCCGTGCAGCGCCTCGATGGTCGGGGGATCTCCGAAGACATCGCTGAGCACGAGTTTGGCCTGGTTGCTCCAGATCAGGTTCGGGTGGTTCTTGTACGTACCGCACGCCAGCATCCCGGCGATCTCCGTCGGCGTCTGGTCGTAGTGCCAGGTCTCGGGCGAGGAACCACCGTCGGGACAGTTCGCCAGCTGCATAGCGGAGACATCGTCGTCGAATGCCCTTTTCAGGGAGTCGGCATTGGGGAACAACCCGTAGACGGCGCGCGACGGGCCGCCCGGGTTGGTGTTTTGATCGCAGTCGACCATGGCCACCGCATGAATCCATATGCTGTTCGCCGCCGGGGTGGTCGGCGTGCACGCGCCATCGGGGTAACCCGCTGGCAGCGAACTGAGCAGATTGCTTTGCAGGTCGCCGCCCGTGGCGGTGGTCGTCGGTGTCGAGGGGGTCGTGGAGTTCTTTCCCGTTGTCGAGCTGGTTGTGGTTCCCTGCGCCTGCGGCTTGTCGGTGTTGCGGCCACGCGTTGCCAGCCAGATGCCCACGACGGCCACGACGAGAATGACCACCAGAGCGGCGGCCCCGGCGATGATGGGCCAGGGGCTGCGTTTGGGCTTTGCCGGAGGCTGGTTCCACGGTGTGGGGCCCCCGAATTGGTGGGGCGGGGGCGTCTGGGGTGGGCTGCCCCAGTTGCCGCCGGGAGGCGGCTGGTAGGGCGTCCCGGGTTGACCGGCCCAGGACTGGGGCGTCCCCGGGGGAGGGGTTGGTGGCGGAGGCGGCTGGTTGCCCGGTTGGGCGCCTGCTGGGGGGGCCGCCGCCGCGGTGGAGGCCAGGGCGGGAGTGGGTTCGGCGGGGCCGGACAGGGTGGCTTCCTGGCTGCGGCGGACGATGTCGGCGGCGTGGTCTTGGTCGGGGTCGGAGAGGGCTTCGTGGGCGGCCAGGGCCAGGTCTCCGGCGCTGGCGTAGCGGTCTTCGGGTTTTTTGGCCATGCCGCGCGCGATGACGGCGTCAAAGGCCTTGGGAACGCCCGGGCGCACGTTGCTGGGTTGGGGGATGGGACTCATCATGTGGGAGCTGACGAGGGTGCCCGCGCTGCTGGATGCGTAGGGCGGGGAGCCGGTCAGGCACTCGTGCAGGACGCAGGCCAGTGCGTAGATGTCGGCGCGATAGGTGACCTCGTCGTCGGAAAACCGTTCGGGCGCCATGTATTTCCAGGTGCCCACCGCGGTGCCCAGTTGGGTGAGCTTCTCGTCGGTGGTCGCGCTGGCGATGCCGAAGTCGACCAGGTAGGCGAAGTCGTCGCGGGTGATCAGGACGTTGGGGGGTTTGACGTCGCGGTGCATCACCCCCGCGGCGTGGGCGGCGTCGAGCGCTGAGGCGATCTGGGAGATGATGGCCACCGCGCGCGCCGGGGTCAGCGGCCCGTAGCGTTTGAGCACGCTGTCCAGGTCGGTGCCGTCGATCAGGCGCATCTCGAGGAACATCTGCCCGTCGATTTCGCCGTAGTCGTGGATGGGCACGACGTGGGGCTCCTGCAAACGCCCGCAGATGCGCGCCTCGCGCTTCATCCGCTCGCGAAACACCGGGTCCTTGCTGAACTCCGCGGTCATCAGCTTGACGGCGCACGGCCACTCCTTGACCGTGTTCTCGGCCTCGTAGACCTCACCCATCCCGCCACGGCCCAGCAGCCGCTTCAGGTGATAGGGCCCAAACATCGAACCCACCCGCGAGCCCCGCGCGTCACTCATCTTGGCCCTCCACATTCAGGCCTGCCAAACCTGCCCCGGACCCGCCGACCATATCAACACTTTGCACCAGAGCCGGCCGCGCACAAACCTCCGGCCCAGCAACGTCGGGGGTCGCGGGCGCGCGGCGGCCGGCCTAAGCCTCGTTTCGGTCGCCGGCGGCGATCTGGAACGTGAATTCATGGTCACAGATCCGGATCTGGTCGCCGTCGTGCAGGGTCGCGGCCGCGCGGATCCGCTGGTGCTGCACGTGAATGCCGTTCGCCGACTGCAAATCGTTGATGATGTAGCTGGTGCCCGTGTCGACGATGACCGCGTGGTGACGGCTGACGTTCGCGCCGTCGAGCACGATGTCGTTGTCGCTGAGGCGCCCGATCCGGGTCGCCGCCGCCTGCAGCGGGTAGCTGCGCCCCGACGCGTCGAGCAGGTACGCGACGGCCTTCTGACCGGAGACCATGGTGCGCTGATCGAGCGCGGTGACCGTGCCGGCGGCCGTGGTCTGCGCCGACTGCTTCACGTCCAGCGGTTCCTGCCGCAAGATCCGCTCGTTGAGGGCACGCAGTGTCTGACCGGGGTCGATCCCGAGGTCCTCGGCGAGGGTGGTTTTCACGCGGCGGTAGGCGGCCAGCGCGTCGGACTGGCGGTCGGTCATGTAGTAGGCGGTGATCAGCTGCGCCCACAGCGGTTCGCGGTAGGGGTGCTCCAACGTCAGAGCCTCGAGCTCGGTGATCACGTCGAACGCCCGTCCGCAAGCGATTTCGGCCTCCGCCCTTGCCGTGTGCACCACGATCTTTTCCTCCACGAGCGACGTGGCGAATGCGTCGACGAACTGAAAGTCGATGAGGTCCTCGAGCACCTGTCCCCGCCATTGCGCCAGCGCGGCCGAAAGGCGCCGGCTGGCCTCTTCGAATCGCCCGACTGCGGCCGCGTGCACGCCCGCGGTCTTGTCGGCGATGAATCGCCCAAGATCGCAAGCGTTTTCGGGAATGCTGAGCCGGTAACCCGGCGGCGCGGCCGCCAACACCAACCGCGGGTCGATCCCGACGCCGCTGAGCAGCTTACGCAGGTTGGACACATAGGAGTGGATGCTGGCCCTGGCCCCCGACGGGGGCAAGCCCTCCCACAGGGCCGTGATGAGCCGATCGACGCCCACGGGGCTGTTGCGGTTCATCAGCAGCATGGCCAGCACCGCGCGTTGTTTGGGCGTGCCCAACGGCACGAGCGTGCCGTCAACGCTCATCTCCAGCGGTCCGAGCAGACCGAATTCCAGACTTCTGTCCGTCATGACTTGTCATTCTGATACGAAGGCCCGCCCGCGCCGAGACTTGCCTCAGGGCGATGCGCCGCGGCGTGTCGTGTGCGCCGTGCAAGTGTGGTGCGCGTTTCGCGGTTGCCGCTCTCACGAGAAAGGGGGACCCCGTTACCGGGATCCCCCATTCCTGGGCGAGTTGTCTACGCGATCTTGCTCATGAGCTGGCCGGAGAGGTCCGGGCAGTAGGCGTCGGTCGCGTCGATGACCAAGTGGGCCGCTTGCTTCGGGGTCAGGTGGCCCTGGCCGAGGACTTCGTGGAAGACGTCGAGCCCGGTCTTGCCGGCGGCCAGCCTGGTGCAGACCTGGTGGCCCTGCCGGACGGCCTCCTGGGGTGAGCTGAAGGTGACGCCCAGCCTCGTCATCTGGGCGATGAAGGTGTCGTCGGGCGTGCTGGCCGCGGCCGTTCCGGCCCCGGCGAACGCAGCGAGCGCGATGGCGGCGGCGCCGATCGTGGTGGTGGCAACTGTGCTGATGCGGAATGAAAACATCGTTGTAATCCTTTCCGGTTGTGCTCTTTCGTTGTGCCCAGCATCGCGCGCCACCCTTGAAGGATTCTTAATAAATTCTTGGCGGCTTCTCGGCGGCGGTTAAGTAACGCTCAGACCCTCGTCATCGCGTAGTAGGCACCCCGCCGGGACAGCAGTTCGGCATGGCTGCCCTGCTCGACGATCCGGCCCGCCTCCACCACCAGGATCCGGTCGGCATTGTGGATGGTCGAAAGCCGGTGCGCGATAATGAAACTCGTTCGATCTTGGCGTAGCTCGCGCATGGCGACCTGGATCAGGGTTTCGGTGCGGGTGTCGACCGAACTGGTCGCCTCGTCGAGGATCAACAGCTGCGGACGGGCGAGGAAGGCGCGGGCGATGGTGATCAGTTGCTTCTCCCCGGCGCTGATGTTGGCGCCGTCGCCGCCGACCCGTGTCTGGTAGCCGGCCGGCAGGGTGTGGACGAACCGGTCGACATATGCCGCCTCGGCGGCTTCGACGATCTCGTCTTCGCTGGCGCCGGGCCGCCCGTAGGCGATGTTGTCCGCGATCGTCCCGTCGAAGAGCCAGGTGTCCTGCAGCACCATGCCGATTCGCGAGCGCAGGGACTGCCTGCTGACCGTGGTGATGTCGGTGCCGTCGATCAGTATCCGGCCGGAATCGACGTCGTAGAACCGCATCAACAGATTCACCATCGTGGTCTTGCCGGCTCCGGTCGGTCCGACGATCGCCACCGTGCTGCCGGGTTCGGCCACCAGCGACAGGTCGTGGATGACAGGGCTGCCCGGCCGATAGGCGAAGTTCACGTGCTCGAACTCGACACGTACCCCGCTGCGTGGGGCTCGGCCGTCGGGCCGCGGCCGGGGTTGTGGGGAGGCCGGGCGCGGGTCCGGCGGCTCCTCGGGCTCGTCGAGCAGCTCGAAGACCCGCTCGGCGCTGGCCACCCCGGATTGCAGGGTGTTGTACATGCCCGCCACTTGGCTCAGGGGCGCGTTGAACTGCCGCACATAT
>NZ_JAFBAT010000305.1 GCF_019247615.1 Mycobacterium sp. | reverse complement strand
ACGCCCTGGCCGTACAACGAAATTCCGGCGTGCCCTGGCTGCACGTTGGGCGGACGGATCGGAGGGTCACAATGATCGCCCGGATCCCGCGTACGCGGCTCACGGCCGTGGCGGCGGTTGTGTTGGTCGGGCTCATCGTTGCCGGCGCCGCCATCGTCGTTCGCAATACGTTCTTCGGCCCGCGGACGATCACCGCCTATTTCACGACCGCCACCGCGATCTATCCCAATGACGAGGTGCGGGTTTCGGGTGTCAAAGTCGGCAACATCAAATCCATTGAACCGCAGGGCACCCGCGCCAAGATGACCCTCAAGGTCGACCGCGACGTGCCCATCCCGGCGGACGCAAAGGCGGTCATCGTCGCTCCGAATCTGGTGGCCGCCCGCTACCTTCAGCTCACGCCGGCCTATCGCGATAGTGGGCCGGTCATGCGCGATGGGGCCGTCATACCGGTCGAACGCACCGCCGTGCCGGTCGAGTGGGACGAGGTCAAAACCCAATTGATGCGGCTGGCAACGGATTTGGGGCCCAAGAGCGGGGTATCGGGCACATCGGTGGGCCGGTTCATCGATAGCGCCGCCAATGCACTCGAGGGCAACGGCGACAAGCTGCGGCAAACACTCGGTCAATTATCAGGCGTGGGGCGGATCCTCGCCAACGGCAGCGGCAACATCGTCGACATCATTAAAAACCTGCAGACCTTCGTCGGCGCGCTGCGCGACAGCAACATCCAGCTCGTGCAGTTCAACGACCGCCTGGCCACACTCACCAGCGTGGTCAACGACAGCAAATCCGACCTCGACGCGGCGCTGACCGACCTGTCGACCGCGGTCGGCGAGGTGCAGCGCTTCATCGCCGGGACTCGCAACCAGACCAGCGAGCAGATCGCCCGGTTGGCCGATGTCACGCAGAACTTGGTCGATCACCACATGGCCCTGGAAAACATACTGCACGCCGCGCCGAACGCGTTCGCCAACTTCTTCAACGACTACAACGCCGACACCGGAACCATCATCGGAGGGTTCGGGATCATGAACATGGCGAACCCCACGTGGGGGGGCCAGGTGCTGCTGTCCGTACCGGGCTGCGACCAAATCGGCGCCATCGGAAACGTCACCTCGGTCGAATCGGGCAAGCTGTGCGCTCTGTTCCTCGGACCCGGATTGCGACTAACCAACTTCAATAACTCGCCAATTCCCCTCAACCCGATCCTCGCCAAGTCGATTGACCCGTCCAAGATCCTGTACACCGAACAGCGCCTCGCGCCCGGCGGCGAGGGCCCGAAACCCGGACCACCCGAGATCCCACCCGCAGTGTCGGCCTACACCGGCCTGCCCGGTGATCCGGTGGGACCGCCGGGGGCGGTGCCGCCGGAGCGGATACCGGGCGCGGCGATGCCGCTGCCGCCGCCAGTTTCGACACCGGTGCCGCCGCCACCGGCGCCGACCGTATCCGACATGCTGCTGCCAACAGATGGGCCCCAACAATGATCGCCCGGGTGGCGGCCCTGCGACGATGCGGGCGTTCCGCCCGAGGAGGAGCTGGGCCATCGGGCTTAGCTCGGCGGGTGTTCGCCGTCGGCTGTTGCGTGGCGTTGACGTCGACAGGATGCGCGTTCCACGGCCTGAACTCACTACCCCTGCCCGGTGCGATCGGACGCGGGCCCGGCGCCAACATCTACCACGTCGAGCTGCCCAATGTCGGTACGATGGAATCGAATTCGCCGGTGATGATCAACGACGTCGCCGTCGGCAGTGTCGGTGAGATGAGGGTGCAAGCCTGGCACGCCGACGTCGAGATCTCGGTCAAGCGCGATGTCGTCGTCCCGGCCAACGTAGTAGCCACCGTCGGTCAGACCAGCCTGCTGGGCTCGATGCACGTGGAGCTCAATACTCCGCCCGGCCAGCAGGGAAGCGGACGGCTCCAGCCGGGCGCCACCATTCCCCTGAGCCGGTCGTCGGCCTACCCGTCCACGGAGCAGACGCTGTCATCGTTGGGCGCGGTCGTCAACGGCGGCGGACTGGGACAGATCGGGGAGGTCATCCACAATTTCTCCGCCGCCCTGTCCGGCCACGAGGGCGCCATACGTGACCTGATTACCCGCCTCGACACGTTCGTGGGAACACTGGACGACCAGCGCGACAACATCGTCGCCTCCATCCAGGCGCTGAACCGGCTTGCCGGCAGATTCGCCGACCAACGCGACGTACTCACCGACGCGCTGCGCAAGATACCACCGGCGCTCGAGGTGTTGGTCAAGGAGCGGCCCCGTTTGACGGCCGCCCTGGATCATCTTCGCGTGTTCAGCAACACCGCCAACAGGTTGATCAACGACTCTCAGGCCGACCTCGTCAAGAATCTCAAAAACCTGGAGCCCACCATCCAAGCGCTCGCCGACGTCGGGCCGGAGTTCGGCGCGGCGATCGCAACGTCGTTCGTGTTCCCGTTCACCCAGAACTTCGTCGACCGAGCAGTCCGGGGCGACTACTTCAACCTGCATTTCGATTTCGACCTGACGATTCCACGGCTCAAGAGGACTTTGCTACCGGGAACCCACTGGGGGCAGCTGGACATGCCCCTGCCGCCGGTGCCCGGGGACCCGTATCGCTTGCAATACACGCTCGACCCGCTGCACAACCCCGTGAGGCCACCGTGGGTCGATCCAAATGCTCTGCCGCTGCCCCCACCTCCGCCCGGTGCGGTACTTGGACAAGGACCGGGACCGGCGAATTATGGGCCCCCGCCCGGGCCTTATGGGCCCCCGCCCGGGCCGGCGCCGGGTGCGGCTCCGGAGCCGACGGAAGGCGGTGGGTAGATGCTGTCGCGCTTCGTCCGGATCCAGCTGGCCATCTTCACGACCGTCGGGATCATCGGTGTGATCGCCATGGTCCTCTTCTACATCCAGGCGCCGACCTTGCTGGGCATCGGCCGGATGACGGTGACGCTGGAGCTGCCGGCCACCGGCGGCCTCTACCGGTTTTCCAACGTGACCTACCGCGGGGTTCAGCTCGGCAAGGTCACCTCGGTGGGGCTGACGCCGACCGGGGCGAAAGCCACGCTGTCGCTTAGCACTTCACCCAAGGTCCCCGCAGACCTGACAGCGGAGGTGCTCAGCGTCTCCGCGGTGGGTGAGCAGTACGTGGACCTGCGGCCCAAAACCGATTCGCCGCCCTACCTGCACGACGGTTCGGTCATCGCCGCGCGCGACACGACGATTCCGCAGCCGGTGGGGCCGATGCTCGACCAGGTCAACGCCTTGGTCCAAAGCATCCCGAAGACCAAACTCGGCCAATTGCTCGACGAGTCCTTCCAGGGCTTCAACGGAACCGGATACGACCTGGGGTCGCTGTTCGATTCCACGACGACGATATCCCGCGACGCCAACGGCGTCGTCGATCGCACCAAAGCCCTCACCGAAGACACTGGGCCGCTGCTGGATACGCAGGCACGCACCGCCGATTCGATCGGGACGTGGGCACGTAGCTTCGCCGGCATTTCGGATGTGCTGGTGCAGGACGATTCGAATTTCCGCACCATATTGCGCAATGGTCCTGAGGCGGCGAACGAGGCGTCGCGGCTTCTCCAACAGATCAAACCGACGCTGCCGGTGTTGCTTGCCAATCTGACCACCATCGGGCAGATCGGCGTCACCTACCACCCTTCGCTCGAGCAGCTGCTGGTGCTGCTGCCGTCGGGGGTCGCCGTCGAGCTAGCCGCTGCGAGTGAAAACCAGACGGACGGTATGGCTCACGGTGACTTCGCATTCACGGTCGACGACCCGCCGATTTGCACGGTCGGTTTCATGCCACCCAGCCAATGGCGATCCCCGGACGACCTCAGCGACATCGACACCCCGGACGGGTTGTATTGCAAACTGCCGCAGGATTCACCGATGGGGGTTCGCGGTGCCCGCAACTATCCCTGCATGGGTCACCCGGGTAAGCGCGCGCCTACCGTCGAAATCTGCAACAGTGACAAGCCGTACATGCCGCTGGCGATGCGCCAGCACACCCTCGGTCCCTACCCATTGGACCCGAACCTGATCGCCCAGGGCATCCCGCCCGATGACCGGGTTACCGCCAACGACCGAATCTTCGGCCCGGTCGAGGGCACACCGCTGCCGCCTGGGGCGGTGCCGCGCGGCACACCCGCGGGCCCGCGCGGAGAAAATCCGCCACCGGGCACGGCTGGCGCGGCAGTTCCACCGGTGCCCTCGTCTGGGCCGCCCCCGCTGGCGCCCATGTCGAGAATGTCGGCTGACCTTCCGCCCATAGCGCCACTCGACGTCCCTGGGGCTGGTGAACTTCCGGCACCGCCCGCCGCCCCAGCACCGCCCGTTCCTTCCGATCCCGCACCGGCCGTTGCTCCCGATCCCGCACCGGCCGACACCGTCGGCGGCGGAGGTCCCCGGGCTGCGCCAAGCTCGTTCGGAGGCAACGGATCTAAGCGAGCGCCCTCGGTCGCGGTGGCAAAGTACGATCCGCACACCGGTCGTTACGTCGGTCCCGACGGGAAGTTATACGAGCAGTCGGATCTCGTGACCTCGAAGGCACCCAAGACGTGGAAGGACATGATTCCCACCTGAATCCGCCCTGAGACGATGCAGGCCGTGAAGCTACGACCGGCCGGTCAGGAGAGCTGGTCTAGGCGCAACGGCATCGCGATATCGAGCCACTGGTTTTGCCCACAGGCACCGCTTGGGCCGACTGTCTTGTCTTTGCCGGCGAGGGTCCGCGACCCGAGTTGATATCCGCCATTGTCGTTCACCGGGTAGAAAAAGAAAGTCTGCATTCCGCTGAACGCGGTACCGTCCTGGCACCGCTCCCAGTTCGGCACTTCGTGTTTCGCCTTCCACATCTCCCCGTCAAGCAAATAGAGAGGCGCGCTCCAGCCCTGGTCGCTCGTCAGGGTGCCATGGCATTCCTGGGTTGAGACGCACGACGAACTGATGGTCCACGTTTGGTAGACCGTCGGCTCGCCGAAGTACTGGTCATTTCTCATGGCCCAATCGCCAATGGACGTGGCGCGGAAAGTCCCGTTGAGGGCCACGTCTTCCTTGGTTATTGCGTGGGCGATGGGTGCAGTACCCAAACCACCGAATGCGGTGGCAGCCACCAACGTTGCGGTGGTGAGCGTTTTGACTGAACGCATCGGGTGCTCCTCGAAACGCGTAATGCGACAGTGCCTGTGGCACCTTTTCGTCGTCGGTCTCGAGCGATGACGTTACACCGCTTCGGCCGAGGAGGTAACGGCTGGAACAAGATTTGGCGCGCTCACGTGGTCGGGTCGAATTTCGCGATCAGCCAGGAACCGTCGACCTTTTCCAGCGTGACCAGAACCGCGCTCTGGGTTTTCTCAGGATCCTTTTTCTGCGGGCTTGATGTGGTCTGGTCGACGAAAACCAGCACGACGGCCGAATTGGGATGCAATTCCGAAACTGCGGCCCGAATCACCTTGGCTGTCGCCGTCAGTTGCCCCTGTTGCGCCGTCGGCCCGACGACATCGTCGCTGAATTTCCGGTAGTAGGCCAGAAAGTCGCCGCTGAGACGCGATTTCGCGTTGTCGAAATCGCTATTCAAATGGTCGTAGGAATACGACAACACCGCCACCGCGCCATCTGATGCCGCCTGGATTGCCCGGCGTGCCGTCGCATCGTCGACCCGCTGATCCGGCTGGTACACAAAGAAGAAAATGCCGGCAGCGGCTCCCACGGCGGCGATGACCAACGTTCTTGCGACTATCGAGCGCAACTTTGCCGAATACC
>NZ_JAFBAT010000281.1 GCF_019247615.1 Mycobacterium sp. | reverse complement strand
TCCAACGCGGCGAAAGCGGCTAGCCAGGTTCTGATTTCCTGCGCCGAGGTCCCGCCCTCGTTGTCCACGAACGAATTCGACCAATGGTCGAGGTCCGCCAGCTTCCCGTCGTCGACGAGCTCGAGAAATCGGTGGTCCCACACCGGGTTGAGAGGTTTCAGGTCGCTGCCACCGCCCGCAAACTCTTTCGCCGCGTCAGCCGTTGCGGTTTCCCGGGCCTGCCGCTGCTCACGCGTCAGCGGCCGGCCGTCCACGATCCGCTCCCGCACGGCCGGAGAGGCGGTCGCCAGCATTGGCACCGGCGGGCTGTGGGACAGTCCGCCCGATCCGATCACCAACACCCGCTTGTCGAGGGTCGCCAGATAGGTGCCAACGGCGGTACCCAGTAACCGGCAACGATGCAACGGGCCCAGCGGCACACCGATCGCATTCACGAAGATCGGTATTGTTGGGCGCGCGGTGGCGTCCCCGAACAGCTTCTCCAGCGGCTGAACGGTGCCGTGGTCGACGTCCATGTCGGCCGACACCGCAACATCGACGCCCGAACCGAGCACGGCGGTCGCGCAGTCAGCCGCCAACGTCTGGGGCACATTGAGCGCACCGGCGTGGGTCCCGTAGTCGCCGATACCATTGGCGCGCAGACCGATACAGAACGGCGGCATCACCTTGTAGAAGAAGCCGTTGTAGTGATCCGGCGAGAAGATGACCACCAGCTCCGGGTCGTAGTCTTCGACGAATCTGCGCGCGTGCGCGATCGCGCCCTCGATGTCGTCAATCAGGTCCCGCGACTGCCCCGTAAGATTCAGGAGCGGGCTGTGCGACATGCAGCACAGAGCCAGAGTCACTTTGAGGATCACCCCCTCCCGACGTGAGGGCGAGGGCCTCCATCAGTGAGGCGCTCAACTCGGGCGCGAGTTGAGCGATGCAGGCGCCCGCGATGCATCGATCGGGACGCAGGAACAACACCGATTCCTGGTGGGTGTCGAACCAGGATTTGAGGGCTCCTCCGCTATCGCCAATCACCTCGACGTCCGGGTCATCGTGGCCCGTCCAGTGCAGCTGCGTTTGAGGACGCAGCGAAAAGAAGCGTGCCCCCAGGGCTTTCCAGCTTGCGAACGCTTCCTCACCGAGGATCTTGCGTGGGTTGTTGTTCCAACACAGCACGGCGAACCAATCACCCAGCACGTCGTCCAGCAGTACGCCGGACCGGTCGCGGGTGTCGACCCGGGGTTGGATGAACAGGGTGCCGACGGGACATGCGGTGCGCCGAGACCTGTTGGGGTTCCCGGAGTGCACAGTGGAGTGCGCAGGAGAGTGCACAACAGCACCCTGCTCGTAGCGCGGCATCGGCTTGAACCGCATCTCCAGCACATACCGCTTGAGCGACGGCACGACCGAAGCCGACCGGACGAGGACGTCGCGCGCGAGCGCGATCCTGCGGTCGGTGGGCGAAATCGCCCGGCCCACCATCGTGGAAAGGTCGATCATCGCTCTGGCATGCTTGCGCCGCTCGATGTCATACGTGTCCAGCAGGCGATCGTCGGCCCGGCCGGTCACCACCGCCGCGAGCTTCCACCCCAGGTTCGCCGCATCCCGGATACCGCTGTTGTAACCCTGCCCTTGCCACACCGGCATGAGATGCGCAGCATCCCCCGCCAGCAGCAGGCGGCCGCTACGGAAGGCCCCGGCGAT
Source organism: Mycobacterium sp. (assembly GCF_019247615.1). Taxonomy (GTDB): domain Bacteria; phylum Actinomycetota; class Actinomycetes; order Mycobacteriales; family Mycobacteriaceae; genus Mycobacterium. The sequence goes on along the minus strand of NZ_JAFBAT010000281.1, from coordinate 1,501 downwards.
GCGCGAGTGGTGGGTGTAGACCCGCCGCCGGATCACGTCTACCTTGTCGGGGTGCGGCACCATCCGCGAGAGCATTCGCGTCAGGAAGGCCGGATCCTCCGCCTGTTCATCGGACTCGTCGGCGTGAATCATGAACTCGAACCGGCGAATTCCGTGCGCGATCGAGATCGACGCGTAGGGACGTTCCGGGTCGGCGCCGACCTCGCTGTTGGGGTGGCCCAGCGGGTCATTGGCCACATCGACCACCAGCCAGCGCGTCGATGAAGTCGTCCCGTCGAACGACACGCCCATCATCCGGCGTGTCATGCTGCGTCCGCCGTCGCAGCCGACGACGTAGCGCGCCCGTACCCTGGCGGCGCCGCCGCAGTCGACCGTTACCAAGTCGTCGGTCTGCACGCAGGAAGTCATGGGACGGTTCCACCACACGTCGACGTGGCCGAACCTGTCCAGGCCGCGCAGCAATTCGGCGTCGACGAGCGGCTGCACGAAGCCGTTGCGCTTCGGCCAGCCGAAACGCGCATCGGGCGGAGCCATTTCGGCCAGGACGCGGCCCTTGGCGTCGAGGAAACGCAGAATCTGGTTGGGCACGGTGTGCGGCAAGATCTGTTCGACGAGCCCGATCGACTGGAAAGTACGCAACGCCTCGTCGTCCAGCCCGACGCCGCGCGGATAGTCGATGAGCGAGTCACGTTCGTCGACCACCAATGTCCGAACACCCCGCCCGCCAACGATATTGGCCAATGTCAGGCCGACCGGGCCCGCGCCGACCACCAGGACGTCGACGTCCATCTTCGGTGTGCCTTGCCCGACAGCGGCCATCAGCGCCCCAGCAGGAAGTCGAGATGCAGGCGATTGAACGTCTTGGCGTCCTCGTACTGGGGCCAGTGACCGCAGCCCGGCATCACCTCGAACCGCGCGTTGGGAATCATCGACGCGATCCGGCGGCCCTCAGTCACGTCGGCGGTCGGGTCGTCGCTTGTCCACAACACCAGTGTCGGCGCGCTGATCGCTGCATACTCGCCCGGCCCCAGTATGTTTCGCGCTCGAATGTCGGGATCCTGCAGCGCCATGATGTCGCGCATGGCATCGACGAAGCCCGGTTGGCGGTATATCCGTTGGCGGCTGGCGACCAAATCGTCGTATTCCTTCGACTTGTCGGCCATCAGCCACTTGATCCGCGCCTGAACCGTTTCCCACGACGGGTTTTCGGCTGCCGCCATCGACAGCGTGACGATGCGCTTCATCACCACGGGGTCAGCCTGCGATCCGCCGGCGGTGTTGAGCACCAGTCGGTCAACCACGTCCGGATGGTCGATGGCGGCTCTCGCGGCCACCCACCCGCCGAGCGATTCGCCGCTGAGGCAGGCGCGGTGGACTCCGATGGCGCGCAGCATGGCCGTCAGGTGCCCGACATAGTGGGCGATTTCGAGCGGGTGGCCCGGCTTGTCGGTGTAGCCGTGGCCGAGCATGTCGATCGACCAGGTGTAGAAGTGCTCAGCGT
>NZ_JAFBAT010000310.1 GCF_019247615.1 Mycobacterium sp. | reverse complement strand
AAAGATGATCGTCGCGCGAACGTTTTCCACGACGGCAGACACCGCCTTGGTCAATAATGCCGTGAACATGGCTGCGCGGACTCGAAACCGTTATGGCGCAACGACATTGCATGCCGATCACGGATCGCAGTTCACCTCATGGAGCTTCGGGGAGAACGTGCGACGTTGGGGACTGCTCGCCTCCTTCGGCACCGTCGGAGACTGCTACGACAATGCCGCCATGGAGTCCTTCTGGGCCCGCATGCAGGTTGAGCTGCTCAATACCCGCCGCTGGGCGACCACCATGGAATTGGTCGGCGCGATGGCCGACTACATCGACAATTTCTACAACGTTGAACGCCGTCACAGCTATCTCGGCAACATCAGTCCGGCAGAATATGAGACGCTCTGGACATCCACCAATTTCGCCTCCCAACTCGCATGACAACGGCTCCAACTGACGGGGACAGATCAACGGCGAATGAGAGCCGTTGAAATGAGTACGGCGCTAGTCTACGGGCCGGACAGACAACTGGTCCCGATCGCTCCGGCGGCAACTTGGGCGTCTCATTTCTACAGAAATCAGAGCAGTCCGATCCTGTCGCAACGCATGGAGTGCATCTTCTGCGCGGCAAACCGTAGGTCAGTACGCCGAAATTGAGCTTTAGGGCGCGGGCTTGATAACCCCTCCGATGAGCAGTTCGAGCAGGCTGAGGTAGGTGGCGTTGGGGTCAGGCGTGACGACCAAGCCTTTAATCTCCAACAGGACCGCGCCATGTACTGCTGCCCAGATTTGCTGTGCAATCTCGACGGGATCCTTTGCAGGCGCCGAGATCTGCAGCAATACATTGCGTACGTGCCCAACCAGCTCATTAAATGCCGCGTCCCCGGATTCGTTGGACCGCAGAGCATCCGGACCGATCCCCATCGAGTCTTCAAACATCGCTAGATAGAGGTGGGGGTTGGCGAGCGCGAACTCCCGGTAGCCGATACCCGCCGCGCCCAATCGCGTAATTGCATCACTTCCGTCCACATCGGTAACGGCTTGCCTCAGCCGCTCAAACCCTTGGGTCCGCAGCGCCTGGGCCAGTCCTTCTTTGCCCCCGAACCTGCTGTAGACGCCCATCGGCGCCACCTTGGCCTCGGCAGCCACGGCCCGTATGGTCACGGCTTTTGGGCCGTCTCTTTTCAGCACTTGCTCGGCGGCGCCGAGCAGCACTTTTTCCACCTTCACGCTCGGTGTCCGGGTGCGTGCCGGGTGAGCGGTCACCGCTACAGAATCCTTCCCTGCGCTTCGGAGGTTGATGCCGTCGGTTTATTGGCGTCCCAACCAGGGTACGACACACTGACCTACAGTTATAGAACATTGTTACATAAGGAGGAGATCATGGCCGCGGACCTTCAAATTCGCCACGGACCGCAACGGTGGTGGATCCTGGCCGTACTGTGCCTGAGCGCGTTATTGGTCACGATCGATAACACGATCGTCAATGTCGCCCTGCCGACGTTGAGTCGTGCCCTTGGAACGTCTACAACCGGGCTGCAATGGGTGGTCGACGCTTACACCTTGTTGTTTTCCGGTTTGCTGCTGGCGGGCGGGGGGCTCGGCGACCGCCTGGGGCGCAAGAAGGTGTTGCAGTGGGGCCTAGTGCTATTCATCTTGGCGTGTCTTGGTGCTGCAGCCTCAGGCACCACCGACCAGTTGATTGCGGCGCGAGCTGCAATGGGGGTCGCTGCGGCGCTGATCTATCCGGCGACGCTCGCGCTCTTGACGGCTGTGTTTACCGATCGTCACGAAAAAGCCGCCGCCGTCGGAATCTGGTCGGGCGTCTCCGGGCTCGCTGTCGCATTAGGTCCAGTCGCCGGCGGCGTCGTGTTGCGGCATTATTCGTGGAATTCCATCTTTTTGGTCAACATTCCTGTCGCCGCTTTGGCGCTTGTTGCAGGCCTACGCCTGTTGCCCGAGACTCGGGATCCCTCTCCTGGTCGTTTCGATGTCGTTGGCGCGGTCATGTCGGTAGCGGCAATAGGGCTACTCGTCTGGACGATTATCGAAGCACCAACTCGCGGCTGGGGTACGCGGGTGACGGTGCTCGGCTTCCTTGGAACCACCGTGTTGCTGGGCGCATTCATCTGGTGGGAAGCGCAGCGACCCAACCCGCTGCTGGACATCGCCTTGTTCGGCAACCGGCGGTTCTCGGCAGCAAGTGCTGCCATCGCCATGGCATTCTTTGGTCTGTTTGGTTTCATCTTCCTTATCACCCAGTTCTTCCAAGCAGTCCGCGGCTACGACACCCTCCGCGCCGGTATCGCTACCTTGCCGTTTGCCCTCGTCGTCGCGTCGATGTCGCCGGCGGCGATTGTCCTCATGAAATCGTTGGGCACCAAAATCGTTGTGGTGGTGGGCTTAGTGCTTATGAGCGGTGGGTTTGTTGTGGCCGCGCTGACTACCGCGGCCGCCGCATATTGGGGACCGATCGTCGGTTCGATGGTCGCGATCGCAGCCGGTTTGGCCCTCACTACCAGTCCTGCCACCGATGCCATCATGGGTGCATTATCAACCGACAAAGCGGGCGCCGGCTCGGCAGTCAACGACACCACCCGTGAAGTCGGCGGCGCCCTGGGCGTCGCGGTGATCGGCTCGATCATGAACTCGGTTTATCGCGCTCACCTCGCCGATGACTGGTCTCATCTCGGCCTTCCGGCCCCAGTCATCACCGAGGCCAAGCAGTCTGTCATGGCAGGCTTTTCGATCGCCACGAAACTTCCGAACGCCTCCGCCGCCCAGCACATCGCCAGTGACGCTTTCATGGGAGGCATGCACGCTGGATCCTTCGCTGCCGCCGCTGTCACCGCCGTGACAGCGGTCGCCGCTCTCGCCTTCTTACCAGGGCGAGAACATGCCCAAGGCTTGAGGCTGTCCAAAAGCTCTGACACTCAGGCATTGCCATTCGCCGCTACTGAAGCGTCGCCGACAGCCAAGAGCGGCGGAGCGCCTAGCGTGCGGTACTGCGCCGGACGTTAGCGATCAGCTCAACCCCGCGTCTCACCACACCGTTAGGAGTGAACCGATGCCTACCATTCCCTGGACCACACCCAAGCTGCTGGCGAATCCACCCGCCAGTAGCGATGTAGTTGTGATGGCCTCCCGGTTCGAGCTGCGCTCGTTCCGCGACGTCCCGCAATTTTTACTAGCCGCCATGCGAATTCGTCGACAGATGCTCAATTCACCTGGTGTGCTGGGGCTTTCGTTGATCGCTAAGCCACTGCACAAGTCCTTCTTTACCCTTTCGGCCTGGCAGGACCGGGAAGCGCTCGATGCCTCGGTTCCGCGCCAGCCGCACGCCCCAACGATGGTGCACTTCCACCCCAAAATGGCTGGATCCCGGTTCGTGTTTTGGACGGTACCTCGCTCCGAACTTCCGATTAAGTGGCCGGACGCCCTCAGGCGGCTTGACTCCACAGAATGAAGTCGGCCGCTGGCGCTCATCACCAACCCACGGAGCGGCCCATGAAAGCCGCCGCGGAAGGATCTGCGTTGACAAGTACACAGCGTTCGTCTCATATCTAGAGATACAAGACGCCCACCACGTGACCTGTTCTACTCGCGCCAGCGCAGGTTGCGGTGTCTTGCTTCTTGTCTCGCGGGGATTTCTCGACACCTGCGTTCACCCGGTACTGTCACAGATCGTTGAGCGGTGGATGCAGCTGACGGCGTAGCGGGCTGGGGGTTGATAACCCAGGGCGGAATGCCGACGGTGGTGATTGTAACCGTGCTTCCAGTCGCTGATGACCACGCGGGCCTGGGCCGTGACCAGAAGCTGTTGATGTTCAAACATTCGTCGCGGATCCGGGCGTTGAAGGATTCGACGTAGCCGTTGCGCCAGGGCTCGCCGGGCGGGATGAAGTGCAACCCGACGTGACCGTCTGCCCAGTCGGCTACTGCGTGACAGGCTAATTCAGGCCCGTTGTCACATCGCAGGATGGTCGGGTACGTGCCGCGTTCAGTGGCCACGCGGTCCAGTTCATTGATGAGGTGTCCACCGGTGATGCTGCACTCGACCATGCCGCCGAGGCATTCGCGGGTGTGCTCGTCGATTATTGACGCAATCTTGATAGATCGCCCATCGGTGGCGACTGAAAGTCGACCGCCCAGACGCGGTTGGGTAGAACCCGCGGACGCTAACCGCCCGTAAGAACCATCTCTTCGAGCAGGTCGGCCACGCCCGCTGCGCTGTCGGCGGGTTTCGACATTTGTGCCGCAACTTCGCCCGCTCGAACCCGGCATTCGGGAGTCAGGACCGAACACAGATCGGCGACCAGCGAGTCCAGGGTGCTGGCCGAAAAGGCACGCCCAGAGCCGACTTTCAACCGCTCGATTCCGGCGGCCCACACCGGCTGGTCAAGCCAGAACCAGAGGATCAACGCCGGGATTCCGGCCCGCAGAGCCGCGGCCGTGGTGCCTGCGCCGCCATGATGGACGGCCGCGCGACACGCCGGGAAGATCGCCGCGTGATTCACCGACCCCACGACCTTCACGTTGTCGAGATTCGGCATCTGGGTGAAGTCGTTGGGGCCCGCGCAAATCAGCGCGCGCTCACCCAACCGCGCACAGGCCGCGCTGATCACGGCGGCCGTCTCGGCAGGCGAGGGTATCGGCGTGCTTCCGAAGCCGAAGTAGATCGGCGGGTTCCCGTCGGCGATCCATGACAAGACCTCGTCGTCGGAGTCGGTCGCCAACTCGAGCGTCAACGCGCCGACGAACGGGCGGCGGCCACCCGGATCGACCCAGTCGGCCGGCGGGCCCGGCAGGCAGAGCGCGTCGTATGCCTGGATCTCGAGCGGCTCTGCCGCTGCCGATCCGGGTGCCTCGGACAGCCCGAGCGCGTGGCGTTGGGCGTCGTCGGTCTGCTTGGTGACCACGGGGACCATCGACTGAGACGACAAGATCCGGGTTGGGAAAGGCTGTAGCGCGGCCATCGGAATGCGTTGGTACTCTGCCATATTGGCGACCAGACCCTGTTCGTTGAACCCGGCCAGCAGCAGGTCGGCTCCTCGGGCCACCGCCTTCAGCGTCGCGGTCTTGTCCGCCTTCACCTGGGTGACGTGCTCGACGACCTTGGTGAGCATGGTGACCTCGCCGTGCATCTTCGTCGTGAGATCGCGGAACAGCTCCGAGGCGGGGTTCATCTCCTCGCGCGAATCCGGCCCATAGGCGACCGCGGTGAGCCCCGCAGCCTCTACAAAGCCAAGCATGTTCGACGGGGCGGCCACGAGCACGTCATGGCCCCGGCGGAGCAGCTCGCGTCCGGCGGCGATCCCGGGCTCGACATCGCCGCGGCTTCCGTGGCAGACAACCACAACTTTCATCGTTGCCATCCGCCATGGCGCGCGGTGTGTTCCAGGAGATCCGCCGCGCGCGAGGCGCTTTCCTCGGCCGTGGTCATCTGCGCGGCGACTTCACGGGCCCGAGCGAGGCATTCGGGTTCCAGGACGCATCGCAAGTCCGCAACCAATGAGTCCAGGGTGCTGTCCGAAAAGGCGCGTCCGCGACCCATTTTCAGCCGCTCCACCGCCGAAGCCCAGATTGGTTGGTCTTCGATCCCGAACCAAAGGACCAATGTGGCTTTCCCGGCGCGCATACCGGCGGCCGTCGTGCCGGCCCCGCCTTGGTGGACGACCGCGCGACAAGCCGGGAAGACCGCGCCATGGTTGACCGCGTCGACCACCTCGACGTTGTCGAACCAGGGGATGTTCGCGAAATCGCTTGCACCGGAGCAAACCAGCGCCCGCTCACCCAATTGAGCGCAGGCCGCGCTGATAACGGCAACCGTCTCGCCCGGGGAAGGGAGCCGCACGTTGCTGCCGAACCCGAAGTAAATGGGCGGCGGTCCGGCAGCAATCCAGGACAGCACCTCCGCGTCGGTGTCGGTCGGCAACTCCAGCGTGAGCGCACCCACGAAGGGCCGCGAAAGGGCCTGCTCCGCCCATTCGGCAACTACCCCGGGAAACAAGAACTCGTCGTAGGCCTGGATCTCCAACCGCTCGGATGCTTCGGCCGCCTCGGGCAGGCCCAATGCACGACGTTGCGCGTTTTCGGCGTCCGTTGTTATGCGCCCTATCTCGCCACCGGGCCGCGACTCGCCACCGGGGAAGAAGTGCAGTGTGGCCGCCGGAATGCCGTGGTACTCAGCGATATTGGCGGCCAGCCCCTGCGCGACCTGACCCGTGAACAGCAGATCGGCCCCGGCTGCCAACTCCATCAGCGTCGTGTCCCATTCCGCCCAGGCTCGGGTGACATTGCGCACCACGTCGCGAACGGCGCCGGCGAGATTCCCCGCTCCCTGCCAGGACATGCGCGGCCCGAAGGGGACCGCACCCAGGCCGGCGGACTCCACGAAGGCAAGCATGTCGGGAGACACCGCCAGGCGCACGTCATGGCCTCGGCGCAGCAATTCCCGTGCGACGACCGCGAAAGGCTCGACGTCGCCGCGACTTCCGTAGGCGGCCAGCGCGAATTTCATCGGGTGCGAGCTGTGCTCAGCGCCACTTGATCCCGCAGCCAATCGACGGCCGCTGGTTGGGATCGACCGGCCGCCCGGCCAGCACTGCGTCGACGGCCGCCCGGACATCGGCGGCCGTCACCGGTAGGTCGTTGCCCGGACGAGAATCGTCGAGCTGGCCGCGGTAGACGAGCCGACGCTGCCCGTCGAAGACGAAGGTGTCAGGGGTGCAGGCCGCCGAGAAGGCGCGTGCGACGTCCTGGCTCTCGTCGTAGAGGTACGGGAACGTCCAGCCGTGACTGCGGGCCTCGGCCACCATCTGCTCGGGCCCGTCCTGGGGATAAGTGACGACATCATTACTCGAGATGCCGACCATCGCGACGCCCTGTGCGGCGAGGTCGCGGCCCAGTGCGGCGAGCCCGGCGGCGACATGCTTGACGTATGGGCAGTGATTGCAGACGAAGGTGACGACGAGGGCGGGGCCGGTGAGGTCGTCGAGGCTGACGGTGGCTCCAGTCGCTGGCTCGGGCAGCGAAAACGCCGGCGCGGGGGTGCCAAGGGCAAGCATGGTGGACTCGATGGCCATCGTGCCAGCCTAACTGCAACGCCGGGCGGCCACCCGGCGCTACAGCTTGGATCCCAACCCCGCGATCAGATTGACGGTGACCGCCACAACGACCGCGCCGAGCAGGTAGGACAGCAGCGCATGGCGCAACACCGTCGCCCTGATGGACGTCAGCCCGATCTCGGTGTCGGACACCTGGAAGGTCATGCCGACGGTGAAGGCGACATACGCGAAGTCCCGAAACCGTGGCGGCTCCGGATCGTGGAAGTTGATGCCACCCGGTTCGTCCGAGTAGTACAGCCGGGCGTAATGCACGGTGAACAGCGTGTGGACCGCGAACCAGGATGCCCCGACCGTCAGGATTCCGAGCAGGGCCGCCACGAGAGCCGGGGCGCCGGAGCGGGAACCGGCGGCCACCACGTAGCCGATGCCGACCAGGCTAGCGAGGCTCGCCGACACGACGACGGTGTCGGCGACCCACCGAGTGGGGTCCTCGCGGGTCACGTACGCGCGGGTTTGGTCGGCGTCCATTCCACCCAGGAGTAGCCGCGTCCACACCACGTACATGCCGGCGGTGACCACCCAGCCGATGAGCGCAAACCGCCAGCCGGCGGTATTCCCCACGGCAAGGGCGGCGGCGACTCCGATCACCACGGCAATCAGGATGCGAACGGCGACGGTGTCACGGGACAGGGTATTGAGGGATTTCACAATCCAGACTTAAGCATCCGAGCAGGCGTCCGACGTGCCCGACTGTGCGATGGGCATTTCGGTGAGCTCGCAGGGGGGAATTCGCGGAATTCCATCGCGTGTGGCATCCCCGGGTGGCACCTAGGTGTTTGGAGAAGCCTGACCGAGCCGGCTCGCTGCGAACGTCGCCGCCTGGTTCGTCATCCCGGACTGAATGTAGGAAACATGCGCCATGATGTTGCCGCCCGGCGAGCAGATCGGATCGTCGGGCGTGCACAAGCTGATGGTCTTTGCCACATACAGCGGGCTGATGGTCGGCAGCGGCTGACCGCCCCACAACATGCTCGAGAACCCGCTGGACGGCTCGCCGAAGAGCGCGACGGCGGCGACATGGTCGGCCACCGGCGCGGGCATCGCGTTGGTGGCCAAGTCGATCACGGTCGAGCCCTGCGAGTACCCGCCGAGCACAAGTTTGGTGTTCGGACAGCTGGCGACCGTGTCCTGAATGTGCGCACTCGCGTCGTCGGACCCGGCCGTCGCGCTGTTGTGGTAGTCGTCGTTCGCCGGGTAGTTGACCGCGTAAACCGCGACGGACCGCCCGCCCAGCTTGGAGGTGAGGGCGTTGACGAAAGCCTGGCCGACGTCCCCGATGCCCGGGTCCTGGTGGGTGCCACGTGCGAATACCACCGCAACGCTGGAGCAGGGATCGGCGGCGGCGCCGGGACTGACCAGCGGCGCGTTCAGCAAGGCCCACGCCGCCACGGTCGAGACACCCAGGATGCGAACAAGTCCGCGTGCATTCATATCCAAATGCTGACATACAGCCGGCGACGGCGTCCCGTGCGGTGTGGACCGGCCGCCGCGGACATCGCTCGGTCACCTCGTCCGCCAGATGTCCGGGTTGAGTCCGTTCGGTGAATTCCAAGACTTCGGGGCCACCCGTTTCGTAGAGTGTGGCGTACCTGCCCCGTGACGCGCCCGACCGTCTGAGCTGCGGCGTGCGGTGCTCGTTCCTGGTCAGCAGTTCCTGTTGCGTCGATGGGAAGGACACCTGGGGGATGAGTTTTCTGGTGTATCCACCTGAGATCAATTCGTCGTTGATCCATTCGGGTGCGGGCTCCGGTCCGATGCTGGCCGCTGCGGCGTCGTGGGATGGGTTGGCCACCGAGCTGAGTTCGGCCGCGCAGTCGTTCTCCTCGGTCACCTCAGGGTTGGCCGGCGAGGCCTGGCAGGGGGCGGCCTCGGCGGCGATGATGCAGACGGCATCGCAATACGCGGGGTTTTTGACGGCCGCGGCCTCCCAGGCGCAAACGGCTGCAGCACAAGCCCAAACGGTCGCGGGTGTCTTCGAATCCGCCGTGGCCGCCACGGTGCACCCCGCGTTGGTATCCGCCAACCGCAATCAGCTGGTGCGGCTGGTGGTCTCGAACCTTTTCGGGCAGAACGCGCCCGCGATCGCCGCCGCGGAGGCCGACTACGAGGCGATGTGGGCCCAAGATGTGGCCGCGATGGTTGGTTACCACGGCGGGGTTTCCGCAGCGGCGGCCCAATTGTCCACCTGGACAGCGGCGTTACCGAACCTCGCGGCCCAGATGCCCGCGGCGATCAGCAGCCAGGCGGGCTCGCCGCTGAGCTCGGCGTCCTCCCTGGTGAACTCAGTGACCTCGGCGACCGGCAACCCCCTCGGGGGCCTGCTTGGATCGAACTCCTCGTTGAGCGGCAACTTCGGACACCTGGCGGGGGCTCCCCAACGCTTGGCCGTCGACCTGATCAACCTACCCGGCTCTCTGCTGTTCGGGCAGGACCTAATTCCCACCGGGCCGCAGGCGGTCGGCGGCCTCGGCGGCTCGATTAGCGGCGGGAACGCGACGGCTCCGCTGAGAATCGTCGGCGGCACAGAGCCGATCGTGAACGCCTCAGTTGGCACCGGGTCTGCCGTGCCGCTGTTGGTCGACACCGGATCGACCGGCCTGGTCATCCCATTCACGGACATCGGGGGCATAGTCGGGCTGCTGCAGCTTGGCGCCCCCCACGGGTTTGGAATCGGCGGTTACAGCGGGGGACTGAACTACCTGTACGCCAGGTATGACGCACCCGTGAACTTCGGCGGCGGACTCGTTACGGGGTCGACCCCGATCAACGTCGAGCTCCTCGCGTGGCCTTCCTCCGTGCAGTCGCTGCTGAACAACGGACCCACCTTCCAGTCCTTCTTCGCCACCGATGGTGCGGCCGGGGTGTTAGGCGTCGGACCGAACGCCGGCGGCCCCGGCCACAGCATCCCGCTGCAGGCGCTGCCGTCGCCGTACAACCAGGGCCTGCTCATCAACGAGGCCACGTCCTCGCCGTATCTGCAGTTCGGTCCCAACCCGTTCGCTCCCGTCACCTCGCTCAACGGATCGCCCGTCACCGGCCTGCAGGTGCAGGTCGGCAACGGGCCTCCGCAAACCGTGAACTCGATCATCGATTCCGGTGGCGTGAGTGGAACCGTCCCCTCGTCGGTGCTCGGCAACGCGCCGACCGGCACACTGGTTACCGTTTCAGCCAACGGTGTTCCGCTGTACTCGTACACCGTGGGCTCGCCGAACGCGCCGACGACGATCTCGAGTGGGTTGATGAACACCGGCGCTGCGCCCTACCTTGTGCGACCGATTTACATCAGCTTCAGCCCTAACGGTGTGGGGACGACAGTTTTTGACTGACTGACGCGCAGGCTAACCTTTGCCGTAACGGGTTTCGTTGCGGTTGAACGCCGGGTATCCGCCCCGCCATGGGCATGGGGTGGGTCACAGGACATGCAGTGGCGATCTTCTCGGCGCTGCTCGCCGCCTTTTGGGCGGCGGTGGGCATCGTCGTTCGCCAGCGGGTTGCCCAGAGCGTTCCGGCCGACAAGTCGATGTCGGCGACCATGGCGGCGAGCATGGCTCGCGACCCGCTGTGGTGGGCGGGCACCCTCGCCGCCGTCGGGGGTTACGTGTTCCAGGCCGTGGCACTGGCGCACGGATCCCTGCTGCTGGTCCAGCCGTTGATCGTCTCGTCGCTGCTGTTCGCCTTGCCGCTCAGTGCGAGGCTCTGCCACCACCACGTCCGCTTGGCCGAGTGGGGCTGGGCGATGTTGCTGACGGCCGCGCTGGCCGTCTTCGTGCTGTTCGGCCAGCCCCGCGAGGGCCACAACCGCCCGCCTGTGCCGGCGTGGACCCTGGCATTGATCATTACCGTGCCGCTGGTGATTGCCTGCGTCGTCGCCGCGCACCGCGCCGTCGGTCGCCCGCGGGCCATGCTGCTGGCGGTGGCGGTGGCCGTCATGCTCGGCATGGTTGCCGTGTTAACGAAGATCTGCACGCATCGCTTCGCCGTCGGCGGCTGGCATGCGCTGCTGACCGTGCCTGCTCCGTATGTGCTGGTGGCGCTGGCGGCAGCGCTCACCGTGGTGCAACAGGCGGCGTTTCACGCCGGTGCTTTGCAGGCGTCCGTGCCGATCATGTTGGTCGGGGAACCGATCGTCGCGGTGCTTCTCGGCGTCGTCGTACTGGGGGAGCATCTGTCGGTGCGCGGTTCCGCGGCCGCGGTCCTTGTCGTCGCCGTTGTGGCGATGGTGGCGGCCACCGTCGCGCTGGCACGCGATCAGGCTTCCGCCGTGGACGATTCGGCGCTCGCGTCGTCCCCCGAATGCTCGACGCCGACCGCCGCAGTGCCCGCCAGCAGTCGTACGTAAGTCCTGGTTCGAGCTTGTTCGACGGCCGGGTCGCATCTGACTTCGGTGTTTAGCCGTCGAATAAGGGACGGATGCCTGTTCCGTCCCATTCTCAATCTATAGCGCACCCGGGGGCTTGCCGCAAGACCCGGGTCATAGCGCAAAATCGTTGACCCAAGCCACGTTTCAGCGAGCCGGGGGTTACACAGTGCATGTTGAACCGATATTCGACCATGCGGTGGTCATTGTTGGGGGAGGACCGACAGGGTTGATGCTGGCGGGCGAGTTGGCCTTGGCTGCAGTCGACGTCGCGATCGTTGAGCGACGTGCCACACAGGACCTGGTTGGAGCGCGTGCCGGCGGTCTGCACTCGCGCACCATCGAGATCCTCGACCAGCGCGGTATCGCCGAGCGATTTCTTTCCCAGGGCGAGGTGGCGCAGCTCGTGGGCTTCTCTCAGATTCGGTTGGACATCAGCGACTTTCCCACGCGGCACCCCTACGGGCTGGTGCTGTGGCAAAGCCACATCGAACGCATACTGGCGGACTGGGTCGCCGAGTTGGCCGTACCCAGCTATCGCGGACGAGACGTCGTGACGGTCGCTCGAGGTGATGCCGGCGTCGGCGTCGAGCTGTCCGGCGGCGAGTTCCTGAGGGCGCAGTATGTCGTCGGCTGCGACGGGGGTCGCAGCGTGGTCCGTAAAGCGGCGGGCATCGGGTTTTCCGGGTGGGACCCGACGACGAGCTACCTGATCGCCGAGGTCGAACGCGGCTCACATGCGGGCCCGCAGCCTAAGTGGGGCATTCGCCACGATGCCCTCGGCGTCCATGCGCTCAGCATGCCCGGGGATGGGGGACCGATGCGCGTCATGGTGACCGAGCGGCATCTCGGAACCACCGACCAACCGACCCTACGCGATCTCAGCGAGGCCCTCATCGACGTCTACGGAACCGATTACGGAATCCGCACTGCGACATGGATTTCCAGATTCACCGACGCGGCACGTCAGGCCGACGCCTATCGCGTCGGGCGCGTCGTGCTGGCCGGCGACGCCGCGCATGTGCACCACCCGGTGGGCGGACAGGGCCTCAACACCGGTATGCAGGATGCGGTGAATCTTGGATGGAAGCTGGCTCGGGTGGTCACTCGAACATCGTCCGACGACCTCCTCGACACCTACCACGCCGAACGGCATCCGGTCGCGGCGCGCGTGCTGCGCAACGCCATGGCGCAAATGGCGCTTCTGCACCGCCCCGACGAGCGCACCAAGGCTCTGCGAGATACCTTTACCGAACTCTTGAGCATGGACCAACCGCGCAAGCGGTTCGGCGCGATGATGTCCGGTCTTGATATTCAGTACGACTTGGGCGAGGGCCACCCGCTGCTCGGACGCCGCATGCCCGATCTCGACGTGGTCACCAACGACGGCCCGCTGCGGGTGTTCACCCTGCTACACGACGCTCGGCCGGTGTTGCTCAACCTTGGTGATCCCGGCGACTTCGACACCGCGGCGGGCGACCAGCGCGTGCTACTGGTGGACGCGAAATATGTTGGCGCCTGGGAACTTCCGGCGATCGGTACGATCACCGCTCCCGGCGCAGTGCTGATCCGGCCCGACGGACACGTCGCGTGGGTGGGCGACCGATCCCAGCTCGGCCTCTCCGACGCGCTTTCCACCTGGTTCGGACCGCCCGACAACGAGACCTGCTAGTCAGGAGGCTCGGTCTCGGACCCGCGGGTGTCGGCGCGTTCTCGCTCACTGGCGTTTCCGGCAACGCCTTGCGCTGCCCGCTCGCCGGCAACTTTGGCATCGAGCTGGTCGACGATGCTCTCCAACTCTTGAGCACGGGTCTCCGGGTCTTTGTCCGGTGTTGTCATATCGCTTCCGTTTGGTTTGGTGTCGTCGCGCAGACTGGTCGGGTGGTGCTGGTCGTTGTCTCATACCCCGTTGTGCGGCTCATAACCGGGGAGCGGCGCGAGTGAACATCTGATTTTCACCAGCTCGATGCGGTGCCCGGGGGCTGCGCATGCGGCCCGACGATGGAAGTATCGCGAGAGTGGCCACCAACAAACCGCAGACGATCGCCTACCCGTCACCAGAATCACGCCCGCGCCGCCACGATGATCGACCGCTGGATCCCCACGTCATCGTCCTGTTCGGCGCTACCGGGGATTTGGCCAAGCGCAAGCTGATCCCGGGCCTGGCCTACTTGGATCAGTCCGAGCTGGCGCCCGATATCCAAATCGTCGCCACATCGTTGGAAGACTTCGGCGACGACGAGTTCCGCGAACTGGCCAAGGCAGCAATCGACTCGTTCGGCGCCCACAAGCTCACGCCCGAGCAGTGGGCCAACTTCGAAAAGATCATCCGGTACGTCCCGCAGAGCGCCGGGCCCAAAGCGCTTGCCGATGCGGTCGCTGAAGCCGAAGCCGATCTGGGGTCGAACGTGCGGCGACTGCATTACCTGTCGGTCCCACCGAAAGCGGCGCGCGCCGTCATCACCACGCTGCGCGACGCCAATCTCGTCGAGCGCTCTCGGGTGGTCATGGAGAAGCCTTTTGGCACAGATTTGGCCAGCGCGGTGTCGCTCAACGACTTCCTGCACGAAACCTTCGAGGAATCGCAGATTTTCCGCATCGACCATTTCCTGGGCAAGGAGGCCGCCCAGAACATTTTGGCGTTCCGCTTCGCCAACGGATTGTTCGAGCCGATCTGGAACCGCAATTTCATCGACCACATCCAAATCGACATCCCCGAGGCCCTGGGTCTGGATCAGCGGGCCAATTTCTACGAGAGCACGGGCGCCTACAAGGACATGGTCGTGACCCACCTGTTCCAGGTGATGGCGTTCGTCGTCATGGAACCGCCGACAGCCCTCGAGCCGTATGCCATCAGCGAAGAGAAGAACAAGGTGTTCCGCTCGATGCTGCCGATCAACCCTGCGCACGTGGTCCGCGGCCAGTACAACGGCTACCGCGACGAGGAGGGTGTGGCGAAGGATTCCGACACCGAGACGTTCATCGCGCTCAAGGTCGGCATCGACAACTGGCGCTGGGCCGGTGTGCCGATTTACCTGCGCACGGGCAAGAAGATGGCCGAAGGTATCCGCATCATCTCGATAGCGTTCAAAGAGGCTCCACGAACGATGTTCCCCCCGGGCTCGGGGGTGGGGACCCAGGGTCCCGACCACCTCACCTTCGACCTCGCCGACAATTCGAAGGTGTCGCTGTCGTTCTACGGGAAGCGGCCGGGTCCCGGCATGAAACTGGACAAGCTGTCCATGCAGTTTTCCTCCCAAGAAATCGACACCGTCGTCGACGTGCTGGAGGCCTACGAACGGCTCATCCTCGATGCGATGCGTGGCGATCACACCTTGTTCACCACCGCCGAGGGCATCGAATCGTTGTGGGAGCGTTCGCAGGAACTGCTCGACGACCCGCCGCCGGCCAAGATGTACCAACCGGGTACGTGGGGCCCCAACGCCATTCATCAGTTGATCGCGCCCAACGCGTGGCGGCTGCCGTTCGAGCGGGAGTGGCGCGAGAAGTCGCGCTAACCCGTCGACTCCGTCTCCCGCGCCGGCTGGCTGAGCCAGTGGTGCAACTTCGCGTAGATGTCGGCGTGATTGAGCAGGTCGAAGTGATGCAGGCCGGTCAGCGTCAGCCCGTGGTCCTGCTCGAACGGAATGCGTCGGCGCTTTCCTGCGCCCGACGCGCTGTGGGGACGTACCAGGTGGTCGCCGAGGAAGGCGCCGACCGCCCCCGGCCCCGCGGTAGTGGCCACGAAGTGGTAGACGGCGCCGGGCAGGAACGGCACCTCGTGGCAGCGGTCCCGTAGGAACTCGTCGGGGTCGCAGTCGCGCCAGTCCTCGTCGAGCAGCGCGCCGTACCGCAAGTCCTTGGTGCCCGAGCTGCGGGCATTGAGAAACGCCGACACGCCACGAGTTTCGGGTAGCCGCGCCAGCGCCCAGGAGGCGGCATTGACGCCCTTTTCCAGGTCGGCGCCCAGGTGGGGGGAACCCAGACAGACGACGTGTCGGACGGCGTCGGGCCAACCGTGCTGGTGTTCCGTGCCGTAGTGGCAGGCGCTGCGCGACACCAGTCCGCCCATCGAATGACCGACCAGCGCGATCTCCTCGACCGGGACCGGCCACAGCGTTCGCAGCTGATCGAGCAGTGCGGCCATGGCTTTGCCGTTCTCGGAGATGTGCAGGCCCGTGTTGTAGCGCAGATACACCGGGGTGAAGCCCAGGTCGTCGCGTAGGCGCGCTCCGTAGGGAAGCTTCTCGTTGCCGTCCCGCGGCCGCCGCCACCAGGACTGCTCCGTCATGCACCAACCATGGACGAACACCACGATCCGGCCGGTGGCCTCCGGGAACGCCGACGCGATGGCGGCGGCGTTCATTTCGACGGGCTTGCCGTGCCGTCGTACCCGCATGCTCAGCGCCAAGCTGTTGCCGCGGTGGGTCATCTCGTCGCCATAGATGCCGTTGAGTGCGGCCAGGAAGCCGGCGGCGGTGGGATGCGATTGGATCGTGTCGTCGGCGTCGTTGCCGCGGGCCCGAGCGGCCAGTTCGCCGGCGCCGCGCAATGCGGTTCCCAGCCCGCGGTCGACGGCGCAGTAGGTCGCCCCGGCGATCGCGTTGTGGACGACCTCCACCGGTTTGGACGCCGGGCCGATAGAGCCGAAGACGCGCCGGGCGATGCCGCTGTGAGTGTCGCGGACCAACGTCGTCAGAACATGGGTGCCCTCACCTGCGAGGTCGGCGAGTGACCGGATTTCCTCTGGCTGCACGAGTTGCTCCTCTCTACTTCGCCCTAGGCTTCCCATTTTGCCCAAGCTCTTAGCAGTCGGGCACCCGGGAGCCTTAGCCCGTCGGCAACGCCGAGTAGGCGGTAGGTTGAACGCGGTTCCGGACGACATCGAGAGGAGGGACCGTGGGCCAAACCGCGGCCATGTCCGATGCTGACCGCGCGTGGATGGTCGACACGCTGCTCGCACTGCTGCAGACTCCCAGTCCGGCCGGGCGCACGGACGCGGTGATGCAGCTGATTGGCGACATCTTCGATGACTTCGGCGTGCCGTTTTCGCTGACCCGCCGGGGAGCGCTGACCGCCGAACTCCCGGGTGAATCGACCGCCATCGACAGAGCACTGGTGGTGCACGCCGACACCATCGGGTGCATGGTGCGTAACCTGAAGGCCAATGGCCGTCTCGAGCTGATTCCGGTCGGGACGTTCTCGGCCCGTTTCGCCACGGGTGCCCGGGTGCGGATTTTCTCCGACGACCCCGACGAGTTCCTCACCGGCACGGTGTTGCCGCTCAAGGCCAGTGGCCATACGTTCGGCGACGAGATCGATACCCAACCCACGGACTGGAACCACGTCGAGGTGCGCGTCGACCGCAAGGTGTCCACGCGCGAAGACCTGGTTCGTCTCGGAGTGAACATCGGCGACTTCGTCGCGCTGATCGCCAGTCCTGAACTCACCGCCGACGGCTTCATCGTGTCGCGTCACCTCGACGGCAAGGCCGGCGTCGCGATCGCACTGGCACTGGCCAAGAACGTCTCCGAGCAGAAGGTGGTGTTGCCGCACCGGACGATGATCATGGTCACCATCACCGAAGAGGTCGGACACGGTGCCAGCCATGGCCTGCCCGCGGATGTCGCCGAACTGATCTCGGTGGACAACGCGGTTTGCGCGCCGGGTCAGCATTCCATCGAGGACGGCGTGACCATCCCCATGGCCGATCTGCACGGCCCTTTCGACTACCACCTCACCCGGAAGCTGTGCCGGCTCGCCGAAGAGTGCGGTATTCCTTTCGTGCGGGACGTTTTTCGCTACTACCGCTCCGACGCCGCCGCCGCGATCGAGGCGGGCGCGGGCACGAGGGCCGCGCTGGTCGGCTTCGGTGTCGACGGCAGCCACGGCTGGGAGCGCACCCACATGGATTCGCTCGAGGCGACGTACAGCCTGCTGCATGACTGGTTGCGGACGCCGCTGACGTTCGAGAAGTGGGACGCCAAGCCGTCGGGCAAGCTCAGTGACTTCCCCTCGTATGAGCAGCCCGCGCCCACCGAGCAGTGGGTGCCGCTCGCCCGTGGCGACCACACCGAACCACCCGACGCATCACCGGGTTCCGTTTGGCCGCCGTCCGAGGGCCCCCAAGCGTGAGGCCTAGCCTGGCGACGGCGAGCGCCGCAACGGCGCGAGCAAGGAGCCGGGCAATCTGGCCTAGCCCGGCGACGGCGAGCGCGGCAACGGCGCGAGCAAGGAGCCGGGCAATCCGGCCTACGCGTTGGCCAGGACGGATCGCTCCAGGGTTTCCAGCGACGCGGCAAGGTAGTCCTCGGCGAAGATGGGCATCTGGCCCACCTGGTCGCGGAATTCCTGGGGCGTGGCGCTCCAGTCATAGGTGAGGGTGACGTCGGTGCCGTCACCGTTCGGTGCAAGGTCGCTCGGTGCAAGGTCGTTCGGTGAAAGGTCGTTCGGTGAAAGGTCGTAGCGCCAGAACCAACCACCGGGAGTGTGGTTGCCGGCCTCGTCGAGGATGCCCGGCAGCCACCCGATCGCACGATCCTCGTCGAACACGTTGACCAGGTTGTAGGTGACATAGTCCCCACCGGCCTGCGTGAGGTACATGTTCATGGCGAAGATCTGTCCGGTACCGGTGATCGGTTCCTGATCCACCGCGTCGCGCACCCAGTCTGTGGGTTCGGTCGATTGGTGGCGCGAGGGATCGGCCAGCAACGCGAAAATCTCCTTCGGCGTCGCGGGGATGGTGCGAGTGACGACGTAACGTTCGGTGGTCGTTGTCATGCGTTGTCCCTGAGGTCGTTGGGGCCGTACGCGCGGGCGATAGCGGGGGAGTCGAGCCATCCCGAGTATGTCGGGCGCGAGGGCCAACCTTCGGGCGAATCGAGCCATTCCTCCTGGCGGCCCCACGGCAGGATGTCGATGAGTCCGAAGCTGTGGCTGAGCTGCTCGGTGCCTCGCCCGTTGGTATGCCATGTGCGGTAGACGGTGTCGCCGTCGCGCAGGAACACGTTGACCCCGAACCCGCCACCGGGTGGGGCGTCCATGTCGGCGGCGAACGAACTCTCCGATGAGGAGTACCACTCCATCCGGTTGCCGACCTTCCGCTTGTAGGCCAGGGCCTCCTCGATCGGCCCGTTGGTGACGATGACGAACCGCGCATCGTAGTTCTCGAGGAACTCGAGGCGAGTGAACTGGGACGTGAAGCCCGTGCACCCGGCGCACTGCCACTCCGCGCCGTCCGACCACATGTGGTGGTAGACGATGAGCTGCGAGCGCCCGTCGAACACCTCGACGAGGCGGACGGGCCCGTCGGCGCCGATCAGGATGTAGTCGGGCAACTCGACCATCGGCAGGCGGCGCCGCTGCGCGGCGATCGCATCCAGTTCGCGGGTCGCGGCCTTCTCGCGCTTACGCAGTTCGGCGAGTGCGGCGCGCCAGGTGGGGTAGTCGACGATCGGTGGCAGGGCCGTGGTTTGGGAGGACGTTTCTGGGGACATATCACCCAACCTTTGCTGTCGCGTCGTTTTCGTCTCCACGGTATGACTCATCGTGCGCCCGAAATTCATCGGCACCAGCCACGCGATTTCCTTGTGCGGGAGGGGGGAGCCTTGACCCTGGTGCCCAGATTTCGGTTCGATTGGATATACGGCGCCGGCCGGACCGGGACGGAACCGGCCGCGCAAGTCGAATCCATGGGGGAGGCGGCCATGAGGATGTTGGTTCGCAATCTGGTTCTCGTCGTCGCGGTGGTGTTCGCGTCGATGGCCACCGCGACGATCGCAACGCCGGCGGTAAGTTCGGCCGACTGTGACGCCGGCCAGTGGTGGGACCCGACGGGCAAAGTGTGCAGACCACTCGGCGTCGGGCCGCAACCTTTGGCGTGCGACGCGGGCCAGTGGTGGGACCCGACGGCTAACGTATGCAGGCCGCTGGGCGTCGGGCCGCAGCCGCTCGCATGCGACAACGGTTGGTGGTGGGATCCGGCCGCCAACGTGTGCCGTCCGCCGGTGATAGCGCCGGCCGGTTAATGGTGTGAACGACTCGGTCGTCGTCAAGGTCAAGCCGGGCAGCAGCAAGGGGCCCCTTGTCGAGGTCGGTCCCGACGGTGAGCTGACCATCGACGTCCGAGAACGCGCGGTCGATGGCAAGGCGAACGACGCAGCCATCCGCTTGCTGGCGGCCCACCTTCAATTGCCAAGAAGCCGAATCGAATTGGTATCCGGAACGACGTCTCGGCTCAAGCGTTTCAGGGTCAGCCGTTGAGTGAGCGGTGAATTCATGCCCCGCCTGGACTACGTGATCCACTACGTCGCGTCGCTTGAGCGCTCTGTGGCGTTCTACCGCAACGTGATCGGGCTTGCGGTGCGAATCGAGGGCGACGGCTACGTCGAATTCGAGATGGAGAACACCAAATTCGCGCTTTTCGAACGGTCGAAGCTGGCCGGGCTCATCGGTCGCGAAGGCGGCGAACCGCCGTGCGGCGAGATCGGCTTCCTGATCGACGATGTGGACGGGGAAGCGGAGCGGTTGCGTGGGCTTGGTGTAGAAATCCTCAGCGGGCCGGTGGACCGGCCTTGGCGCGAGAGGACGCTGCACATCGCCGACCCGGACGGCAACATCATCGAATTCGCGCAGAAGCTGCGGTGATTCCCGGCGAATAGTCCTGCGACACGTCATGTGGCAGCGAGGCTTTTGTCCTTCGGTGGTCGACAATGCGGGACATGATGCAATCGCGGGAACCCGAGTTTGCGCGGGAGGTCTCGCGGCAGGCGTTTCTCCGGGCCGCCGTAGGAGCGCTGGCCGCCGGCGCGCTTGTCGGCTCGGGCCGGGCCACCGCCGCTCCGAATGCCTCCGGCTGGGACGGTCTTTCGTCCGCGCTCGGCGGGAAGGTGCTGCTGCCGGATAGCGGTCCGCAATTCGTTTCTGCCAAACAGGTTTTCAATACCAACTACAACGGCTTTACGCCGGCGGCGATCGTTACGCCGACGTCGACGGCGGACGTCCAAAAGGCGATGGCATTCGCTGCTGCCCAGAACCTCAAAGTCGCTCCACGCAGTGGTGGGCATTCCTACATCGGCGCGTCGACGGCCAACGGCGCCCTGGTGTTCGACCTGCGTCAGTTGCCGGGGGGAATCAACTACGACGCGGCCACGGGGCAGGTCACGGTGACACCTGCGACCAGTTTGTATGCAATGCACCAGACGCTGGCCGGGGCGGGTCGTGGCGTCCCCACGGGGACTTGCCCGTCGGTGGGCGCCGCGGGGCACGCCCTGGGCGGGGGCCTGGGCGCTCAGTCCCGGCACGCCGGCCTGCTCTGTGACCAACTGACATCGGCATCGGTGGTGCTGCCCGGGGGTCAGGCGGTCACGGCGTCGGCCGCCAGCAACCCGGATCTGTTCTGGGCGCTGCGCGGCGGGGGTGGCGGCAACTTCGGCGTGACAACGTCGCTGACCTTCGCCACCTTCCCCATCAAGGACGTCGACGTGGTCGAGCTGCATTTCCTCCCGCAATCATTCGCTCAGGTCCTCGTCGGTTGGCAGAACTGGCTGCGCAGCGCAGACCCACGCAGTTGGGCACTCGCGGACAGCATCACCGACGCGTTCGGCACGCAGTGCCGCATTGTCGCGACCTGTCCGGTCGGGTCGGGTGGCGGCGTTGCGGCCGCCATCGTTTCCGCTGTCGGACTCCAACCGGCCGCCACCGAGAACCACACCTTCAACTACATGGACCTGGTGAGATACCTGGCAGTCGGGAACCTCAATCCCGCGCCGCTCGGGTACGTCGGCGGATCCGATGTCTTTCCCACCGTCAACGCGCCCGTCGCGCAGGCGATCGCCGCGGCGGTCAACGCCTTTCCGCGGGGGGCGGGCCGGATGTTGGCGATCATGCACGCGCTCGACGGCGCGCTCGCCGGTGTGGCACCGGATGCCACGGCCTTCCCGTGGCGTCGACAGACCGCGCTGGTGCAGTGGTACGTCGAAACATCGGGCGACCCGGCTGCGGCGACCAGCTGGCTCAACACGGCACACCAAGCGGTGCAAGCCTATTCGGTCGGCGGCTATGTGAACTACCTGGAGGCGAATCAACCCGCTTCGCGCTACTTCGGCCCTCACCTCGCTCGGCTAACCGCGGTCAGGCAGAAGTATGACCCCGGACGGATCATGTTCTCGGGGCTGAACTTTTGATGCCCCCAGGATGGCGGTGCGGAAGACCACTCGAAGCGCTGACTGCAGCGGTGGATAGCCTCGACCAACGCGGAGAATTGTGACTGCCCCCCGTCGGGGCTGCCGCTCTTCTCCGAACCGTTCCTGATGCTGATCAGTGACTGTCTTACAAACCGTCATACACTGTCGTTATGGCTGACACGATTACCTTCCGGCCGGACGAAGACACATTGAAGGCGCTGGAGGTTTTGACCAATGACGGCACGGCTGTGTCCGCAGCCATTCGATCTGCTCTCATCGATGCCGGACGACGCAAGGCTGGCGCAGCGATTCGCGCCGAGGCGGAGAGGATCGCCAAAGACGGGTCCGATCGCGCTGAGGCGATGCAGGTGCTGCGCGATATGGAGACGCTGCGTGCGTGGTGAGGTCTTTCGGTTGCATGCCCCGAGGGGAAGCCGCGGTCACGAACAGTCCGGTTCCCGCTACGCTGTCGTCGTCCAATCAGGTCAACTGCCTCTGTCGACCTGCCTGGTTGCCCCAACATCGACGTCGGCTCGTGCCGCCAGCTTTCGTCCCGAGGTCGAAATCGCCGGCACGAGCACTCGGCTGCTTGCCGAGCAGGCCGCGGCGATCGACCCCGGCCGGCTCGGCAAGAGCGTCGGCTTTCTCACCTTCGACGAGATGCGCCGCGTTGACGCGGCACTACGGATCGTCCTCGATATCTGAACGCTGCGCCGTCACAGCGAGCGAAAACACTAGGGGTGCACGGCAATTCATCCGACGAAAGTGGCAAGGCCCCCGCGGTCTGATTTAATGCCAGCGCAGCGGCAAACTCGACAGCCGGACCGCCTCCTCGAGGATAACCGGCGGCACTGACTCAGTATCTAACCCGAACGCGGGGATAGTGCGTAACCATTCGCTGACCAACACAGTCAACGCTGTTTTCGCCAGACTGACGGCCACACAGCGGTGCGGGCCCCCGCCGAACGCCCAGTAGTCCGCCCGCGACCCGTGGCCGT
>NZ_JAFBAT010000025.1 GCF_019247615.1 Mycobacterium sp. | reverse complement strand
CCACCCTTTGTCTACCCACCGCCGAATTACCGAGTGTCTCAACGCGACAGCGGCCCACCGGTGAGCGTGGGTTGATGATGCCCACCCGCGGCCGCACCCGCGCACAAGACCGCGCCCGCCGCATCGACGCCGAACGCGCCTTCAATGACTCCGCCCTTACCAAGCGACGCTAAGCCGGGCCGAGGCCCGGAACGATCTCGTTGAGGCTGAATGTAACCGGTTGCTCGAGTTGCGCGTAGGTGCACGTGCGGGGATCGCGGTCGGGCCGCCACCGGCTGAACTGGGCGGTGTGGCGAAACCGCGGCCCTTCCATGTGGTCGTAGCGAACCTCGACCACGCGCTCGGGTCGGAGCGGCACGAACGAGAGGTCCTTGCCCACGTTCCAGCGTGAGTATTCGTTCTTGCGCGGCGTTCGCTCGCCCGCTTCGTGCGCGGCCCAATTCCAGGGATGACCGTCGAAAGTCGTTACCAACGGCTGTAATTCGTCGAACAGCCGTCTCCGTTCGGCCATGGGAAACGCGCCGATCACGCCGACCGAAGCGAGCCTGCCGTCGTCCTGGTAAAGCCCCAGCAGCAACGACCCGATCGCCTCACCGCCGGACTTATGTACCCGATAGCCGGCGACCACGCAGTCGGCGGTGCGCTCGTGTTTGATCTTGAACATCACGCGTTTGTCGGGCTGATAGGTGAGCGTCAGTGGCTTGGCGATGACGCCGTCGAGGCCGGCGCCCTCGAATTCCTCGAACCAGCGCTGAGCGGTCCGCAGATCGGTGGTCGCCGGCGTGACGTGGATCGACGGCCCCGAACGCGCCAACGCCTCAACCAGGGTGGCGCGCCGCTCGGTGAACGGGCGCTGGGTGTAGTCATCGTCGCCGAGCGCGAGCAGGTCGAAGGCGATGAAGGAAGCCGGCGTTTTCTCGGCAAGCATCCGCACCCGCGAGTCGGCCGGATGAATCCGCTGCTGCAGCGCCTCGAAGTCCAGGCCATGCTCGGTGGCGACGACGATCTCGCCATCGATCACGCAGCGTTCCGGCAGCTCTGTCCGGACCGCCGCGACCAGCTCGGGGAAGTAGCGCGTCATCGGCCGCTCGTTGCGGCTGCCCAGCTCGACCTGATCGCGGTCGCGAAAGCAAATGGATCGAAAGCCGTCCCATTTCGGCTCATACGACGCATCGGGCGGGATCGAGCGCACCGGTTTGGCCAGCATCGGCGAAACGGGCGGCGTAACGGGCAAGTCCATTGGCTCATTCTTACGTGCGGCGTGCTGGAATCATGACGTGGCGGCTGCAGCAGAAGAGATCGACGTCGACGGCATCGCGGTACGGCTCACCAACCCCGACAAGGTGTACTTCCCGGCGCTGGGATCCAACGGCACCAAGCGACGGCTCGTCGAGTACTACCTCGCCGTGGGCTGCGGTCCGATGCTGACCGCGCTGCGCGACCGTCCCACCCACCTGCAGCGCTTTCCTGACGGCATTGAGGGTGAGGAGATCTACCAGAAGCGGGTTCCGCAGCGCCATCCCGACTACCTGGAGACCTGCCGCGTGACGTTCCCCTCGGGACGCACCGCCGACGCCCTGAAAGTCACCCACCCCGCCGCCATCGTGTGGGCGGCGCAGATGGGCACGATCACGTTGCACCCATGGCAGGTGCGCTGCCCGGACACCGATCATCCCGACGAGTTGCGCATCGACCTGGATCCGCAGCCCGGCACCGGTTTTCAGCAGGCACGGGCCGTCGCCGTCGACGTCCTGCGGCCACTTCTCGACGAACTCGGCCTGGTCGGGTACGCGAAGACTTCCGGCGGCCGTGGCGTCCACGTGTTTCTGCGCATCGCCACCGACTGGGGCTTCGTCGAGGTGCGCCGGGCGGGCATCGCGCTCGCCCGCGAGGTGGCGCGTCGCGCACCGGACGCGGTGACCACCTCGTGGTGGAAAGAGGAGCGTGGCGAGCGCATCTTCATCGACTTCAACCAGAACGCGCGCGACCGCACCATGGCGTCGCCCTACTCTGTCCGGCGCACGCCGATCGCGACGGTGTCGACACCCCTGACGTGGGACGAACTCGCCGGCGCCGACCCGGACGACTACACCATGGCCACCGTGCCCGATCTGGTGAAGCACCGCGACGACCCGTGGGCGGACATGGACGACGTGGCCCAGTCGATCGTCCCGCTGCTCGCGATGGCCGACGCCGACGAAGAGCGCGGACTAGGCGACATGCCATACCCGCCGAACTATCCGAAGATGCCGGGAGAGCCGAAACGTGTTCAGCCCAGCAGAAATAGGGATTTGACCACTAAGAATAGGGGAGGCCTCCGATGAGGGCGAAATGAGCGGGATAATTCACTATAGGCCCCTGTTTGAGGGTGTTTTTGTGTCCCTCACCGCCCGCTCGAAAAGTATCGGCTGCTGGATGAGTTTCTGCGCAAGGAACCGACGG
Source organism: Mycobacterium sp. (assembly GCF_019247615.1). GTDB lineage: Bacteria > Actinomycetota > Actinomycetes > Mycobacteriales > Mycobacteriaceae > Mycobacterium. The sequence goes on along the minus strand of NZ_JAFBAT010000025.1, from coordinate 2,392 downwards.
GGCGTTTGTGTTTCGGCAAGTGATTGGCCCGGTCCGTGTCCTTTAACTTTCTATCCGTGTTGCCGGGAACATTAATGGGCTTGCCCATGCGGTGCTCAGCTGTCGAAGTATGTCGTCCCGGTACCGCTGGGGCTGTACGCGACGTAGATCGGGATGCCGTTGGAGGCTGGGATGCCGCTGGGGAGGACGAGGCCGCCGCCGTACCCGGAGAACGGAAAAACTCCAGAATTAAAAGGCGTATTCGTGGTACTTGTGTAAACATCCGGAAGCCCCGGTCCGTTCACGGTCGCGGAATACAGCAAAGCCGGAGTACCGGGATTTCCCGGGTTGTTGCTCGTATAAACCCAGATAGTATCTCCCGCTGGAAATTTCGTGTCGCTGGGATTTGGCAGCGCGGACTGGGGGACGCCTCCGTATATGCCACCGCTATCGATAGCCCCGGTGGGGGTCGCTGGAATGGCGGTTGTACCCGGGTTAGGGGGAGGGGAAGCGGTTGATGTGACCTGCACCAGCAGATCGGGAGAAGCCGAGGTTTTCGCGCCTCCGGGAAGCGAAGCATAGTAGCTCAGCGGGTTGGCGCCGAACTGCAGCTGATTCTGGGGGTTGTTTAGAAGCACACCCTGATTGAGGGTGCCCGGCAATTCCTGGACGGGAGAGAAGCCCACACCATCAGCCCTAACGCCAACACCCATTACGCCGACTACAGTATGGGTGTCCCCCGCTGGGTCGACGTATGTCGATTGCGATGGGCTCCATGTGTAGATTGTCGAGGTCGTCATACCATTTTTGGTAGTTGTGACTGTATCGGAGTTGATGACACCGATGGTCATCGGCTGGGTGACGATTCCAGTACCGGCAAAATTCACCGATGCGTTGTATTCCGTGTAAGCGTATGTGTGGGTGGTCGACCCTTGGGGGTTGTATACCTTCGACCCCGTCCCGATGGGCTGGCCGAGATTTACGCCATTGACGTCTGGCGGTGTGACTAGAAGGCCTTGGGAACCGGTGTCGACTATCACCGGCGAACTCGGTCCGCTCTCTATGCTTATGTACGTAATTTCGCGAGGCTGGCCATTGTCCAGCACCGCATTCAAATACATCGGGGCGGTAGCTGGGCCACCAGCGGCGCCGGTGGGCCCGGCTTTGCCCCACAACATGCCGCCGGGTCCGCCCGGGCCGCCGGGACCCAGCACCCCGCCGGTCCCGCCCGGGCCCCCGGTGCCGACCAGCCACCCGCCATGACCACCCGAACCACCTCGGGCCAATTCCCCGCCGACCCCGCCAGGCCCACCCTTCCCGAACAACACCGCGCTGCCGCCGCTACCACCGATAGCCAGGGGCCCGCCGATACCGCCGGGCCCGCCGTGGCCATACAGCCACCCGCTGATGCCCCCGGCCCCGCCGGGTGCGCCCCACTGGCCCATGCCGCCGGTGCCACCGGCGCCGAGCAACCCCGCCGGACCGCCCGCTCCGCCAGGTCCACCGTTACTGAACAACACCGCGCCGCCGCTGCTAACGCCGGTAATCGTGAGTGGCCCGCCGATACCACCGGGTCCGCCGTGGCCATACAGCAGACCCCCCGCGCCGCCGGAGCCTCCGACGGCACCCGGTCCGCCCATACCCCCGGTGCCACCGGTGCCCAGCAACCCCGCCGGACCACCCGCCCCGCCGGGGGCTCCGGCGGCGGTGCTGTTGCCACCGTTGCCGCCCCTGCCCCACAAGATGCCACCGGCACCGCCGGGCATCCCCACCCCTAGCCTGTTGGTCGCGCCGTTGGCGCCGGGGCCGATCAGCGGACGCCCGAGCAGAAACTCGGTGGGCGCATTGATCACGCCGAGCAGGGCCTGCCGGACCGGCTGGGTCTCCTGCAGGAACGGCTGAAACGCGCCCAGCAGCATCTGCTCGACGTTGGCGGCCTCGGTGCCGGCGTAGGCACACGCACCGGCCGTGAGGGTCTGCACAAGCTGGGAATGAAACGCCGCCGCCTGCGCGCTGAGCGCCTGATACTGCTGGGCGTGGCCGGAAAACAGCGAGGCAACAGCCGCCGACACCTCATCCTCGGCTGCGGCCAGCACCGCCGTGGTGGGGGCTGCTGCCGCCGCGTTGGCTTTGGTGATCGTGGAGCCGATACTCGCCAGACTTGTGGCCGCGTCCGTCGCTGTTTCCGGCACCGCGATCACGAACGACATGGGAGACCTCCGGTAGCCGAGCTGCCCCCGCGTTCAGCGATAAATGGATGTTAGGTGCTCCCGTTAGCGAATTCTGTGTTTTTTCGCCGACGACGAGTGTGAGGTTGGCCTGCGAGCACTGGGTTTTGTTTTGGCCGACCGGGCAGGGCTGCGTTTACGCTGGTCACATAGTGTCACTGGCAGGATTCGAAATTGCGGCGTTT
>NZ_JAFBAT010000205.1 GCF_019247615.1 Mycobacterium sp. | reverse complement strand
GACCTGCCCACCCAGAAGGAGATCTTCATCCCCGGCGGACAGATGTTCCGCGACCTGACCCGGCTATCGGCGGCCGGGATTCCCACGATCGCATTGGTTTTCGGCAACTCCACCGCGGGCGGCGCCTACGTTCCGGGGATGTCTGATCATGTCGTGATGATCAAGGAACGTTCGAAGGTTTTCCTGGCGGGCCCGCCACTGGTGAAGATGGCCACCGGCGAGGAGTCCGACGACGAATCGCTGGGCGGTGCCGAAATGCACGCCCGCATATCGGGCCTCGCCGACTATTTCGCCCTCGACGAGTTGGACGCGATTCGGATCGGACGCCGCATTGTCGCCCGGCTCAACTGGCGCAAGCAGGGGGCCGTGCCCGGGCCGGTGACCGAGCCGTTGTTCGACGCAGAGGAGCTGATCGGCATCGTGCCGGCGGACCTGCGCATCCCGTTCGACCCCCGCGAGGTGATCGCCCGCATCGTCGACGGCTCCGAATTCGATGAATTCAAGCCGCTTTACGGGTCGTCGCTGGTGACGGGCTGGGCCCGGCTGCACGGCTATCCGCTGGGGATCCTGGCCAACGCGCGCGGCATCCTCTTCAGCGAGGAGTCGCAGAAGGCGACGCAGTTCATCCAACTGGCCAACCGCTACGACACCCCATTGTTGTTCCTGCACAACACCACCGGGTACATGGTGGGCAAGGACTACGAAGAGGGCGGCATGATCAAACACGGATCGATGATGATCAACGCGGTATCCAACTCGGCCGTGCCACACATCTCGTTGATCATCGGCGCGTCCTACGGCGCCGGGCACTACGGCATGTGTGGCCGGGCCTACGACCCCAGGTTCCTGTTCGCCTGGCCCAGCGCCAAATCCGCCGTGATGGGCGGCGCGCAGCTGGCGGGCGTGCTGTCGATCGTCGCCCGCGCGGCGGCCGAAGCCCGCGGCCAGCAGGTCGACGAGGAGGCCGACGCCGCGATGCGGGCCGCCGTCGAGGGCCAAATCGAGGCCGAATCGCTGCCCCTGGTGTTGTCCGGAATGCTCTACGACGACGGCGTCATCGACCCGCGCGACACCCGGACCGTGCTCGGAATGTGTCTGTCCGCCATTGCCAATGCCCCGATCAAAGGGACGTCGAACTTCGGCGTCTACCGGATGTGAGCCATATGGAAATCACTCGAGTGCTGGTCGCCAACCGGGGCGAGATCGCCCGGCGGGTGTTCGCCACCTGCCGGCGGCTCGGGCTGGGCACCGTCGCGGTGTACACCGAACCCGACGCCGCGTCACCGCATGTCGCCGAGGCCGACGCCCGGGTGCGGCTGCCGAAGACGAACGACTATCTCAACGCCGACGCCCTCATCGGCGCCGCCCGCGCTGCCGGTGCGGATGCGGTGCACCCGGGGTACGGATTCCTCTCGGAGAACGCCGATTTCGCCGCCGCCGTGCACGCCGCCGGCCTGACCTGGGTTGGGCCACCAGTGGATTCGGTGCGGGCAATGGGCTCCAAGATCGAGTCCAAGAAGCTGATGGCCGCCGCCGGCGTGCCCGTGCTCGACGAGCTCGATCCCGACACCGTCACCGAAGCGCAGTTGCCGGTGCTGGTCAAGGCTTCCGCGGGCGGCGGCGGCCGCGGGATGCGGGTGGTTCGGGAATTATCCGCGCTGGCAGGAGAAGTCGCCGCCGCCCGGCGAGAGGCGCAGTCCGCATTCGGCGACCCCACCGTGTTCTGCGAGCGCTACCTGCCCACCGGACACCACGTGGAGGTTCAGGTCCTCGCCGATAACCACGGCACCGTGTGGGCCGTCGGGGAACGGGAATGCTCGATTCAGCGTCGCCACCAGAAAATCATCGAGGAGGCGCCGTCCCCGTTGGTGGAGCGCACACCCGGCATGCGGGCCAAGCTGTTCGACGCGGCCAAGCTGGCTGCCGGTGCGATCGGCTATGCGGGGGCGGGCACAGTGGAGTTTCTCGCCGATGATGACGGCGAATTCTACTTCCTGGAGATGAACACCAGGCTGCAGGTCGAGCACCCGGTCACCGAGGAGACCACGGGACTCGATCTTGTCGAACTTCAGCTCGCGGTGGCAGGCGGCGCTCGCCTCGACGCGCAACCACCTGCGGCGCAAGGGCATTCGGTCGAGGCGCGGCTCTACGCGGAGGATCCCGCTCATGGCTGGCAGCCGCAGGCCGGTGTGCTGCACACGTTCGCGATCCCGGGGGTCCGCGCCGAGTTCGGCTCGCTGGGGCATCGGACCGGAATACGGCTGGATTCCGGAATCGTCGACGGGTCGACGGTATCGATCCATTACGACCCGATGCTGGCCAAGGTGATCTCCTACGCTCCGACGCGTCGGCAATCGGCGCTGGTCCTGGCCGATGCGCTGGCCCGGGCCCGCGTGCACGGCCTACGCACCAACCGCGACCTACTGGTGAACGTGCTGCGTCATCCGGCATTCCTGGACGGCGCAACGGATACGGCGTTTTTCGACACCCACGGCCTGACGCAGCTGGCGGCACCGCTGGCCGACGACGCGGCCCTTCGGTTGTCGGCCATCGCCGCCGCGTTGGCCGATGCCGCGCACAATCGGGCAACCGCCAAAACATCGGGTGCGTTCGCATCGATCCCCGGCGGCTGGCGCAACCTGCCGTCGGGTTATCAGATGAAGAGCTATCGCGACGACGGCGGCACTGAGCATCGTATCGAATATCGCTTCAACAGAAGCGGTTTGGAACTTCCGGCGGACGATACCGTGCGACTCGTCGCGGCCGCGGCGGACGAGGTGGTGCTGAGCTCCCACGGCGTGGACCACCGTTTTTCGGTGCGGCGCTACCACGAACACGTCTACGTCGACTCGGCGCGCGGCCCCGTTCACCTGGTTGCGCTGCCACGCTTTCCCGAGCCCGGGTCGACCGTCGAAAAGGGCTCACTGGTGGCGCCGATGCCGGGCAACGTCATCCGACTCGGCGCCGCCGTCGGCGAAGCGGTCACCACGGGCCAGCCGCTGATCTGGCTGGAGGCGATGAAGATGGAACATACCATCACCGCGCCGTCCGACGGCGTGCTCGCCGAGCTCAACGTCGACACCGGCCAGCAGGTCGAAGTGGGCGCCATCCTGGCGAGGGTGGAAGCGCTCGCGCCGCGAAATGCGCACGAAGGAGATGCACAGTGACCGAAACCAGCTTCATCGACACCAGCTTCATAGAAAACCAGGAGCGCCGGGCGCTGCGCAAGGCGGTGGCCGAGTGGGCGGCCAACTACGGCGCCGAGTATTACCTGGAGAAGGCCCGCGCACACGAGCACACCACCGAATTATGGTCCGAGGCAGGCAAACTCGGATTCCTCGGGGTCAACCTCCCCGAGGAGTACGGCGGCGGGGGCGCCGGGATGTATGAGCTGTCGCTGGTCATGGAGGAGATGGCGGCCGCGGGCAGCGCGCTGCTGTTGATGGTGGTGTCGCCGGCGATTAACGGCACCATCATCAGCAAGTTCGGCACGGAGGAGCAAAAGAAGCGGTGGATCCCGTCCATCGCCGACGGCTCGTTGACGATGGCGTTCGCGATCACCGAGCCGGACGCCGGATCCAACTCGCACAAGATCACCACGACCGCGCGGCGCGACGGCGGCGACTGGATCCTCAAGGGGCAGAAGGTCTATATCTCCGGCATCGACCAGGCGCAGGCGGTGCTGGTGGTGGCGCGCACCGAGGAAGCCAAAACGGGCAAGCTGCGTCCGGCGCTGTTCGTCGTCCCCACCGACGCGCCCGGCTTCACCTATACGCCGATCGAGATGGAGCTGATCAGCCCCGAACGCCAATTCCAGGTCTTCCTTGACGATGTCCGACTGCCCGGTGACGCATTGGTGGGGGCCGAGGATGCCGCCATCGCGCAGCTTTTCGCGGGCCTGAACCCCGAGCGGATCATGGGCGCGGCCAGCTCCGTGGGCATGGGGCGGTTCGCGCTGAAGAAGGCCGTCGATTACGTCAAGACCCGTCAGGTCTGGTCCACGCCCATCGGCGCGCACCAGGGTCTCTCACATCCGTTGGCGCAGTGTCACATCGAGGTCGAACTCGCCAAGCTGATGATGCAGAAGGCCGCCACACTCTACGACAGCGGCGACGATGTGGGCGCGGCCGAGGCCGCCAACATGGCCAAGTACGCGGCGGCGGAGGCGGCCACCCGCTCCGTCGACCAGGCCGTGCAGTCGATGGGCGGCAACGGGCTGACCAAGGAGTACGGCGTCGCCGCGTTGCTCGCCTCCGCCCGGCTCGGCCGGATCGCCCCGATTAGCCGCGAGATGGTGCTGAACTTCGTCGCGCAGACGTCGCTGGGCCTACCCCGAAGCTACTGAGGCCTTGCCGTGGAACCCCGTGTCGTCGATTACGCCGGGCCGTCCGATGCGGGCGGCCCGTTCGCGCGGCTGACGCTGAACTCCCCGCAGAACCGCAACGCCCTGTCGACCGTTCTGGTCAACCAGCTGCACCAGGGGCTGCGCGACGCCGCGTCGGATCCGGAGGTGCGGGCGGTGGTGCTCGGCCACGCCGGCGGCACCTTCTGCGCCGGCGCGGACCTGAGCGAGGCCAGCGGCCGCGACCCTTTCGACACGGCCATCGCCCGGGCCCGAGAGCTGACGGCGCTGCTGCGCGCCATCGTCGAGTCGCCGCTTCCGGTGATCGCCGCTGTCGATGGGCACGTCCGCGCGGGCGGCTTCGGTCTGGTCGGCGCCTGTGACATCGCTGTCGCCGGTCCACTCAGCACCTTCGCGCTGACCGAAGCCCGCATCGGCGTGGCCCCGGCGATCATCTCGCTGACACTGTTGCCGAAGATGTCGCCGCGGGCCGCGGCGCGCTATTACCTGACCGGTGAGACGTTCGACGCGGTCGAGGCCGCGGCCATCGGACTGGTCACCATGGCGGCCGACGACGTGGACGCCGCGGTTCGCGGACTGGTTGCCGACGTGGGACGCGGATCGCCGCAGGGGCTCGCCGCTTCGAAGGCACTGACGACGGCCGCCGTCCGCGAAGCTTTCGACCGCGACGCCGCCCGACTGACCGAGGAGTCGGCCCGGCTCTTCGTGTCCGACGAGGCCCGCGAAGGCATGCTCGCGTTTCTGCAGAAACGCCGGCCCAGTTGGGCGCCCTAGTCGACACCTAGTTGCGCAAACGTCTAATGACCTCGAAGGTTGCAGTTTAGCCAACCCGCTTGCAGCAAAGCCGCTACGTCGTACGCTCGTGGATGATGAGCAACTCAGCGCAGCGTGACGCGCCCGATGCCAGGGATGCGCGCGACGAATCCGCACGTGCCGCCGACACAGATCGCATACAGCTCGCGCAGTTGCTCGCCTACGCAGCCGAGCAGGGCCGGCTGCAGCTCAAGGACTACGAAGACCGGCTGGCCAAGGCTTATGCCGCCACCACGTATCGCGAGCTGGATGACCTCAGGGCCGATCTGCCGGGCGCGCCGATCAGTCCGCGCAGGGGCGGCAATGTCAACCCGGCCCCGTCCATGTTGCTGCTGGCGCTGCTGAGCGGGTTCCAGCGGCGCGGTCGGTGGAATGTGCCGAAGAAGCTGACCACGTTCACCTTCTGGGGCAGCGGGGTCGTGGACCTGCGCTACGCCGACTTCACCTCGACCGAGGTCGACATCCATGCGATCTCCATCATGGGCGCGCAGAGCATACTGCTGCCGCCCGAAGTCAACGTCGAGATCCACGGGCGCGGTGTGATGGGCGGCTTCGACCAGAGCGTCGTGGGCCACGGCACGCCGGGCGCGCCGAAGGTCAAGATCCACGGCTTCTCGTTCTGGGGCGGTGTGGGCATCAAGCGCAAGGCCCGCAGAGCGCGCCGGGAGCAGTCGAGTTAGTCGGGCACCTCGCTGAACGTGTCCGCTTCGGGCCGGTCGTCTACGCCTCGCGTGTGAAGCCTGGGGCTTGCCGGTGGGCGCTAACGACGGCGTCGGGACCGCAGGTAGTCGCCGACCACGGCGGCACCGAGGCCGTCGAGATCGGGCACCACGACGCGCCCCTCGACGCGCCGGGCGACCTGGTCGATGAACCGCGCCAGGCCGGGATCGCTGCCCAGCCGGAAGATCGTCACCTGGGCACCGAGGCGGGCTATGTCGTCGAACCCCCGCACGGTATGGGCGATGGTGCGCGGATGAGGCGGGTAATCGAAGAACACCGCCGACCCTTCCCCGTCGAAGTCTTCCAGGTGCGCCGTCGGCTCGCCGTCGGTCACCACCAACACGACGGGCTGCGCGTTGGGGTGGCGGCGCAGGTGACGACCCGCCAGCGCCAACGCATGATGCAGATTGGTGCCCTGCTCGTAGACACCCTCCAGGCCCGTGAGCTCGGCGGCGGTCACCGTGCGGGCGTAGCGGCCGAAGGCGATGATTTGCAACGCATCTGAGCGGAACCGCGTACATACCAGATGATTGAGGGCGAGCGCCGTCTGCTTCATCGGCAGCCACCGATTCTCCATCACCATCGAAAACGAGGTGTCCACCAGCAGCGCCACCGCGGCCTGCGTGCGAGTCTCCGTCTCGGACACCTCGACATCCTCGACGGTGATCCGGATCGGGCCGCCGATGGTCGTCGTTCCCGCTTGCCGCAGCACCGCGTTGGTCAGACTGCGGGAGATGTTCCATGGCTCGGTGTCACCGAACTGCCAGGGCCGAGTCTCACCGGTCAACTCTCCGGCGGCGCCGGCGCGCCGATGATCACGCTCGCCGCGTCGGCCCGAAAGCTGTTGCGCCACATCATGTAACGCCGTCTCGCCCAGGCGGCGCATGGCTTTCGGGGACAGCCGCCATTGGCCATCGGAACCACGATCCAGGAAGCCCTGATTGACCAACGCGCGTTCCAATTCGGCCAGCGTCCGGGCATCGATGGCGGCCTGATCGCCGAGTTGACGTGCCAGCGCGTCGAGGTCGACGTCATCCATGGTGGCACCCGGATAGCTCTGCGACAGCTGCTCGGCCAGTTGCTCCAACTCGGCGATGTCGGACAGAGCTTGAGCGCCCTCGCCCATGCCGAACGGGTTGTCGCCGGAGAACTGCTGCGATCCGGTCCAGTCTTCGCCCGGCCGCGCTGCCTGCAGATACGTATCGAGCCGATTCAGTGCCTGCATCAGCGCCGGAGAGCCAAATGCCTGCTGCGCCAACGCATCCAACTCGGCACGCTGATCTGGACTCAGGCTGTTGCGGAAGCGCTGCGCGGCGGCGGCGCGCTTGGCCAATGAGTCCAGCAGCTCGTCGACGTTGCGCGGGTTCTCGGGGAAGAACTCGCCGTGCTTGTCCATGAAGTCGTCGAAGTCCTGCTGCGTGTCCTGGCCGCGGGCGTGCTTGTCGAGCAGGTCGTTGAGGTCATCCAACATCTCGTTGACGCGCCGGCGGTCCTCGTCGGTGGCGCCCTCGAGCGCCTGCTTCATGCCCGCGAAGCGCTGGTCCAGCATCTCGCGTCCGAGCAGATCCTTAATCTGCTCGTACTTTTCGCGTGCCTCGGCGCTGCGCCAGTTGTAGTCGGAAAGCTCCTGGACGGCCTTCGCCGGCGATGCCGGCAGCGCGTCCAGCTGCAATTCGCCAAACCGGGCGTCGTCGTCCAGCGCGCGGGCGAGCTCCTTGCGCTCGGCCAGCACCGCCTCGTCGAGCAATCGCTTGATCTCTTGTAGAGTGCCGTCTAAGTTGTTGCGGCGCAACAGCTCCCGTCGGCGTCGGTTCGCCTCGGCCGCCAATCGGTCGGCGCCGGGCATGTTCTTGGTGCCGCGGCGCAGCAACTCCGACAGCGCGCGGCGCGGCGAGGTGCCGGCCATCACGTCCTGACCGATCTGTTCGAGCGCCTCGCGCAGATCTACGGGCGGAGTCAGCGGGTCGGGCCCGCCGGTGTACGCCGAGTAGCGCGACGAATGTCCTCTCGAAACAGGTTTAGCCATAGACGGTTTGACCTTCGCCGGAAACCTTGTCGATTCGCTTGGCGAGATACAGCGCCTCCAGCGCCAATTCCAGGGCCGCGGCGCGCTCGCCCTCGGACTGCGCATGGAGCTTGGCCGCGATCCTGTCCACGACCGGCAGCGCCGGAACCGCGGCCAGCACATCCTTGGCGGATATCCGCTCGCCCGTCGTCACCGCCGAGCCGCCCTCCACGGCGGACACCAACGAACCGACGTCGATGCCGCCCAGGACCCTGGCCGCGGTGTCGGCGGTCGAGCGACGCAGGAGGTGCTCGAGCACGGCCTGTTCGCGGCCCTCTTCTCCGGACTCGAATTCCAGCTTGCCGCGCAGCACGTCGATCACCGTGCCGAGGTCGACCACCCGAGCGACGGGATCGGTCTCCCCCAGGATCGCGCCGCGGTGCCGCGCGGCGGCGGCGACGGTCTCGGCCGCCGCGATGGCGAACCGCGCGGACACCCCCGACCGCTGGTCGACGGAGTTCGACTCCCGCAGATACCGGGCGAACCGCGCGATGATCTGCATGAGATAGTCGGGCACCTGAGCGCTCAGATGCGCTTCCTGGACGATCACGCCCATCTCCGCGTCTAGCTCGAGCGGGTAGTGGGTCCGGATCTCGGCGCCGAACCGGTCCTTGAGCGGGGTGATGATGCGGCCTCGGTTGGTGTAGTCCTCGGGGTTGGCGCTGGCGACAACCAACACGTCCAGGGGCAGCCGCAGCGTGTAGCCACGGACCTGAATGTCGCGCTCCTCCATGACGTTGAGCATTGACACCTGGATGCGCTCGGCGAGGTCGGGGAGTTCGTTGACCGCGACGATGCCGCGATGCGCCCGCGGGATGAGGCCGTAGGCGATGGTCTCCGGGTCACCGAGGCTGCGACCCTCGGCAACCTTGATCGGGTCGATGTCGCCGACGAGGTCGGCGACGCTGGTATCCGGGGTGGCCAGCTTTTCGGTGTAACGCTCGCTGCGGTGTTTCCACGCGACGGGCAGATCGTCACCGAGCGTGGCGGCGCGCCGGATGGACTCCGGCGTGATGGGCCGGTACGGATGCTCACCGAGTTCGGCGCCGTCAATCACGGGGGTCCACTCGTCAAGCAATCCGACCAGCGCCCGCAGCAGCCGGGTCTTGCCCTGGCCGCGTTCGCCGAGCAGCACGAAGTCGTGTCCCGCGATCAGCGCCCGTTCCAGCTGAGGCAATACGGTGTCGTCGAAGCCCAAGATGCCCGGCCAGATCGCTTCACCTTCCGCGCCGTCTGCGAGGCGCGTCAACAGATTTTCGCGGATTTCCTGCTTGACCCCCCGCTCACGGTGACCGGCGGCACGCAGTTCGCCGACGGTTCGGGGAAGGTTGGTCGGTGATGGCACCACTCCACGCTACGCGTTGCGCGCACGTGTCACGCAGTCGAACGCTCGAACGTTCAGTGGGCCCTCAGTGGGCCCTCAGTGGGCCCTCAGTGGGCAAAGTGGCGCGCGCCGGTGAGGTACACGGTGATGCCGGCCTCGGCAGCCGCGGCGGTCACCTCGTCGTCGCGCACCGATCCTCCGGGGTGCACCACAGCCTTGACTCCCGCGGCGGTGAGCGTCTGGAGCCCGTCGGGAAACGGGAAGAACGCATCCGACGCCGCGACCGCGCCCCGCACCCGATCGCCGCCTCGTGCGTTGCCTCTTTCGACGGCCAGTCGAGCGGCATCGACGCGGTTGACTTGGCCCATGCCGACGCCGATGGTGGCGCCGTCGGCGGCGATGACGATCGCGTTGGACTTGACCGCACGGCAGGCGCGCCACGCAAAGACCAGGTCGGTGAGCGTCGCCGGGTCGGCCGGCGACCCGGTCGCCAGCGTCCAGTTCGCCGGGTTGTCACCATGGGCATCCAGTTGGTCACGTTGCTGTACCAGCAGCCCCCCGCTGATGGGTCGGAGCTCGGAACCTCCGGTCAGCGGCTCGGAGGCCGCCAAGACCCGGATGTTCTTCTTGCGCGTCAAGACTTCGAGCGCGCCCGGCTCGTAGGCGGGAGCGACGATCACTTCCGTGAAGATGGTGCCGACGTACTCCGCCATCTCGACGCTGACCGCCGCGTTGGCCGCGATCACCCCGCCGTAGGCACTCAATGGGTCGCATTCATGGGCTTTGCGGTGGGCATCGGCGACAGACACCGAAGAGATCGCAATGCCGCAGGGATTGGCGTGCTTGATGATCGCCACGCAGATTTGTTCATGGTCGAAAGCGGCCCGCCAAGCCGCGTCGGCGTCGGTGAAGTTGTTGTACGACATGTCTTTTCCGTGCAGCTGCTCGGCCTGTGCCAGACCTGGCCAGGCGCCGGGATCGCTGTAGAGCGCCGCCTGCTGGTGCGGATTCTCGCCGTAGCGCAGCATCGCCGCGCGGCGCCAGCTGCCGGCAAGCCACTGCGGGAACGCCGTGGCGGGATGTTCGGGTGCCAGCGTCGACTCCATCCAACCGGCGACGGCGATGTCGTAATCCGCGGTGTGCTGAAAAGCCAACGCGGCCAGCCTTTTTCGTTCGGTGAGGGTAAAACCGCCGGAACGCAGGGCGGCTAACACCCCGTCGTAGCCAAGCGGGCTGGTGACCACCGCCACGCTGGGATGATTCTTCGCTGCGGCCCGGACCATCGACGGGCCACCGATGTCGATCTGTTCGACGCATTCGTCGATGCCCGCGCCGGAATCCACCGTTTCGCTGAACGGATACAGATTGACGACGACCAGCTCGAACGCCGCGATCCCGAGCCGCTCGAGTGCCGCCTCGTGCTCCGGTTTGCGCAGATCGGCCAGCAGGCCGGCGTGCACATGGGGGTGCAACGTCTTGACCCGGCCATCGAGCACCTCGGGAAAGCCGGTGAGTTCCTCCACGCGGGTGACGCTGATTCCTTTTTCCGCAATGGTTTTCGCGGTAGAGCCGGTCGACACGATCTCGACGCCGGCGGCCGTGAGTCCCTGGGCAAGTTCGATGAGCCCCGTCTTGTCGTACACGCTGATCAACGCGCGCCGGATAGGCTTTCGCGGGTCGTAGGTGCTCATCGTATGGTTGCCTTTCTGCCGACCACTGTCATGCCGCGGCTCGCGATCGCCGCCACCACCTCGACCAACAGCCGCCGTTCGGTGACCTTGATGCGTTCGTGCAGGGTCTGTTCATCGTCGTCGTCGAGTATCGGGACGGCTTGCTGTGCCAGTATCGGCCCGGTATCCGTGCCGGCATCTACCAGGTGCACCGTACAGCCGGTGACTTTCACACCGTAAGCCAATGCGTCGGCCACTCCACGTGCTCCCGGGAACGCGGGCAGCAGCGCGGGATGGGTATTGACGACGCGTCCTGCGAACCGTGAAAGAAACTGTGGCCCAAGAATTTTCATGAAACCAGCGGAGACGACCAGATCCGGCGAGTGTGCGGCCGTGGCCTCGGTGATGGCCGCGTCCCAGGCCGCGCGGTCGGAGTAATCGCCGAGACGCACCGTGAACGCCGGCAGTGCCGCCGCCGTCGCCACCTCGGTGGCCCGGCATGCGCGATCCACGCCGACGGCGACTATGCGCGCGGGGTAGTCACCCGTGGCGGCTTCGATGAGTGAACCCAGCAGCGAACCGGTACCCGATGCCAGCACCACCACCCGCGCCGGCGCGCTCGGGGGCACGTGAAGCGGTTGG
>NZ_JAFBAT010000049.1 GCF_019247615.1 Mycobacterium sp. | reverse complement strand
CCCGCCGACAGCAATGCCAGGCCGGGCCAATCGCCCTTGCCTTCCCTACCTTCGGCCCCAGCCGGAAGGAGCACGACCGCGGCGACGACCGCGAGGACGCCGAGCGGGACGTTCACGTCGAATACGAGCCGCCAGCCGACGTGCGCGCCCGAGGCCGCAATGATCAGGCCGCCGACCAGGGGGCCGAGCGCAACCGAAAAGCCGATCGTCGCTCCCATCACCGCGAATGCGCGCGCTCGCGCCCGGTCGGCGAACATCAACTGGATCAACGCGGTGATCGGGGTGAAGAACATGCCACCGGCCAGGCCCTGGATTGCGCGTGCGGTGATGAGCTGCGCGTCGTCACGGGCCAGGCCGCACGCCAGACTCGCAACCGTGAACAGCGACAGACCTGCGATGAACACCCACTTGTGTCCCAGCCGGTCCCCCACTCTGCCGGCCGGTATCAAAGCCAGCCCGAAGGCCAGCGCGTAGCCGGAAACGATCCACGACAGCGTGGCGTTCGATGCACCCAGACTGGTGCGGATCGTCGGAATCGCGACATTGACGATCGTGGTGTCCAGCAATGCCATGAATGCGCCGACCAGCAGCACCGCGAGCGCAAACCAGCTGCGGCGTTGGGCGAGAACCTTTTTCGACGTTTGACTGCTCATATTTCCTCGCCATCCGAGACGAGCGCGGGCAAAGCTTCCAAAAGTTCGGTGTGCCACGTGATTTCGGCGCGCAGCCGGCCGGCCCGGTGCTTCATCACCAGCTTCTCCGCGGCGGTCAGATAACGGTCGATGGTGGCGGCATGGGCCTCCCACTCGGTGAGCATGGCTTTCAGCGATCCGATGCGGGCGGCAAGAATCGTCGGCAGGTCGTCGGCGTGGTCCGAGTGCAGTCGCGTAATGGCCAGGTCAAACGGGTCAGGTTTGATCACGATCTCGCGCAACGCCCTGAGCCGCAGCGCGCCGACGGCCTCGCGCCCGGCGTCCGTGATCGCCCATACCTGCCGTTGCGGGTAGGCTCCGGCGCGCTCGACGCGAAGCTCCTCGATGAGGTCCTCGGCCGCCAGCCGCTTGATCGCCCCGTACAAGCCACCGACCGTGATGTCCGTCCACAAGCCGACGTGCTCCTCTTCGGCCAACAGTCGCAGCTGGTGCCCGTGCATCGGGCCGCGCTCCTCCAGCGCCGCCAGGATGAAGATCCGTATCGACGACACGCGAGTACTCTCGCACGAGTACTCGCCCGTTGTCCAGCTCCGGCGGTTTGATTAGGGCGCCCGGACCGGTCCCGGGACTACGGCAGCGGCCCGCCGGCGGCGATTGCCGCCAGCGTCGCGAACTGCTCACCGTCCAGCGACGCACCGCCGACGAGGGCCCCGTCGATATCTTCTTGGGCGACGATGTCGCCGATGTTTTTCGCGTTCACCGATCCGCCGTAAAGCACTCTGGCGGCGTCCGCGACCTGGGCCGAGGCCAGCGAGCCCAATTCCTTCCGGACCGCCGCGCACACCTCCTGAGCATCGGACGCGCTGGCGACCCGTCCGGTTCCAATGGCCCACACGGGCTCGTAGGCGATGACGACCTTCCCGATCTGCTCGCTCGACAGCCCGGCCAGCGAGCCGCGCAGCTGCTCCTCGCAGTGGCTGACGTGCTCCCCCGCCTCCCGGACGTCGAGGTGCTCGCCAATGCAGACGATGGGGGTGAGCTCATGCCTGAGCGCGGCGGCGGCCTTGGCGGCCACCAGCGCGTCGTCCTCGTTGTGGTAGGTGCGCCGCTCGGAGTGTCCGACGACCACGAAGCTGCAGCCCAGCTTGGCGAGGAAGGCGCCGCTGATGTCGCCGGTGTACGCGCCGGAGTCGTGCTGGGACAGGTCCTGCGCCCCGTAGGTCAGACGCAGCTTGTCACCGTCGACCAACGTCTGCACGCTGCGCAGGTCGGTGAAGGGCGGGATGACCGTGACGTCGACCTTGTCGAAGTACTTGTCCGGCAGCGCGAATGCAATCTTCTGCACCAGCGCGATCGCCTCGAAGTGATTGAGGTTCATCTTCCAGTTGCCCGCGATCAGCGGCTTGCGGCTCACGAGTCTCCTGCCCCCTCGTCTCGCCCGGGCTGTGGATTGCCAAGAACCTCCATGCCCGGCAGCGTCTTGCCTTCCAGGTACTCCAGCGACGCGCCGCCGCCGGTGGAAATGTGCGAGAAGTCGCCCTCCGGGATACCCAGCGCCCGCACCGCCGCGGCGGAGTCCCCGCCGCCCACCACGCTGAAGGCGCCCTTGCGCGTCGCCGCGGCGATCGCTTCCGCGACCCCCTTAGTCCCGGCGGCGAAGGGCGCGAATTCGAACACCCCCATGGGACCGTTCCAGAAGACGGTCCTGGCGTTGGACAGCAGCGTGGTGAAGCGCTTGACCGACTCCGGCCCAATGTCCAGGCCCATCTTGCTCTCCGGAATCCGGTCCGTGAACACGGTTTCCGGAGGCGAGTCGGCGGCGAACTTCTCCGCCACCACGATGTCCACCGGTAGGTGCAACACATCGTGATAGGTGTCCAGCAGCCTGCGGCACGTGTCGATCATGTCGGCTTCCATCAGCGACGTACCCACCGAAAGGCCATGAGCAGCAAGGAAAGTGAAGCACATACCGCCGCCGATGACGATGCTGTCGGCCTTGGTGGCCAGGGACTCGATCACGCCCAGCTTGTCGGACACCTTCGATCCTCCGAGCACCACCGCGTAGGGACGTTCGGTTGAGCCGGTCAACTGCTCCAGCACCCGGATCTCCTCGGCCACCAGCTTGCCGGCGTAGTGCGGCAGCAGGGTGGCGACGTCGTACACCGAGGCCTGCTTGCGGTGCACCACCCCGAAGCCGTCGGAAACGAAAGCCCCGCCCGGGCTGACCAATTCGGCGAGTTGCCTGGCCAGCGCCAACCGCTCGCCGTCGTCCTTGCTGGTTTCGCGCGGGTCGAAGCGGACGTTTTCCAGCAGCAAGATGTCACCGTCGGTCAGCCCCTCGGCGCGGGCCAGCGCGTCGGTGCCGACGACATCACCGGCCAGTTGCACATGCCGGCCCAGCTGTTCGCCGAGCGCCGCGGCGACCGGTGACAGCGAAAGCTTCGGGTCGGGTCCATCCTTGGGACGGCCCAGATGCGCGGCGACCACCACCCGGGCGCCGGCCTCGAGCAGCGCCGTCAGCGTCGGCACCGACGCGGTGATGCGGCCGGGGTCGGTGATTTTACCGGAATCGTCGAGCGGGACGTTGAGGTCGGATCGCACCAACACTCCGCGACCCGAAACACCTTCCGCGAGAAGGTCTTCGAGCGTGTGCAGGGAGAACGACGGCACGGTTACAGCGACTTGCCGACCAGGGATACCAGGTCGATGAGGCGGTTGGAGTACCCCCATTCGTTGTCGTACCACGACACCACCTTCGCCTGGTTGCCGATCACCTTGGTCAGGCCGGAGTCGAAGATCGAGCTGTGTGGGTCGGTGACGATGTCGCTGGAGACGATCGGAGCGTCGTAGTACTTCAGGATGCCCTTGAGCCTGCCCTCGGCGGCGGCTTTGAAAGCCGCGTTGATTTCCTCGGCGGTGGCGGATTTCGACAGCTCGGCGGTCAGGTCGGTGACCGAGCCGGTGGGAATCGGCACCCGCAACGCATAGCCGTCGAGCTTGCCCTTTAGCTCCGGCATCACCAGGCCGATCGCCTTGGCCGCTCCCGTCGACGTCGGCACGATGTTCAGCGCGGCCGCCCGCGCCCGGCGCAGGTCCTTGTGGGGCCCGTCCTGCAGATTCTGATCCTGGGTGTAGGCGTGGATGGTGGTCATCAGCCCCTTGACGATGCCGAACTCGTCGTTCACCACCTTCGCCAGCGGCGCAAGGCAATTCGTGGTGCATGAGGCGTTGGAGATGATGTTCTGGCTGCCGTCGTACTTGTCGTCGTTGACGCCGAGGACGATCGTGATGTCGGGGTCGGTCGCGGGCGCGGAAATGATCACCTTCTTGGCGCCCGCCTCCAGGTGGCCCTTGGCCTTGGCCGCGTTGGTGAACAGCCCGGTGGACTCGACGACGACGTCGACGCCGAGGTCTTTCCACGGCATCGCCGCCGGGCCCTCGCGGACCTCGAGGGCCTTGATTTTTGCGGTGCCCACCACGATGGTGTCCTCGCCCTCCAGGCTGACGTCATAAGGCAGCCGCCCGAGGATGGAGTCGAATCGGAGCAGGTGCGCCAGCGTCGCGTTGTCGGTGATGTCGTTGACCGCGACCACCTCGATGTCGGCGTTCCCCTGCTCCTGTTGAGCCAGCAAGGCCCGGTAGAAATTGCGTCCGATTCGACCGAAGCCGTTGATGCCTACTCGGACCGTCACGTGATCTCTCCCTGTCTGTGATGTCTTCGGCGAGTCCGCTGATGACGCGCTCGCCGTCAGCCTAGAACAGCGCGAAACACCGTTGCGCGCCGGTAAGAGCGCCAGACCTCTGCGCCGCGGAAACCGTGTTCCGGCCCGCGTTTCAGGCAAGGCCCGGTGACGCCGACCTGTGACACCGTCGTGACGTCACCATTTGGAAACGGCGCGGTGCGCCGCGGCTTGTGGTCCGCGTGGGCTGTCGACAATTAGCCCGGTGTCGAAGAAGGACCTCGATACGGCCAGGCGTATCAAAGCGGTGACGAAGGAGAGTTGACGCTGATGGCGATCGTCGATCGGTTGAACATCAAAGTAGTTGCCGGCGTTGGATTGTGCGGAGCTGCCATAGCGTTGAGCCCGGACGCGGCAGCCGCCCCACCGCCGATGAAAACCGGGGGCTACGCGTGCGTCCAGGGGATGTCGGGCGAGGCTGTGGCGCCGGCGGCCGGCGGACCGGCGGCCGGCGGACCGGCGGCAGCAGGCGGCGCGGGCGCGGGGGCACCGGTACCCGCGGCACCGGCGCCCGGCGCGCCAGCGCCCGCAGGCACAGCGTCGCCCGGCGCATCGGCAGCGACGACGTGCCAATGCGCCTACAGCTCCACCGCAGGCGGACCGGCAATGACGGGCTGGCCCGCCACCGCAGGCGGCGCGCCGGCCGCAGGCGGACCGGCTTCCGGAGGGGGAGCGCCGGCCGCAGGCGGACCGGCACCCGCAGGGGGAACGCCGGCCGCGAATGCGTGCAGCGCTCCAATTACTTCCATGGCCGGCGTTCCGATTGTTTCGCCCGGGCCGGTCCCGGTGGTGCCGGCGGGTGCGCCGCTGATCGCGCTTGGACCGGTGCCGGCGGGCGCACCGGTGCCGGCAGGCGCGGTGCCGGTGGGTGCACCCCTGCCGGTCGGCGCCCCGATCCCGGTCGGCGCCCCAATCCCGGTCGGCGCCCCAATCCCGGTGGGCGCGCCGATCCCGGTGGGCGCCCCGATCCCCGTGGGCGCCCCGATCCCCGTCGGGGCGCCGATCCCCGTGGGCGCGCCGATACCCG
>NZ_JAFBAT010000227.1 GCF_019247615.1 Mycobacterium sp. | reverse complement strand
GGCGTAGTCGCGCAACACCTTGATGTTCTGTTTCGTCGTCTTGCCCGCCGCGGCGGCGTCCTCGTCGGTGATGCCTTCCAGCTGCGCCGGATCGACGATCACGTCGACCCCTTCGAGGTCCGCCAGCTCGCGCAGTTCGAGCGTGGTGAAGGCCGTCTGCAGCGGTCCGCGCCGGCCGATGATCACGACTTCCGCGACGCCGCAGGGGCGCAGCGACGACAACGCGTGGTCGGCGATATCGGTCTGCGCGAGCACCTCGGGGTCGGTCACCAAGATGCGGGCAACGTCGAGTGCGACGTTGCCGTTGCCGACAACAACGGCGCGGGCACCCGACAAATCCGGCGTCGCGTGCTCGAAGTTGGGGTGCGCGTTGTACCAGCCCACGAAATCGACGGCGGCGATGCTGCCAGGAAGATCCTCGCCGGGGATGTTCAGCGGGCGATCGGACTGTGCCCCGACGGCGTAGATGACGGCGTCGTAGCGCTCGGTGAGTTCGGCAGCTTCGATGTGCTCGCCCACCACGACATTGCCGAAGAAGCGGAAGCGGGGGTCTTCGGCGGTCTTTTCGAATTGCTTGCTGATCGACTTGATCTTCGGGTGGTCGGGCGCGACCCCGGAGCGCACCAGCCCCCATGGCGTCGGCAGCATCTCAAGCATGTCGACGGCCACATCAATGTCCTCGGAGCTGTCGGCTGCCTTCAGCAACGATGCCGCGGCGAAGAAGCCCGACGGCCCGGAGCCGACGATGGCGACGTGATAGGGGCGCATGTCAGTTGATGCTAAACGCTCCGCGCGGAGCCGGACCTGAGCATTCGTCGCCGGGCGGAACGCCGGTAACGTGGGCGGCTGTGGAACCCGACCGTCAAGCCGATATCGCCGCCCTCGACTCCGCCCTGACCACGGTGGAGAGGGTGCTCGACGTGGACGGTCTGCGCAGCCGCATCGAGAAGCTCGAGCACGAGGCGTCCGATCCCAAGCTCTGGGACGACCAGGCCAACGCACAGCGCGTGACCAGTGAGTTGTCTCACACGCAGGGGGAACTGCGGCGCATCGAGGAGCTGCGGCAACGCCTCACCGACCTGCCGGTGCTCTATGAGCTGGCCGGCGACGCGGAGGATGGACCCGAGGCCGCCGACGCGCTCGCCGAGGCCGACGCCGAGCTCAAGGCGCTGCGCGCCGACATAGAGGCCGCCGAGGTGCGGACGCTGCTCTCGGGCGAGTACGACGAGCGTGAGGCCCTGGTCACCATACGTTCCGGCGCCGGCGGGGTGGATGCCGCGGACTGGGCCGAGATGCTGATGCGGATGTACATCCGCTGGGCCGAGCAGCACAAGTATCCCGTCGAGGTGTTCGACACCTCCTACGCCGAGGAAGCCGGCATCAAAAGCGCGACCTTTGCCGTGCACGCGCCGTTCGCCTACGGCACACTGTCCGTCGAGCAGGGCACCCATCGGCTTGTCCGGATCAGCCCGTTCGACAACCAAAGCCGGCGCCAGACGTCTTTCGCCGAAGTCGAGGTGCTTCCGGTGGTGGAAACCACAGATCACATCGACATCCCGGAAGGGGACGTCCGCGTGGACGTCTACCGTTCCAGCGGGCCGGGCGGCCAGTCGGTGAACACCACCGACTCCGCGGTTCGTTTGACCCACATCCCGACGGGTATTGTCGTGACTTGCCAGAACGAAAAATCTCAACTGCAGAACAAAGTTTCGGCGATGCGAGTGCTTCAAGCAAAGTTGTTGGAGCGCAAGCGATTAGAAGAGCGTGCAGAGCTGGACGCATTGAAAGGCGAGGGCGGCAGCTCCTGGGGAAACCAGATGCGCTCGTACGTATTGCACCCGTACCAGATGGTCAAGGACTTGCGAACCGAGTACGAGGTCGGCAATCCGGCGGCCGTTTTGGACGGAGACATCGACGGGTTCCTGGAAGCGGGAATCCGGTGGCGCAACCGAAAAGATGACGACTAAAACAACACTTCTTGCGGCGGGAATGACACAGCGCTGGCACGACTTTTGGCGCGGCGACATCGGCGAATGGATCATCACCCGGGGTCTGCGGATCGTGATGCTGCTGATTGCGGCGATGTTGGCGGTGCGCTTCGTCACCTGGGTGGCCCAACAAGTGACCCGGCAACTCGACGAGGGCTTCGCCGAAAGCGACGCCCTGGTGCGCTCGGAGGCGACGAAGCACCGGCAGGCCGTCGCGTCGGTGATCCAGTGGGTGTCCATCGTGGTGATCGCCATCTGGGTGATGGTGCAGATCGGCGCCGTCCTGCAGTTTTCCTTCGGCGGCCTGGTCGCGCCGGCCACCGTGCTGGGTGCGGCGCTCGGTTTCGGCGCTCAGCAGCTGGTCAAGGACCTGCTTTCCGGGTTTTTCATCATCGTCGAGAAGCAATACGGCTTTGGGGACCTGGTCGCTTTAACCGTCAACGGCGCTACCGAGGAGGCGCGCGGCACCGTCGAGAACGTGACGCTGCGGGTGACGCGGCTGCGCTCACCGGACGGGGAGGTGTTCACCATCCCCAACGGCCAGATCGTCAAATCCGTCAACCTCTCGAAGGACTGGGCGCGCGCGGTCGTGGACATTCCCGTTTCGACGAGCGCCGACTTGAACCAGGTCAACGAAGTCCTGCACCAGGAGTGCGAGCACGCACTCGACAACCCGGTGCTGGGCGAACTGCTGTTGGACGAGCCCACGGTGATGGGGGTGGAAAGCATCGAACTCGAGACCGTCACCCTGCGCATGGTTGCCCGCACGCTGCCCGGTAAGCAGTTCGAGGCCGGCCGGCAGCTGCGCATGCTGGTCATCCGGGCGCTCGCCCGTGCGGGCATCGTGACAGCGGCCGACGCGACGGTGGGGCTCGTCGACGCCGCCGGCCTGCCCGCGGACGAGGTCGCGGCGGCGAAAGCCAACGAACAAGCCGAGGGAGCGGTGCAGCGCCGGTGAAGTTCACGCTGAATATCCTCGAGAATCGTAGCGACGGGGAGCGGCGCTGGCCCCGGTACATTTTCGGCGGACACATGCGCACCTCGACGCTGGTGTTGATTGTCGCCTTCCTCGCGGTGTGGTGGGTTTACGACGCTTACCGCCCGCATCCCCCGCCCGCGGCCCCGCCGGCACAGGTGGTGCCGCCGGGTTTCCTGCCTGATCCCAACTACACGTGGGTGCCCAAAAGCCGGGTGCAGCAGCCGCCGACCACCATGAGCACGCCGACCACCACGGCGCCGCCGACGCCGACCACTCCGACCACGGTTGCGCCGCCAAGCCCGACCGCAACGACGACGTCTCCGCCGTTCGGCGTGCCGACGCTGCCGTGCGTGCTGCCGCCGCCCTTCTGCCCTCCGAGCCCAGGCCAGATGGCTCCACAGCCGGGGGGACTGCCGGCGCCGCCTCCGCCACCACCGGCGAGCTGATTTCGCGGGCCCGCGAAATTCGCAGCTACACTGGCGTGCCGTGATGATCACCCTTGACCATGTCAGCAAGAAGTACAAAGCGTCGGCGCGCCCGGCGCTCGAGGACATCAACGTCAAAATCGACAAGGGTGAATTCGTCTTCCTGATCGGCCCGTCGGGTTCGGGCAAGTCGACGTTCATGCGGCTCCTGCTCGGGGAGGAGACGCCGAACTCCGGTGACGTGCGGGTGTCCAAGTTCCACGTCAACAAGCTGCCGGGCCGGCACATACCGAAACTGCGCCAGGTGCTTGGCTGCGTATTTCAGGATTTCCGACTGCTGCAGCAAAAGACGGTGTTCGAAAACGTCGCCTTCGCGCTGGAGGTCATCGGCAAGCGAAGGGAAGCGATCAACCGGGTGGTGCCCGAAGTCCTCGAGACCGTCGGCCTGTCCGGCAAGGCCAACCGGCTGCCCCATGAGCTGTCCGGTGGCGAGCAGCAACGGGTGGCGATCGCGCGTGCCTTCGTCAACCGGCCCCTGGTGTTGCTGGCCGACGAGCCCACGGGCAACCTCGACCCAGACACCAGCAAGGACATCATGGATCTGTTGGAGCGGATCAACCGGACCGGCACGACGGTGGTGATGGCGACGCACGATCATCACATCGTCGACTCGATGCGGCAGCGCGTCGTCGAGCTGTCTTTGGGCCGGCTGGTCCGCGACGAACAGCGCGGCATCTACGGGATGGACCGGTAAGTGCGCTTCGGCTTCCTGCTCAACGAGGTCCTGACCGGCCTTCGTCGCAATGTCACCATGACCGCCGCGATGATTTTGACGACCGCGATCTCGATCGGCCTCTTCGGCGGAGGTCTGTTGGTGGTCCGGTTGGCGGACAGCTCCCGGGCGATCTACCTCGATCGCGTCGAGACCCAGGTCTTCCTCACCGAAGACGTCTCCGCCAACGACCCCTCCTGCAGCACGAACCCGTGCAAGGCGCTGCGGCAGAAGATCGAGGCACGCGAGGACGTCAAGTCGGTGCGGTTCCTCAACCGGGAGAACGCCTACAACGACGCGATCCGCAAGTTCCCGCAATACAAGGATGTTGCCGGGAAGGATTCGTTTCCAGCGTCTTTCATCGTCAAGCTGAACAACCCGGAGCAGCACAAGGACTTTGACTCGGCGATGCAGGGCCAGCCCGGGGTGCTTTCGGTGCTCAACCAGAAGGATCTGATCGACCGGTTGTTCGCGGTCTTGGACGGCTTGAGCAAGGCCGCGTTCGCCGTCGCTTTGGTGCAGGCGGTGGGGGCGATTCTGTTGATTGCCAACATGGTTCAAGTCGCGGCTTACACGCGGCGCACAGAGATCGGAATCATGCGGCTGGTGGGGGCCAGCCGGTGGTACACCCAGCTGCCGTTCCTGGTCGAGGCGATGTTCGCCGCGGCTGTCGGTGTGGCGATCGCCATCGCGGGCCTGATCCTGGTGCGGGCAACGTTTTTGGACAACGCGCTGAATCAGTTCTACCAGGCCAATCTGATCGCGCGGGTCGACTACGCCGATATCCTCTACATCTCTCCCTGGCTGTTTCTGCTCGGCGTGTCGATGGCCGGGCTGACCGCCTACGCCACCTTGCGCCTCTACGTACGGCGTTAGCTGTGGCCAATAAGTCCGGCGGGAGTAAGGCCGTTGGCGGAAAGCGTGCCAGTAAGCAGATCGTCGCCACCAATCGTAAAGCGCGGCATAATTATTCGGTTCTCGAGCTCTTCGAGGCGGGCGTGGCTCTGCAGGGCACGGAGGTAAAGAGTTTGCGGGAGGGGCACGCATCCTTGGCGGATGCGTTCGCGACCGTAGACGACGGCGAAGTGTGGCTGCGCAACCTGCACATCCCGGAGTATCAGCACGGTAGCTGGACCAACCACGATCCGCGCCGAAATCGAAAGTTGTTGTTACACAGGCAACAAATCGACCGGCTGGTCGGCAAGATCCGCGATGGCAACCTCGCGCTTGTCCCGATGTCTCTGTACTTTTTCGAAGGAAAGGTCAAGGTCGAGCTCGCTCTCGCGCGCGGCAAGCGGGCGTACGACAAGCGCCAGGACATGGCCCGCCGCGATGCCCAGCGCGAAGTGCATCGCGAGATGGGCCGGCGGGCCAAGGGCATGAACTGACGGGGCGGCATCGCGGCCTGGCCGATCGAGACGGTATTGCTCGGCCTAGGATCCGTCCATGGCCACTCGTCCCATCACCCAAGTCGACAAGTCCGAGGTGCTGTCCGGCCTCTTCGGTGTGTGGGATGCGATCGAGGCACTGCTCGACGGGCTGCCTGAAAACGGTTGGCGGGCGGCCACGCCGCTGCCCGGCTGGGACGTCAAGGCCGTGTTATCGCACATCATCGGGACGGAGTCGTTTTTGTCCGGCATCGCGGCTCCCGAACCGGACATCGACGTTTCGACCCTCGACCATGTGCGCAACGACATCGGGGCGATGAACGAGTGCTGGGTTCGGCATCTCAGTCGGGAAGCGGGGGCGGACGTGCTCGAGCGCTTCCGGACGGTGACGAGGGATCGGCGCGCGGCGCTGACGGGGATGCCCGACGATGAATGGAACGCCGTAACGGTGACGCCGGTCGGTCCCGAGAGTTATGGCCGG
The DNA here is from genome assembly GCF_019247615.1 of Mycobacterium sp. Classification (GTDB taxonomy): domain Bacteria; phylum Actinomycetota; class Actinomycetes; order Mycobacteriales; family Mycobacteriaceae; genus Mycobacterium. The sequence goes on along the minus strand of NZ_JAFBAT010000227.1, from coordinate 311 downwards.
TTCATGCGGGTGCGGGTTTTCGACTGCTGGATGCATGAGCAGGACATGCGCGAGGCACTGTCGCGTCCGTCCGCCGACGACGAGCTCGGGGGGATCGCCTCGTGCCTTTCGCTTGACGAGATCGCGGCCACCATGGGCTACGTGGTGGGCAAGCGCGCCAAGGCGCCGGAGGGATCCCGCATTCTGTTCGAGCTCACGGGCCCGCTGGCCCGTACCATCCACGTGAACGTGGACGGGCGCGCACAGGTGCTCGACGACTTTGGCGGGCAGGAGCCCACGGTGACGGTCCGGATGGACGGCCTGCAGTTCAC
>NZ_JAFBAT010000212.1 GCF_019247615.1 Mycobacterium sp. | reverse complement strand
CCGCGGCGGCCGACGGCGCCGAGGTGGTGCAGTTCTTCCTCGGTGACCCGCAGAGCTGGAAGAAGCCCAAGCCGCGCGACGACGCCGAGACGCTGAAGGCGTCGTCGGTCCCGCTGTACGTGCATGCGCCGTACCTGATCAACGTGGCATCGGCCAACAACCGCATTCGCATCCCGTCGCGCAAGATTCTGCAGGACACCTGCGACGCGGCCGCGGACATCGATGCGACGGCGGTGATCGTGCACGGCGGCCACGCCGACGACAACGACATGGAGGCCGGCTTCGAGCGTTGGGTCAAGGCGCTCGACTACCTGGAATCGGACGTCCAGGTGTACCTGGAGAACACCGCGGGCGGCGACCACGCGATGGCTCGTTACTTCGATACCATCGGCTGGCTCTGGGATCACATCGGCGACAAGGGAATTGGCTTCTGCCTGGACACCTGCCACGCGTGGGCGGCGGGTGAGGAGCTGGTCGACGCGGTCGACCGGATAAGGGCGCTGACGGGCCGCATCGACCTGGTGCACTGCAACGACTCGCGGGACGCGGCGGGCTCGGGTGCGGACCGGCACGCCAACTTCGGCACCGGTCAGATCGATCTCGAGCTACTCGTCGCGGTGGTCAAGGCCGCCGACGCGCCGGTCATCTGCGAAACCGCCGACGAGGGCCGCAAGGACGACATCGCATTCCTGCGGGAAAACACCGGCGGCTGAGGTTCAGTCCGGCCATGCGCCGCGCGGCGGCCACGCTCGTTTGCCTGATGCTGGTGATCGCGGCATGCTCGCCGCGGGAGCCGCCGCCGCCGTCGGGCTTCGTGAGCGGCACCAGCGTCCACACCATCAAAATTGGCGGGCTGGACCGCACCTATCGGCTGTACAGGCCCGCGGCGCTGCCCGCGTCGGCCCCCCTCGTGGTGGTGCTGCACGGCTACTCCGGCAGCGGCAAACAGGCCGAAAGGGATTACGGCTGGGACCAATTGGCCGCATCGAACAAGTTCCTGGCCGCCTACCCCGACGGCCTGAGCCGGGCCTGGAACGCCGACGGGGAAGGCTGTTGCGGCAGGCCGGCACGCGAAGGCGTCGACGACGTCGCCTTCATCGGCGCCGCCGTCGCGGACATCACCAGGAATGTCAGCGTCGACTCGTCACGGGTGTACGCCACCGGCATCAGCAACGGCGGCATCATGTCCTACACGCTGGCGTGCAACACCGGTGTATTCGCCGCGATCGGCCCGGACGCGGCGACGCAGCTGGATCCCTGCCCGTCCCCGCACCCCACGTCGGTGATGCACATCCATGGCACCGCCGATGCGCTCGTCCCCTACCAAGGCGGGCAGGGCTTCAGCGTCATCAACGGTCCGTCCGTGCCGGAAGTGAATGCGTTCTGGCGCAACGCCGATCAATGCGGCGCCCCCACCGCCACGACCAGCGGCCCGGTGACGACATCGACGGCCGCCTGCGCCGACAACCGCAGGGTCGTGCTCATCACGATCGATGGCGGAGGCCACGCTGAGTGGCCTTCTTTCGCGACCCAGGCGCTCTGGCAATTCTTCGCCGCGCACCCACGCCGATCATTACAGCTCTTGTGCGACCGTCGGAAAAATGTAACATGGGTGGCATGCCAGACACCCATGTCGTCACCAACCAGGTCCCGCCGCTGGAGAACTACAACCCCGCGACATCCGCCGTGCTTGTCGAGGCCCTGATCCGCGAGGGCGGGCAGTGGGGCTCAGAAGAGGTGAACGAGTTCGGGGCGCTTGCGGGCAGCCGCGAAGCGCAGCGGTGGGGCGAGCTCGCCGACCGCAACCGGCCCGTGCTGCACACCCACGACCGGTACGGCCACCGCGTCGACGAGGTGGAGTACGACCCGGCGTACCACCAGCTGATGCGCGCGGCGATCGGCCACGGCATCCACGCCGCGCCGTGGGCCGACGGGCGACCGGGTGCGCACGTCGTGCGGGCCGCCAAGATGTCGGTCTGGAATGTCGAGCCCGGTCACACCTGCCCGGTCTCGATGACCTACGCCGTCGTTCCCGCGCTGCGCTACAACCCCGAACTGGCCGCGGTCTACGAGCCGCTGCTGACCAGCCGCGAGTACGACCCCGAGCTGAAGCCGGCCACGACGAAGGCCGGCATCACCGCGGGCATGTCGATGACCGAAAAGCAGGGCGGCTCCGACGTGCGCGCCGGCACCACCCAGGCAACCCCGAACGGCGACGGCACGTACAGCCTGACGGGCCACAAATGGTTCACCTCGGCCCCGATGTGCGACGTCTTCCTGGTCCTCGCCCAGGCGCCGGGCGGCCTGTCGTGCTTCCTGCTGCCGCGGATGCTGCCCGACGGCACCAGGAACCGGATGTTGCTGCAGCGCCTCAAGGACAAGCTCGGCAATCACGCCAACGCCTCCAGCGAGGTCGAATACGACGGCGCGATCACGTGGCCGGTAGGCGAGGAGGGCCGCGGCGTCCCCACCATCATCGAGATGGTCAACCTCACACGGCTCGACTGCACGCTGGGCAGCGCCACCAGCATGCGCACCGGCCTCACCCGCGCCATCCATCATGCCCAGCACAGGAAAGCGTTCGGCGCCTACCTGATCGACCAACCGCTCATGCGCAACGTGCTGGCGGACCTGGCGGTGGAGGCAGAGGCCGCCACGATGGTCGCGATGCGGATGGCGGGCGCCACCGACCGCGCGGTACGCGGAGACCAGAGGGAGGCGTTGCTGCGCCGAATTGGCCTGGCGGCCAGCAAGTACTGGGTGTGCAAGCGCTCCACCCCGCACGCCGCCGAAGCGCTGGAATGCCTGGGCGGCAACGGCTACGTCGAGGATTCCGGGATGCCGCGGCTGTACCGCGAGGCGCCGCTGATGGGCATCTGGGAGGGCTCGGGCAACGTCAGCGCGTTGGACACGTTACGCGCCATGGCCACTCGCCCCGAGTGCGTCGAGGTGTTGTTCAACGAACTGGCGCAAAGCGCCGGCCAGGATCCGCGGCTTGGCGCCTACGTCGAGCGGCTGCGGCAGGACCTGAGCGACCTGGACACCATGCAATACCGCGCCCGCAAGGTCGCCGAGGACATCTGCCTGGCGCTGCAGGGCTCGCTGCTGGTGCGTCACGGGCACCCCGCGGTCGCCGAGGCATTCCTGACCACCCGCCTCGACGGCCGGTGGGGTGGGGCCTTCGGCACCATGCCGGCCGGCCTCGACCTGGCGCCCATCCTGGAGCGCGCACTGGTAAAGGGCTGAGCCGCAACATGACTTGCGCCGGCGACGATGCAGTGGGGGCACCTCCCGCTTGCGGGGGACGAAGCGGTGAGGTGGGGGCACCGCCCGCCTGCGGGGGAGAGCGGCGCCAATGACTCACGCGATCAGGCAGGTCGACTTTGACAACCTAAAGACCATGACCTACGAGGTCACCGACCGGATTGCGCGGATCACGTTCAACCGGCCCGAAAAGGGCAACGCGATCGTCGCCGACACGCCGCTGGAACTCTCCGCGCTGGTAGAGCGCGCCGACCTCGACCCCAAGGTGCACGTCATCCTGGTGTCCGGGCGCGGCGAGGGTTTCTGCGCGGGATTCGACCTGAGTGCCTACGCCGACGGCACCGGTTCAGCCGGCGGGTCCGGGACCTATCGGGGCACCGTGTTGGACGGGAAGACCCAGGCGGTGAACCACCTGCCGAACCAGCCGTGGGACCCGATGATCGACTACCAGATGATGAGCCGCTTCGTGCGCGGGTTCGCCAGCCTGATGCACGCCGACAAGCCGACGGTGGTCAAGATCCACGGCTACTGCGTAGCCGGCGGCACCGACATCGCGCTGCACGCCGACCAGGTGATCGCGGCCGCGGACGCCAAGATCGGCTACCCGCCGACGCGGGTGTGGGGCGTGCCGGCGGCCGGCCTGTGGGCGCACCGGCTGGGTGATCAGCGCGCCAAACGCCTTCTGCTGACCGGTGATTGCCTCACCGGCGCGCAGGCCGCCGAGTGGGGCTGGGCTGTCGAGGCGCCCGACCCGCAGGACCTCGACGAGCGCACCGAGCGCCTCGTGCAGCGGATCGCCGCCATGCCGGTCAACCAGTTGATCATGGTCAAACTCGCGCTCAATTCCGCTCTGCTGCAACAAGGGGTGGCCACCAGCAGGATGGTCAGCACCGTCTTCGACGGCATCGCCCGGCACACGCCCGAAGGACACGCCTTCGTGGCCGACGCGGTCGAGCACGGCTTCCGGGAGGCGGTGCGGCATCGCGACGAGCCGTTCGGCGACCACGGCCGCCGGACCTCGGGCGTGTGACCCGTTGCCAGACATGACAGCCCGCTCGGTGGTGCTCAGCGTGCTGCTCGGCGCCCACCCGGCCTGCGCCACCGCCGGCGAATTGATCCGCCTCACCGATGATTTCGGGATCAAGGAGACGACGCTCCGGGTGGCCCTGACCCGCATGGTCGGCGCGGGAGACCTGATCCGGTCGGCCGACGGCTACCGGCTCTCGGATCGGCTGCTGGCCCGCCAGCGCCGCCAGGACGGTGCCATCGACCCGCGGGTGCGCCCGTGGAGTGGGGAGTGGGTCACGCTGATCGTGACCAGCGTGGGCGGCGACGCCCGGACCCGGGCCTCGCTGCGAACGGCCATGCACGACAAGCGCTTCGGCGAACTCCGCGAAGGCGTGTGGATGCGGCCCGACAACCTGGAGCTGGACCTCGATCCCGAAATCGACGCCCGGGTGCGGGTCCTGCGAGCACGCGTCGACGACGCCGCCGAGCTGGCCGGCGAGCTGTGGGACCTGCCGGGCTGGGGTGAAACCGGCCACCGGCTGCTCGACGAGATGGCCGCCGCACCCGACATACCCGCCCGGTTCGTGGTGGCCGCGGCGACGGTGCGGCACCTGCTCACCGACCCGGTCTTGCCCGACGAACTGCTGCTCGCCGACTGGCCGGGTGCGAGGCTGCGGGCGGCGTACCACGACTTCGCCACTGAGCTGCTGCAGCGGCGGGAACCACTATTTGCGGAGGCAAAATGAGCGATCCGGTGCGTATCGAGCGCAATGGCCCGGTGACCACCGTGGTGCTGAACCGGCCCGAGGCCCGCAACGCCGTCAACGGCCCCACGGCCGCGGCGTTGTTCGCGGCGTTCGAGGAATTCGACCGCGACGACACCGCATCGGTGGCTGTGCTCTGGGGCGACGGCGGCACCTTTTGCGCCGGGGCTGATTTGAAGGCCTTCGGCACGCCGGACGCCAACGCCGTGCACCGAACCGGTCCCGGACCGATGGGGCCGTCACGGATGCTGCTGTCCAAACCGGTGATCGCCGCAGTGAGCGGCTACGCGGTCGCCGGGGGTCTGGAGTTGGCCATCTGGTGTGATCTGCGGGTAGCCGAAGAGGACGCCGT
>NZ_JAFBAT010000201.1 GCF_019247615.1 Mycobacterium sp. | reverse complement strand
CTGTGGGAGTTGGAGATTCAACGCTGTAATTTGAGTTGGATTGTCGCACTCCTCATTTCACTCTACTGGACTGTAATTGTGCGCATCAGCGCACGTCACAACACATTTAAAAGGGAGATCAAAATGATTGCAGCACTTGCTCTCGCGACGCTCGGGATGCTGTTGGCAGTAGCGGCGATTCTGATCGGGGTTCGCAAGATGGTCGGGGCCGAGAAGTGATCGCATACGAAACGTCCGAATTGACGTTCTGGTGGCTTGTCGAGCCGCCATTCGACCCGTTCGACGGGGCTGCGCGATGAGTGTGCGAGCTGTCGCTGAGCGTTCGTCACGTCTGCGATTGTCGTTAACATCCCGATTGTCGTGTGGGTTGAACTGAGCCACAACGAGATCGCCGAACATCTCGACCTTGCGATACTCGTGTTCTTTGCGTGCGAAATGGGGGTCAGGATCGCCCGACGGCGACGTAGATAGGGCGATTGGTGACCTGCCCGTCGCGGATCTTCACATGGATAGCGTCGATGAACACCACGGGGTACACCGGCTCCAGCGACCGGTTGCACCAGTCGGTCATCTCGGCCGATGACTTTGTCGGTGATCCGGGAAATGGTGTCCTTGCTCACCGTGGCGCCGTAGACATCGGCGAAGTGCGCAGCGACCTCGCCGGTCGTCAAACCCTTTGCCGTGAGCGACAACACGATCTCATCGATCCCCGTCAAGCGGCGTTGACGCTTCTTGACAATCTGCGGCTCGAAGCTGCTGTTGGTGTCGCGAGGCACCTCGATTTCGACCGGGCCGATCTCGGTGAGCACCGTCTTGGCCCTCGTGCCGTTGCGGGAGTTCCCACTGCCGCGTCCGGCCGGATCGTGCTTGTCATACCCGAGGTGCTCGCACATCTGCGCATCCAGCGCGGTCTCGAGCACGTTCTTGGTCAACTGGTTCAACAGCCCGTTCGGGCCAACCAGCTCGACACCTTGTTCCTTCGCTTGAGCCAGCAACTGCTCAGCCAGCTGCCGTTGATCCAGTTCCATCGCCACGGGATCGAGTGTTTCTGACATCGTCAGCCCTTCCCGCCAAGCTAACGCCCGGCGTGTCAGACCAAGATCAGATCCACCGTTGTTCAGACAGTCCCCGGCCTTGCAGTACGAATCCCACGTCGGGTAGCCGATGACACGGTCGGCGCGTTTCTTGTACGCCTCGGCGATCAGCTTCCATGTTTCGTCGAGCCGCTGTTTGATCTTGTCGGTCAGGGTGTGCGCCTCATCGACAGTCATCGACTTACTCACTTGGCCGCCTTGCGGGCCGCGCGGGACTTGCGCGCCATGTTCTGAAAGTGGGCTTCCAGGCGCTGCGGGCGCGTTTCTCGTCGCCGTCGTATTGATCAAGGAATTTCTGGAAGTGCGCTCGGCGGCCGTGCTCAGTGCGAGCCGTGCGGTCGATCGTGTTCGCCCAGCCCGTGTTTGAGGCGGCGCGATGCTGCAGCGGATTACCAGTATTGGACAGCGAGAGTTACAGACCATTCGTGAGCAGGAGACATCGGAATCGGAATCTGGAATCTCCCGATCCCCGCTCACAGGGCGCCCTCTCCCGAGAGGGCTGGGCGTCGTCGACATGCGCAGAACGCGCGAGATGGTCGAACGGATCAATGAAACGAGCTACACCAAACGTAGATCGGTTCCGTGGAAGCGTCAAACATCGGTACGAATGGGCGTCGTCCAGAACCGGATGGTTGCCGATCGTCAGACTATGAAACGAGCTGTTAGCTGTCTGATCGCATGACGCTAACGCTGTGAGCAGCGGTTACCGCAGTAACGCTTGACGCTTGCGCCTCGACTAGAGTCATTAGTTAACTACCGCAGCAGTAATCGAAGGACGGTCCGCGATGGCAGCTCCCGAATCGCCGTCGGCGGCTGCGCGGCAGCGCGCGGGCAGGTCCGGCTCCCGTCCGGCCAAGCTCAGCCGTGAAGGCATCGTCGACGGCGCCCTGACTTTCCTGGACCGGGAGGGGTGGGACTCGCTGACCATCAACGCGTTGGCTACCCAGCTGGGAACCAAGGGACCTTCGCTGTACAACCACGTGGACAGCCTGGAGGATCTGCGCCGCGCGGTGCGGATCCGGGTCATCGACGACATCATCACGATGCTGAACAGGGTCGGGGAGGGTCGCGCGCGCGACGACGCCGTGCTGGTCATGGCCGGCGCCTACCGCAGCTACGCGCACCATCACCCCGGTCGATACTCGGCCTTCACCCGGATGCCGCTGGGGGGTGACGACCCCGAGTACGCCGCGGCGACCCGCAACGCCGCCGCGCCCGTGATCGAGGTGTTGTCCTCCTACGGTCTCGGCCGCGACGAGGCCTTCCATGCGGCGATCGAATTCTGGTCCGCGATGCACGGCTTCGTGTTGCTGGAGATGACCGGTGTCATGGACGACATCGATACCGACGCGCTGTTCTCCGACATGGTGCTGCGGCTGGCCCGGGGTTTGGAGGCACAGGAGAGGCGCGCCCCGCGCGACAGTGCCGCACCGAAGTAGAGGCCTGCCGCCGCTTTTGACCTGCGAGACTGGCGCCGGGTATTGTGGTAGCTCGTGCCTGGCGGCTTACGGCGCCTGACGTAAGGAAGCGGATGCCGGGCTAATTCGCATGTCCACGACGCAACCGATCAAGCGGTTGCTCAGCGAATGCGACACTCCCGGCCGCGGGGTACGGACACTATTCCAAGGCTGGGCAAAACTGCAGTACAGAGACACCAAGACGCTCACGCCAACACAGGAAGCCGGTAGATGCCAACCATTCAGCAGCTGGTCCGCAAGGGTCGCCGGGACAAGATCGCAAAGGTCAAGACGGCGGCTCTCAAGGGCAGCCCGCAGCGCCGTGGCGTATGCACCCGCGTGTACACCACCACCCCGAAGAAGCCGAACTCGGCGCTTCGTAAGGTCGCGCGCGTGAAGCTGACGAGCCAGGTCGAGGTCACCGCCTACATTCCCGGCGAGGGTCACAACCTGCAGGAGCACTCGATGGTTTTGGTCCGCGGTGGCCGAGTGAAGGACCTGCCCGGCGTGCGGTACAAGATCATCCGGGGTTCGCTCGACACCCAGGGCGTCAAGAACCGCAAGCAGGCTCGCAGCCGCTACGGCGCCAAGAAGGAGAAGAGCTGATGCCGCGCAAGGGGCCCGCGCCCAAGCGTCCGCTGGTCAACGACCCGGTGTACGGGTCGCAGCTGGTCACCCAGCTGGTGAACAAGGTCTTGCTCAAGGGGAAGAAATCCCTGGCCGAACGCATTGTGTATGGTGCGCTCGAGAATGCCCGCGAGAAGACCGGCACCGATCCCGTAATCACCCTCAAGCGTGCTCTCGACAACGTCAAGCCCGCCCTCGAGGTCCGCAGCCGCCGCGTCGGTGGTGCGACCTATCAGGTGCCCGTCGAGGTGCGTCCCGACCGGTCCACCACGCTGGCGCTGCGCTGGCTTGTCAGCTTCTCGCGGCAACGCCGGGAGAAGACCATGATCGAGCGGCTGGCAAACGAGATCTTGGATGCCAGCAATGGCCTCGGAGCCTCCGTCAAGCGGCGCGAGGACACCCACAAGATGGCCGAGGCAAACCGCGCATTCGCGCACTATCGCTGGTGAGTGCTCCGGCGCTGGTGCCGGACGCAAACGAGACAGCTAACTGAGCAATCGAAAGTGGGAAGACTTCTGTGGCACAGAAGGACGTGCTGACCGACCTGAGCAAGGTCCGAAACTTCGGCATCATGGCGCACATCGATGCCGGCAAAACCACAACCACCGAGCGGATCCTGTACTACACCGGTATCAACTACAAGATCGGTGAGGTCCACGACGGCGCCGCCACCATGGACTGGATGGAGCAGGAGCAGGAACGCGGGATCACCATCACCTCCGCGGCCACCACGACGTTCTGGAAAGACAACCAGCTCAACATCATCGACACGCCCGGTCACGTCGACTTCACGGTCGAGGTGGAGCGCAACCTGCGTGTGCTCGACGGAGCGGTCGCCGTGTTCGACGGCAAAGAGGGTGTTGAACCCCAGTCCGAGCAGGTGTGGCGGCAGGCCGACAAGTATGACGTCCCGCGCATCTGTTTCGTCAACAAGATGGACAAGATCGGCGCCGACTTCTACTTCTCGGTCCGCACCATGGAGGAGCGGCTGGGCGCCAACGCCGTGCCGATCCAGCTCCCCGTCGGCTCCGAGGGGGACTTCGAGGGCGTCGTCGACCTGGTCGAGATGAACGCCAAGGTGTGGCGGGGCGAGACAAAGCTCGGCGAAACCTACGACACCATCGAGATCCCCGCCGAACTCGCCGAGAAGGCCGAGGAATACCGCACCAAGCTGCTGGAGACCGTCGCCGAGAGCGACGAGGAACTGCTGGAGAAGTATCTCGGCGGCGAGGAGCTCACTGTCGAGGAGATCAAGGCCGCGATCCGCAAGCTGACGATCGCCTCCGAGATCTATCCGGTGCTGTGCGGCAGCGCCTTCAAGAACAAGGGTGTGCAACCCATGCTCGACGCGGTCGTCGACTACCTGCCGTCGCCGCTCGACGTTCCGCCGGCGATCGGGCACCCGCCTGGCAAGGAGGACGAGGAGGTCGTCCGACACGCCACCACCGACGAGCCCTTCGCGGCGCTGGCGTTCAAGATCGCGACTCACCCATTCTTCGGCAAGCTCACCTACATCCGGGTGTACTCCGGCACCGTCGAGTCGGGCAGCCAGGTCATCAACGCCACCAAGGGCAAGAAGGAGCGTCTGGGCAAGCTGTTCCAGATGCACTCCAACAAGGAGAACCCGGTCGAGCGCGCCAGCGCGGGTCACATCTACGCGGTGATCGGGCTCAAGGACACCACCACCGGTGACACCCTGAGCGACCCCAACCAGCAGGTCGTGCTGGAGTCGATGACCTTCCCCGACCCGGTGATCGAGGTGGCCATCGAGCCGAAGACCAAGAGCGACCAGGAGAAGCTGAGCCTGTCGATCCAGAAGCTGGCCGAGGAGGACCCGACCTTCAAGGTGCACCTGGACTCCGAGACCGGCCAGACCGTGATCGGCGGCATGGGGGAGCTGCACCTGGACATCCTGGTGGACCGCATGCGCCGGGAATTCAAGGTCGAGGCCAACGTCGGTAAGCCGCAGGTGGCGTACAAGGAAACGATCCGCCGCGTGGTGGACAGTGTCGAGTACACCCACAAGAAGCAGACCGGCGGCTCTGGCCAGTTCGCCAAGGTCATCATCAAGCTTGAGCCCTTCACCGGGGAAGACGGCGCCACCTACGAATTCGAGAACAAGGTCACCGGTGGCCGCGTCCCGCGCGAGTACATCCCTTCGGTGGACGCCGGCGCGCAGGACGCCATGCAGTACGGCGTGCTGGCCGGCTACCCCCTGGTCAACGTGAAGGTCACCCTGCTCGACGGCGCCTTCCACGAGGTCGACTCGTCCGAGATGGCGTTCAAGATCGCCGGCTCGCAGGCGCTGAAAAAGGCTGCCGCCCAAGCCCAACCGGTGATCCTGGAACCGATCATGGCCGTCGAGGTCACCACGCCCGAGGACTACATGGGCGATGTGATCGGCGACCTGAACTCCCGCCGTGGCCAGATCCAGGCCATGGAGGAGCGGGCGGGTGCGCGCGTCGTCAAGGCGCACGTGCCGCTGTCGGAGATGTTCGGCTATGTCGGCGACCTGCGGTCCAAGACTCAAGGCCGAGCGAACTACTCCATGGTGTTCGACTCGTACGCCGAAGTACCGGCGAACGTGTCGAAGGAGATCATCGCGAAGGCGACGGGCCAGTGAGCTCCCACGGGGAGTAACCTGACCCGGTTAACACCGCGGCACAATTCAAGAAACCAAACTGCTTAACAAAGCACCAACAAGTCGGAGGACACAACAGTGGCGAAGGCGAAGTTCCAGCGGACCAAGCCCCACGTCAACATCGGGACCATCGGTCACGTTGACCACGGCAAGACCACACTGACCGCGGCGATCACCAAGGTCCTGCATGACAAGTTTCCGGACCTGAACGAGTCGAAGGCGTTCGACCAGATCGACAACGCGCCCGAGGAGCGTCAGCGCGGCATCACCATCAACATCGCGCACGTGGAGTATCAGACCGACAAGCGGCACTACGCCCACGTCGACGCCCCCGGCCACGCCGACTACATCAAGAACATGATCACCGGCGCGGCGCAGATGGACGGCGCGATCCTGGTGGTCGCCGCGACCGACGGCCCGATGCCGCAGACCCGCGAGCATGTGCTGCTGGCCCGCCAGGTCGGGGTGCCCTACATCCTGGTCGCGCTGAACAAGGCCGACGCCGTCGACGACGAGGAGCTGCTCGAGCTCGTCGAGCTGGAGGTCCGCGAGCTGCTGGCCGCCCAGGAGTTCGACGAGGAGGCCCCGGTCATCCGGGTCTCGGCGCTAAAGGCGCTCGAGGGCGACGCCAAGTGGGTCTCCTCCGTCGAGGAGCTGATGGACGCCGTCGACGAGTCGATTCCGGACCCGGTCCGCGAGACCGACAAGCCGTTCCTGATGCCCGTCGAGGACGTCTTCACCATTACCGGCCGCGGCACCGTGGTCACCGGTCGGGTGGAGCGCGGCGTGATCAACGTGAACGAGGAAGTGGAGATCGTCGGCATCAAGCCGACCAGCACCAAGACGACCGTCACCGGTGTGGAGATGTTCCGCAAGCTGCTCGACCAGGGCCAGGCCGGCGACAACGTCGGGCTGCTGCTGCGCGGTATCAAGCGTGAGGACGTCGAGCGCGGCCAGGTCGTCACCAAGCCCGGCACCACCACGCCGCACACCGAGTTCGAGGGCCAGGTCTACATCCTGTCCAAGGACGAGGGCGGCCGGCACACGCCGTTCTTCAACAACTACCGTCCGCAGTTCTACTTCCGCACCACCGACGTGACCGGTGTGGTGACGCTGCCGGAGGGCACCGAAATGGTGATGCCCGGTGACAACACCAACATCTCGGTGAAGCTGATCCAGCCCGTCGCCATGGACGAGGGGCTGCGGTTCGCGATTCGGGAAGGTGGCCGCACCGTCGGCGCCGGCCGGGTCGTCAAGATCATCAAGTAGGGACTCAGCGCAAGGCCCGGACTGCCGGCTACGGCGGTCCGGGCCTCGTCGTTTCTCACCGTCGAATATGGGATCGGTAGTGCGGTGGACCGCTAATCTGACACCGACTTCCCGGCAAGGCGAGGAGAAACGGGTGTTGGCACGCTATCTGAAGGCGCAGCTGATCGTTCTGCTGTGCGGCGGCCTGGTCGGGCCGATCTTCCTGATCGTCTACTACACGCTCGGAATGGGCGACCTGCTGCAGTGGATGCTCTACGTCGGCCTGCTGATCACCGTGCTCGATGTGGTGGTCGCGATCGCGCTGGCCAACTACGGGGCCAAGTCGTCGGCCAAGAACGCCGAGCTCGAGCAGCATGGAGTGCTGGGGCTGGCCCAGATCACCGGGCTCACCGAGACGGGCACTCGAATCAACGAGCAGCCGCTGGTGAAGGTGAACCTGCACATCTCGGGTCCAGGGATCGTGCCGTTCGACAGTCAAGATCGGGTGCTCGCCAGCGTCACCCGGCTGGGCAATCTTACCGCCCGCAAGCTCGTGGTCGTGGTCAACCCCACCACCCAGGAGTACCGAATCGACTGGGAGCGAAGCGCTTTGGTCAACGGGCTGGTGCCGGCACAGTTCACCCTGGCCGAGGACAACAGGACCTACGACCTCAGCGGGCAGGTCGGGCCGCTGATGGAGATCCTGCAGATCCTGAAGGCCCACAACGTTCCGCTCAACCAGGCCGGCGACCTGAGGTCCAATCCGGTGCTGCGCCAGCAGATCCAGGCCGTCGTGCGCAGGGCGGCCGAACAGCAGGCGCCGGCGGCATCGGGTGGCCCGGCACCGGTCGCCACGCCACCGCAACCGTCGATAGCCCAGCGGCTCCAAGAGCTGGAGACGCTGCGTGCCAGCGGGGCGCTGACCGACCAGGAGTACGCCGCCCGGCGGGCGCAGATCATCGCCGAGATCTGAGCCTCGAAGCGCTCGGCCCGATTAGAACACGTTCCAGTTTCGCTGCTAGCCTTTCAGACGTGGCTGGACAGGGCGGATCACTGCAGGGAAGGGTGGCGTTCGTTACCGGCGCCGCCCGCGCGCAAGGGCGGTCGCATGCCGTGCGGCTGGCGCGGGAAGGCGCCGACATCATTGCCCTTGACATCTGTGCGCCGGCGTCCGACACACTCACTTACAGCCCGGCCACGCCGGCGGACCTCGCCGAGACCGTCCGCCTCATCGAGGCGGAGGGCCGCAAGGTGCTGGCCCGGGAGGGGGACGTCCGCGACGACGCCGGGGTGCGGCAACTGGTGGCCGACGGTGTCGAACAGTTCGGCCGGCTGGACATCCTGGTGGCCAACGCCGGGGTGTTGGGCTGGGGCCGGGTCTGGGAGCTCACCGACGAGCAGTGGGACACCGTGATCGGAGTGAACCTGACCGGCACGTGGCGCACGCTGCGCGCCACGATTCCGCCGATGATCGCGGCCGGCAACGGTGGGTCCATCATCGTCGTCAGCTCGTCGGCGGGCCTGAAGGCGACGCCGGGCAACGGTCATTACGCGGCCAGCAAGTACGGGCTCACCGCGCTGACCAACACGCTGGCCATCGAACTCGGCGAATACGGCATCCGGGTCAACTCCATTCACCCGTATTCGGTGGAAACCCCGATGATCGAGCCCGAAGCGATGATGGAGATTTTCGCCAAGCATCCCCGCTACGTGCACAGCTTCCCGCCAATGCCGTTGCACTACAAGGGTTTCATCGCCGCCGACGAGGTTTCCGACGTCGTCGTCTGGTTGGCCGGCGACGGCTCGGGCACACTGACGGGCACCCAGATCCCCGTCGACAAGGGCGCATTGAAGTACTGACCGGCGACCGTGGTAAGAACACCACGTGACGGAAAAGGGCATCCTCATCGTCGGCGGAGGATTGGCCGCCGCTCGCACCGCCGAGCAACTGCGGCGGTCGGACTACGCCGGCCCGATCACGATCGTCAGCGACGAGGTGCACCTACCCTACGATCGCCCGCCGCTGTCCAAAGAGGTGCTGCGCAAAGAGGTCGACGACGCGAACACTCATGTCGCCCTCAAACCGCGCGAGTGGTACGACGAGCAGGACATCACCCTGCGGCTCGGTGCCGCCGCCACCGGTCTCGACACGGTCGCGCGGACGGTGACGCTGGCCGACGGAACCGTGCTGGGTTACGACGAGCTCGTCATCGCCACCGGGTTGGTGCCGCGGCGCATCCCGGCGTTCCCGGATCTCGAAGGCATTCGGGTGCTGCGCTCGTTCGACGAAAGCATGGCGTTGCGCGAGCACGCCTCGGCCGCGCAGCGCGCGGTCGTCGTCGGTGCCGGTTTCATCGGCTGCGAAGTCGCGGCCAGCCTGCGCAGCCTCGGAATGGACGTGGTGCTGGTCGAGCCGCAGCCCACGCCGCTCGCCGTGGTGCTCGGCGAGCGCATCGGCGAACTGGTGGCCCGGCTGCATCGCGAGGAAGGAGTCGATGTCCGCCTCGGTGTCGGGGTTGCGGAAGTGCGCGGCGACGGACATGTCGACACCGTGGTGTTGACCGACGGCAGCGAGCTCGGGGCCGACCTCGTCGTGGTCGGCATCGGATCACGCCCGGCGACCGAGTGGCTCGAGGGCAGCGGCGTCGAGGTCGACAATGTTGACAGAGGCGTCATCTGCGACGAGGCCGGACGCACCAGCGCACCGAACGTCTGGGCGCTGGGTGACGTCGCCTCCTGGCGCGATGCCACGGGACATCAAGCGCGCGTGGAACATTGGAGCAACGTCGCCGACCAGGCGCGGGTGATGGTGCCCGCGATACTCGGGAAGGACGCGCCACCGGCCGTCGTGGTGCCCTATTTCTGGAGCGACCAGTACGACATCAAGATCCAGTGTCTGGGGGAGCCGGAGGCCACCGACACCGTCCACCTCATCGAGGATGACGGGCGAAAGTTTCTCGCCTACTACGAGCGCGACGGGGTGCTGGTCGGTGTGGTCGGCGGCGGCATGCCCGGCAAGGTCATGAAGGTCCGCTCCAAGATCGCAGCCGCCGCTCCGATCGCCGAGGTGCTGGGCTGACATCGTCATGCCCAAGGTCGCGGTGCTCGACGATTACGCCGGCCTGGCCCTCGAGCTCGCCGACTGGTCTGAAGTGCAAACCCGGTGCGAAATAAGAGTTTTCGAGCGGCACCTGTCCGAGGTGGAGGCCCTGGAAGCGCTGCTGCCCTTCGATGTCATTTGCACGATGCGCGAGCGGATGCCGTTGCCGCGAACGCTCATCGAGCGGTTGCCTAACCTGAAACTGATCACCATCGTCGGCCGGAGCCTGCCCAACCTGGACATGGCCGCGGCCCATAAGTGCGGCGTCCTCGTGGCGCACTCCGACTTGGCGAGTCCTCGTTTCCGGGCAATGCGCGACCCCACACCGGAACTCACGTGGGGGTTGCTGATCGCAACGGTGCGCAATCTGGCCGAGGAGCATCGGCGGATGCGTGCCGGGGGATGGCAGACCACGACCGGTATGACGTTGTCCGGCAAGACGCTCGGGCTGGTGGGTCTCGGCAGGACCGGCAAGCGAATGGCGGAATACGCGAAAGTCTTTGGCATGCAGGTCATTGCGTGGAGCCAGCATCTCACCGAGGAGGCTGCGGCGGCGGCCGGCGCACGGCGGGTGGACAAGGCGACCCTCTTCGAGGAGGCCGACGTGGTCTCCGTTCACGTGGTGCTCTCGGAACGCACCCGAGGCCTGGTAGGGCAACCTGAGCTGGCCCGGATGCGGCCGCATGCCTATCTGATCAACACCTCCCGGGGCCCGATCGTGGACGAAGCGGCGTTGATCGACGCGCTCGCGAACGAGCGCATCGCCGGGGCGGGCCTGGACGTTTACGACATCGAACCGCCCCCGCCCGACCATCCGTTGAGAGCGCTCCCGAATGTGACGTTGTCTCCCCATCTGGGCTATGTCACCCGCGAAATGCTTGGCGCCTTTTACGAGGACACCGTCGAGGCCGTCGTCGCGTGGCTGGACGGGGCACCCATCCGGATCGCCGGCGCCGAGTCCCACGCTCAGACCTAGAACTGCAGGCCTAGAACTGCAGGCCTAGAACTGGCCGAGATAGAAGCGGGCCCCCTGGTCGTCGGTGCATTCGGCGGTGATCCCGTACGGTTGTCGCGCAGGCTCGGCCAGCACGCGGCCACCGGCCTGGCGCACGCGCGCGACGGCCGCATCAATGTCCGAGACGGTCCACATCGGCACCGTGATGGGGTTGGCGGTCCCGCCGGCGGCGCCGGCCATCGGGTGGGTCCCCACCACCTGCCAGCCGTCGGCGACCCGCCCGGGCTCGAAGGTCCAGCCCAGCACCCGCCCGTAGAAGTCCCGAAAGCCGGCGGAGTCCGGAACCTGGTAGGTGACGTACGCCAGCTCGCCGGGCCCGGAACCGTTGAGCTCCGGGCGCCTTCTCCCGGCGGGCGGCTCGAAGACCGCGAATGCCGTGCCCTGCGGGTCGGTGGCGTCGAGCAGGACGCCGTCGTCGGTGTTACGGGGCTCGCCCGGGACGCCCCCGGCCTGCGCTATCGCCGCCCGGGCGGCCTGCACGTCGGTGACGGCGTAACAGCAGAACAGGGTGGGAGGTGCGGCGTGAGCCGAAATACCAGTCGGCAGTTGGGTATTCGTGATCCGATGCGAAGCGGGATCGTACGTCCAGCCCAGGACGTGGTCGTAGAATGCGGCCGCGCGATCGGCGTCGGGGGTGCGGACGGAGACGTATCCGATGTCGCCGTGCCGTATTCCGGCCACCGGCGCGGCCGCGGGGCCGCTGAGCATCCAGCGATGCCCGAACGGGTCGATGATCGTGGCGTTGCGACTGCCGTAGCTTTCGTACACCTCGCGCTGGACGATGGCGCCGTGGTCGCGCGCCTTCAGCAGGGCGGCATCGGTGTCGGCGACGTGCAGCATCAGGC
>NZ_JAFBAT010000021.1 GCF_019247615.1 Mycobacterium sp. | reverse complement strand
CGACATCCGCTTCGACGACTTCATGGCCGACGAACTCGGAGTCGCCCAGCGGGTGTACGCCTTGGCCGGCGAACCGTTCACCGCACAAGCACGCACGGCGATCGGCGACTACCTGGCGGGCCACCGGCGGGGCCGCCTGGGAAACGTCGAAGTGTCCTGCGAGATGTTCGGGCTGACGGAGGAGGGTCTGCGCACACGCTTCGCGCCGTACGTCGAGCGGTTCCTCGCGTAGCGCATCGACTACCTTCTCAACACATGGTTGCTATGCCCGCGCTCGACGGCGTGGAACACAGGTACGTGGAGTTAGGGAACGGCGTGACGATCCACGTGGCGGACTCGGGACCCGCCACCGGACAAGCGGTGATGCTGGTCCACGGTTTCCCCCAAAATTGGTGGCAGTGGCACGAATTGATCCCTCCGCTGGCCGCAGACGGCTATCGGGTGCTGTGCCCCGACCTGCGCGGCGCGGGCTGGAGTTCGGCCCCGCCTTCGGACTACCGCAAGAACGACATGGCCGACGACCTGGCCGGCATCCTGGACCGGCTGGGTGTCGCGACGGTCACGCTCGCCGGCCACGACTGGGGCGGACCGATTGCGTTCATCATGATGCTGCGCCACCCGGAGAAGGTGACCGGGTTCCTAGGAATGAACACCGCGGCGCCGTGGCTGCGGCCCGACCTCGCGCTGATGCGCAACCTGTGGCGGTTTTGGTATCAGATTCCGTTGTTTCTGCCGGTGATAGGTCCGCGGCTGATCGGCGATCCAAGGGCTCGGTTGTACCGATTGCTGGCATCGTGGATCGGTGGAGGTTACCTGGTGCCCGAGCACACCGTGCGGTTCTACGTCGAGTGCATGCGGCAACCGGGGCATGCGGCGGCCGCTTCGCGTTGGTACCGCACGTTTCTGAGCGTGGAACTGATCGCCTGGTTGCGCGGCGAGTACGAGCCGAAAGACGGTGCGCGCGTCAATGTCCCGGTCCGCTGGCTGTGCGGAACCAAAGACCCGGTATTCAAAAAGAACATGCTGGACGGATATGCCGACCGGATCAGCGATTTTCAGGTCGAGTTGGTCGACGACGTCGGCCACTGGATCGTCGAACAGCGACCCGACCTGGTGCTCGACCGGCTGCGCGCCGTCCTTCGCGAAGAAAGTTGAAGCACTGCAAAGCTTTTCGCGGGGCTTGTCTCGTCGAGACCGAAGCTAGGCACACTCCCCCCGCGTGCCGTCTGCCGGTGTTCGGTGTCGCGGCCGCGGGTCAGTCGACGCCGATGGCGACTTCGGTGGACTTGATGAACACCGTCGCCGGCTGGCCCTCCTTCAGGCCGAGCTCGAGTGCGGCGTCCTTGGTGACCGATGACGTGACGATCTGATCGCCGCCGTCAAGTTGCACTTTCACGATTGCCATCACGCTGCCGAGATTGACCTCGGTGATCGTTCCTGTGAGTTGATTCCGGGTCGATAGCCGCATCGCGATCCTCCGTAGTTGGGTGAGTCGGGCATTCACCCTAGTGCCGCGGACCCAGCAGCGCGATGGACGCATCCACGGCCGGCTCGACGATGTCGCGGACGGGCCGGCCATCTTCGACGGCCAGCGCCGTCAGTTCGCGCAGACCACCCAAGAGGATCACGGCGAGCGGCTCGGTCAACGGAGGCAGATCGGCTCGCCGGAACCCCGGGCTGGCGCTGAGGTCGATCAGCAAGGTGGACAGCAACTCCAGCCCGCGGCGCTGCAGGGGGCGAGCGACCGCGCCGAGCGACGGCAGCTCGCGAATCCAGCTCAGGGTGATGGCCGGGCGGGACTCGATATGCCCAACATAGGCCTCGACGGCCTGACGAATCTGCCGGTGCCAGTCGGCTTCCGGATCGACCGCCGCGGCGATCTGTTCCCCGAGCCGCTCGACGTCGGCCCGCAGCAGCTCGAGGAAGCAGTGTTCCTTGCCGTCGAACTGGTCGTAGAAGGTCCGCTTGGAGGTGCGGGCGTGGCGCACGACGTCGGCGACCGTGCTGGCGCGGTAGCCGCGCTCGCCGATGGCGGCGGCGAGACCGTCGAGCAGGCGCAGCCGAAAGTGATCGGGTGCTGCCGGGGGATCGGCGGGTATCGCGTCGTCAACCGCTGATGTCACGCGGGCGACCCCCTTGGTGCGTACGGCGTCTTGTCAGCCTTGGTACCACAGAGTACCGTAGCGGCCAAGGCCTTGGTACTCGGCGGTACCAACCCCCCTGCGGGGAGAGACGGGAGCATCAGCGCTATGAGCGAAGTAGTGACCGCCACACCGACCGTCCGGCTGCCACCGGCCACCCGGATGCCGAAGATGTTGCAGGGCTTGTTCTTTGCGGCTTCCCGACGGCGGATGATTCAGCGGCTGGCGCGACGCCACGGCAACGTGTTCACGGTCAACATTCCGATCTACGGCCGCGTGGTGGTCGTCGGGGACTGGCGGTTGGCAAAGCAGATCTTCACCACCGGCCCCGAGGAACTCGGCAACATCCGGCCCAATCTGAGCCGGCTGTTCGGCTCCGGCTCCGTATTCGCGCTCGACGGCGACGATCACCGCCGTCGGCGACGGCTGTTGGCGCCGCCGTTCCACGGCAAGAGCATGAAGAACTACGAGCGCATCATCGAAGAGGAGACGCTGCGAGAGACCGCCAACTGGCCACAGGGCCGGCCTTTCGCGACGTTGCCCTCGATGATGCACATCACGCTCAACGCCATCCTGCGAGCCGTGTTCGGGGCCGAGGGCGCCGAACTCGACGAGCTGCGCCGGCTGATCCCCCCATGGGTCACCCTGGGGTCTCGCCTGGCAACGTTGCCGAAACCCGAACGCGATTATGGGCGGTTCACCCCATGGGGCCGGTTGGCGCAGTGGCGGCGCCAATACGACGCGATCGTCGACAGGCTGATCGACGCCGAACTGGCGGACCCGAATTTCACCGAGCGCACCGACGTGCTCGCCCTCATGCTGCGCAGCACCTACGAGGATGGTTCGGCGATGTCCCGCAAGGACATTGGCGACGAGCTACTCACCCTGCTGGCCGCCGGACACGAAACCACCGCCTCCACGCTGGGCTGGGCGTTCGAACGGTTGAGCCGGCACCCGGAGGTGCTGGCCGCGTTGGTCGACGAGGTCGACGGTGCCGCTGATGGCGGGTCCGAGCTGCGCCAGGCGACGATTCTCGAGGTCCAGCGAGCCCGGACCGTCATCGATTTCGCGGCTCGCCGCGTTCACCCACCGCTCTTCCAACTCGGTGAATGGGTAATCCCGCGCGGGGACTCGATCATCGTCAGCATCGCCCAGATCCACAACGATCCCAGCGTCTTCCCCGACCCGGACCGCTTCGACCCGAAGCGCTACATCGACGGCAAGCCATCCTCGTTCGCCTGGATCCCGTTCGGTGGCGGCACGCGGCGTTGCCTGGGCGCCGCGTTCGCCAACATGGAGATGGACGTGGTGCTGCGAACAGTCTTGCGCCACTTCAGCATTGAGACCACGACGGAACCCGGGGAGCGGTGGCACGGTCGGGGCGTCGCCTTCACGCCGAAAGACGGCGGACGGATTGTGGTCCACCGGCGCTGAGCGCGCCGACTTATCGGTCGACGGCGGCCCGGCGCGGCAGTTTCCAGCCGGGCCGCACGTAGTGGCAGGTGTAGCCGTTGGGGAAACGCTCCAAGTAGTCCTGGTGCTCGGGCTCGGCCTCCCAGAAGTCGCCGGCCGGGCTGACCTCGGTCACGACCTTGCCGGGCCATAGACCCGACGCATCGACGTCGGCGATGGTGTCCAGCGCGATGCGCTTCTGCTCGTCGTCGAGGTAGAAAATGGCCGAACGATAGCTGGGGCCCCGGTCGTTGCCCTGCCGGTTCTTGGTGGTCGGATCGTGGATCTGGAAGAAGAACTCGAGCAGCGCGCGGTAGTCGGTGACCGTTGGGTCGTAGACGATTTCGATGGCCTCTGCATGCGTGCCGTGGTTGCGGTAGGTCGCGTGCGGGACGTCGCCGCCGGTGTAGCCGACCCGGGTCGAGATCACGCCGGGCTGGTTGCGGATCAGGTCCTGCATTCCCCAGAAGCAGCCGCCCGCGAGGATCGCCTTCTGCGTGCCGGTCATGCTGTCCTCCTCGGTAAGTCCTCGTCGGTAACCGACGACGTTCGCCAGGCTACACTCCGGCGATGACCCGCAACGGCGCCAGGAAGCCCCGGTGAGCTCGCCTGAGTTCTCCCGCAGCGAACTGGCGGCCGCCTTCGAGAAGTTCGAGGAGACGGTCGCGCGGGCGGCCGAGACGCGGGACTGGGAAGCCTGGGTAGCCCAGTACACGCCGGATGTCGAGTACGTCGAGCACGCGGCCGGCACCATGCGCGGGCGCGACGAGGTGCGCGACTGGATTCAGCGAACAATGACGACCTTTCCGGGCAGCCACATGGTCGCCTTCCCGACGCTGTGGTCGGTGGTGGACGAGCCGACCGGGCGGATCATCTGCGAGCTGGACAACCCGATGAAAGACCCGGGTGACGGCACCGTGATCAGCGCGACGAACATCTCGATCGTCACCTATGCCGGTGACGGCCTGTGGTGCCGGCAGGAAGACATCTATAACCCGCTGCGCTTCTTGCGGGCGGGCCTGAAATGGTGCCGCAAGGCGCAGGCCCTCGGCACCCTCGACGACAACGCGGCGCGCTGGATGCTCGAGAACGGTGGTCCGGAATGAAACCAGTGAAAGAAGATCCGCGGTGAGCGCGCAACCTAAGCTGGGCCCCAAGCTCGTCATAGGCGCCAACGGTTTTCTGGGTTCCCATGTGACCCGACTGCTCGTCGCCGACGGCGCAGCAGAAGTCCGGGCGATGGTGCGCCCGACCGCCAATACCCGGGCCATCGACGACCTCCCCGTCACCCGCTTCCACGGGGACGTGTTCGACACCCCCGTATTGCGTGCGGCGATGGACGGCGTCGACGACGTCTATTACTGCGTCGTCGACACCCGCGCATGGTTGCGCGACCCCTCGCCCCTGTTCCGCACCAACGTGGACGGCCTGCGCAACGTGCTTGATGTTGCGGTCGCCCAGCCCGATCTACGCAGGTTCATCTTCACCAGTACCTACGCCACGGTGGGCCGGCGACGCGGGCACGTTGCGACCGAGGACGACCGCGTCGACTCGCGTGGGGCGACCCCCTACGTCCAATCCCGGGTTCAGGCCGAAGATCTGGTAATGCGGTACGTGGCCGAAGCCGGGCTGCCCGCGATCGCGATGTGCGTCTCAACGACTTACGGCAGCGGCGACTGGGGCCGCACCCCGCATGGTGCGTTCATCGCCGGAGCGGTGTTCGGCAAGCTGCCGTTCCTGATGGACGGCATCCGGCTGGAAGTGGTCGGCGTCGAGGATGCCGCCCGGGCAATGATTCTGGCCGCCGAGCGCGGCCGCGTCGGCGAGCGCTACCTGATATCGGAACGGATGATCGCGCTGGCCGACGTCGTGCGGATTGCCGCCGAGGAGGCCGGCGTGCCGCCACCGCGACGCTCGATTTCCGTGCCGACGCTGTATGCGCTGGGCGCGCTGGGCAGCCTGAGAGCAAGGATCACCGGCAAAGATGCCGAACTGAGCTTGGCATCGGTGCGGATGATGCGCGCCGAAGCCGAGGTCGATCACGGCAAGGCAGTCCGCGAGCTGGGATGGCAGCCGCGCCCGGTGGAGGAGTCCGTTCGCGAGGCGGCTCGGTTCTGGGCCGCGCTGAAGGGCGCGCAGACCGCGAGGAAACGCGCGGGGAACAGCGCCGCCACTCGGGCCGAATAGCGGGCCGAATAGCGAGGCCGATAGCCCGGTTGTCGTTAGGCGGGAATCGGGAAGTGTTGAGCCGGGGATGACGTTGCAAGGTCTGTCTCGTCTGAGGAGGTAAGGACCATGAGCCATCCGGAGGTCAAAGAACCGGGCGCCGGGCACCCGATCACCATTAAGCCGACAGCTGGTCGGGTGCAGGTGCGCGTCAAGGGCGACCTGGTCGCCGACACCGAGGCCGCCTTGTCATTGCTCGAAGCGACTTTGCCTGCGGTGCAATACATTCCGATGGCGGACGTCGTCCAGGACCGGCTGACCCGGACCGACACCCGCACACACTGCCCGTTCAAAGGTGACGCCAGCTACTACAGCGTGACCACGTCGGCCGGCGAGACGGTCGACGATGTGATCTGGACGTATGAACAGCCCTATCCCGCTGTCGCGGCCATCGCCGGCCACGTCGCCTTCTACCCGAACAAGGCCGAGATCAGCGTCTCAGCGCAGTAGGTAGTCGCGCGGCAGCACCGCCGCCAGCGCCTCGGTGTCGCTGTAGTCGCGCACCGAGACGATCAGCCCGCCGCGGGTCTCGAAGATGCACACGAACGGGCCGTCGTATGTGCTGCCGTCGGCGGTCGTTCCCCAGGCGTTCGCCTCGACCACCACCGTGTCTCCCTCGCTGATGCACCGATGCAGCTCGATGGTGACCTCGAGAACGCGTTTGCGTCGCTCGATCCCGTGACGCAGCATCTGCTTGTCAACAGAAGTGCGCGTGTAAAGGCTCCAATACGTGAAGTCGTCGCTGAGCAACGTGAAGCCCTCATCCAGATCGCCGTCTTCGCTGATGGATTGCAGGAACATCCACGCCAGCTCGGCCTGCGGGGCATCGAACGGCGTCATCACATCGCAATATTGTCTTGGCCGGTGGTGAACGGTCAATCGGGCTCGTCAGGTCGGAGCTCCTCGTGAAGCGTGCGCGCACTGTGGCGTTTCCCGGGGCGTCCGGCTTCGGGCACACGTTGGCGCCGCTTCGCCGGGGCCCGCGGGATCCGTGCTTCCGGGCGTCCGGGGACGGCACCATCTGGCGGACCAGCCTGCTGCCCTCCGGCCCCGTCACGGCCGTGATCAGCCGTGCGGCACCCGACGCCGCCCACTGCATTGCGTGGGGCGGCGGGGCCGGAGAGTTCATCGAGATGCTGCCCGCGCTGCTGGGCGCCGACGACAACGCCGCTGATTTCGCGCCGCGACATCCGACCGTTGCGGCGGCCCACCGGCGGCTTCCCGACCTCCGGCTGGGCCGCACGGGACTGGTGTTGGAAGCCCTCATTCCCGCGATCATCGAGCAGCGGGTGCCCGGTGCCGACGCGTTTCGATCGTGGCGGCTGCTGGTGAATAAGTATGGGACGCCCGCGCCGGGCCCCGCTCCGGCCGGCATGCGTGTGCCGCCGCCGGCGGAGGTGTGGCGCAACATCCCGTCCTGGGAGTTTCATCGCGCCAACGTCGACCCCCGACGCGCTCAGACGGTGGTGAGTTGCTCGCGGCGGGCGGCGTCGCTGGAACGATTGGTTGAGTGGTCGGCGGCGCAGGCCCGCGAAGCGTTGACCTCATTGCCGGGAGTGGGCGCGTGGACCGCCGCCGAGACGGCGCAGCGGGCTCTCGGTGACGCCGATGCCGTATCGGTGGGCGACTACCACATCCCGAAAATGATCGGTTGGACACTGTTGGGCCACCCGGTGGATGACGCGGGCATGCTCGAGATGCTGGAGCCGATGCGCCCG
>NZ_JAFBAT010000257.1 GCF_019247615.1 Mycobacterium sp. | reverse complement strand
CCACCGACGCCGGGAATTCCCAACGGGCCACCGCCGTTGCCGCCGACACCGCCGTTGCCGCCCGTGCTGCCCAACCCGTAGGCGAAGCCACCCATGCCGCCGGCTCCGCCGGTCCCGCCCGTAAGGCCGAGCCCGCCGGCCCCACCCGGGCCGCCGTCGCCGCCGCCGAACAAGAAGTACGTCCGGCCGGTACCGCCCTCTCCGCCTTTGCCGCCCGCACCGCCTGCGCCGGTGAGCCCGGTCCCGCCGGCACCACCGGCGCCGCCCGTCCCGCCGACGCCGCCCAGCCAGCCGCCGGCACCGCCGTGGCCGCCGGTCCCGCCGGCGCCGCCTTTGGCGCCGGTCGTGCCGGCGCCGCCGGGCCCGCCCAGGCCGCCATTGCCGATTAGACCGGCATTGCCGCCGCGGCCGCCTGCTTTGCCCGGGGCGCCCGAACCCCCATTACCGCCGTTGCCGTACAAGAGCCCGCCGTTCCCGCCCGGCTGCCCGGTGCCGGGCGCACCGTTGGTCCCGTTGCCGATCAGCGGGCGGTTCAGGTACTTCTCGGTGGTCTGGTTGATCGGGCCCAGGAGGCCCTGCGCCGGGTGCGCGGCCGCCGTCTTCAACGGCGACGCGTTGGCCGCCTCGGTGGCCGCATACATCAGCCCGCCGCCGTTCAGCGCCGACACGAACTGGTCATGGAACTTGGACACCTGTGCGCTCAGCGCCTGGTAGTCGCGCCCATGGGCGCCGAACAGCGCCGCGATGGCCGCCGACACCTCGTCGGCGGCCGCGGCAGTCACGGACGTGGTCGACGGCGCGGCGGCAAAATTGGCCGACCTGAGTGCCGACCCGATCCCGCTCAGATCCTGGGACGCGGAGGCGAATACATCAGGTGACGCGGTCACAAACGAGGACATCTGCGGTCTCCCATCGGTAGGACATCACAACGGCTCACAACGGCAGGGCTTGGCTGCACGAAACACCCCGCGACAATTTCGGTACATTACCCGGGTCCGTGGACATTTTCAGCGGAACTTCGCAAGCGTGAATGGATCAAATTTGGGCGCGATGCGGCACGGCTCTCTTCCCCTCCTGATCGCGGAAACGCTTCGGGCACAAGGGGATAGAATCGTCGGAACGCGTGGCTATTGGCCGTTAGCACGCCTGCGTGAACCGCGTCGTAACTACAGTTAAACATTAGTCGAAATCACACCATTTGTTGAATCCGATTAATCTTGCGACGACTCGTGTCGAATCCATATTCGTCCAGTAAACCAAGGACCACAACCCGACCACATCTGCGCGCTCCCACCCGCTAGCCTTCTCGACGGTCGGCTTACCCTACTGCGACCACCCAGTTTCCGGCCCGCCCCCGGTGACTCTGATCGGATCGATGTCAACTCGCCCCATCTAGTTGGAACGGGGAAAGTAACAGGTCACCGCCCCGGAGCAACCAACTCGTTCCCAACACGGACCGAAGACCCGCTAAGCCTCATGGTGAGGCGAACTACCCAACCCGTAAGCGCGCCGAGCCGCCGGACAGACGCTCTCCGGTCAGGCCGTGGCGCACAGCGTTCGACGGGGAATGGGATGGAAGAGTCAGCACATCCTGCTCGACACGCGCTCCTTCTCTGGGTAATCAGCACGCCGTCGAGCCGAGCTTCCGCCCCGGTGTCAGCCGCTCACCTCCAGCGGAAGCGAAAACGCTCCGGGTCCGCCCGTCACCAACAGCACCCAACGGCCGTTCACCGGCAGCCGAACCTCGATGCTGAAGAAGGCGAACCCGATCTCGCCGCCGGTGACGGCTTCCGGCAGTTCGTACTCGAGCGTCAGCGATTCGTCGTCCGTCGGAGGCCGGATCTCCACTTGGACCTCCCGAACTGGGGAGTCCGTCTCCGCCTGCGTCAGGACGACAAGCATGAACTGCGCCAACCGGTCGGGCCCGACCATGAATCCGGACAGCACGCCACCCGACACGCACAGCTTGTTGTCCACCACCGACGCCGATTCTGCAAGGAACGCCCCGGTGATCACCCCGCAAAAGTTACCGCCTCGGCGGTCTGCAACGCTCGACGGGCACGCGCCTCATTCCGGGCGGCAAGGCGGCGTTTTTTGTCGCACCCCGCGCCTAGTGTTGCTGCCATGTTCGTCACCGGCCACAGCGTCGTCTACAGCGCATCGGACCTGGCCGCAGCGGCCCGGTGCGAGTACGCGCTATTAAGGGATTTCGACGCCAAACTCGGGTGGGGCCCAGCCGTTTCCGCCGAGGACGAGCTGCTCGCGCGAACGGCCGCCCTCGGCACGGAGCACGAGCACCGCCGCCTCAGCCAACTGCGCGACGATTTCGGGGGTTCGGTCGCGGTCATTGGCCGTCCGGCGTACACAGAAGCCGGGCTGACGGCGGCCGACGAGGCGACGCGGCGCGCCATCGCCAACCGCGCGCCCGTGATCTATCAGGCCGCCATGTTCGATGGCCGCTTCGTCGGGTTCGCCGACTTCCTCGTGCTAGACGGCGAGCGCTACCGCGTCACCGACACCAAGCTGGCGCGCTCGCCCAAGGTCACCGCATTGTTGCAGCTGGCGGCCTACGCCGACGTGCTCGCCGGCTCGGGTGTCCCGGTGGCGCCGGAGGCCGAGTTGGAGCTGGGTGACGGCACAGTCGTGCGCTACTCCGTCGCCGACCTGATCCCGGTTTACCGTTCCCAGCGCGCGCTTTTGGAGCGACTGCTCGACGAGCACTTTGCTGCCGGTGTCCCGGTGCGCTGGGAAGACGAGCGGGTGGTCGCGTGTTTTCGTTGTTCCCTGTGCATTGAGCAGGTGCGGGCGACTGACGATCTGCTGATGGTCGCCGGCATGCGAGTGAGCCAGCGGGACAAGCTGATCGGCGCCGGGATCACGACGCTCGCCGAACTGGCCGACAATACCCGGCCCGTGCCGGACCTGACGTCCGCGGCGCTGAACGCATTGACCACGCAGGCCAAACTGCAGGTCTGTCAGCGTGATACCGGCCTGCCGCAGTTCGAGATCGTCGACCCGCAGCCGCTGGCGCTGCTGCCCGAGCCGGACCCCGGTGACCTGTTCTTCGACTTCGAGGGCGATCCGTTGTGGACGGCCGACGGCCACGACTGGGGACTGGAATATCTGTTCGGCGTCCTGGAAGCCGGCGGGAACTTCCACCCGCTGTGGGCGCACAACCGGATGGAGGAACGCAAGGCACTCACCGATTTCCTTGCCATGGTGGCCAAGCGCCGCAGGCGCCGTCCCAACATGCATATCTACCATTACGCGCCGTACGAGAAGACCGCGCTGTTGAAGCTCGCGGGGCGGTACGGGGTCGGCGAGGACGCGGTCGACGAGCTGCTGCGCAGCGGAACGCTCGTCGACCTGTATCCCTTGGCGCGCAAGAGCATTCGTGTCGGCGCAGACTCATTCAGCCTCAAGGCGCTGGAACCGCTGTACATGGGCGCACAGCTGCGCACCGGCGACGTCACGACCGCCACCGAATCGATCACCTCCTATGCGCGGCACTGCGAACTGCGGGATGCCGGCCACTTCGACGAGGCGGCGTCGGTGCTGAAGGAGATCGAGGACTACAACCACTACGACTGCCGGTCGACGCGGGAGTTGCGCAACTGGCTGATGCTGCGCGCCTACGAATCCGGCGTCGTACCCGTTGGCGCCCAACCGGTCACGGACGGCAACACCGTCGACGACAGCGACCGGCTGGCGAAGACGCTTTCGACATTCGCCGGCGACGCGGGGATCGGCCAACGCACGCCGGAGCAGACGGCGGTGGCGTTGTTGGCCGCCGCGCGCGGTTACCACCGGCGGGAGGACAAACCGTTCTGGTGGGCACATTTCGACCGGCTGAACTTCCCGGTCGACGAATGGGCCGACGACACGGATGTTTTCCTCGCCGAGGCCGCGTCGGTCAGCGTCGACTGGCACACTCCTGCTCGCGCCCGTAAGCCCCAGCGACGAGTGCGCCTCCGGGGGCAGCTCGCACGCGGCGCCCTGGTGGCCGACGTCTTTGCACTCTACGAGCCCCCCGCCCCGCCGGGCATGACCGACAATCCCGATCGGCGAGCCGCCGGCCGCGCCGAAGTTGTCGAGGTTGATGATCCGACCGTGCCCAGCGAGGTGGTCATCCGTGAACGGGTCAGCGCGGGCGGCAACATGTTTCGGCAGCTGCCGTTCGCGCTCACGCCCGGCCCGCCGGTTCCCACCGCCGCGTTGAGGGCGTCCATCGAGTCCACCGCTGCCGCCGTGACCGACGGGTTGCCGCGACTGCCGGCCTGCGCCGTGCTGGACATCCTCCTGCGCCGCGCGCCCCGCACTCGCAGCGGCAACCCCCTGCCGCGCAGCGCCGACGTTGTCGCCGACATCACCGCCGCCGCACTGGACCTGGACTCGTCGTACCTGGCGGTGCACGGGCCGCCGGGTACCGGCAAGACGCACACCGCCGCCCAGGTGATCCGCCGACTCGTCACCGGCCACGGCTGGCGCGTCGGCGTGGTGGCGCAGTCACACGCCACGGTGGAGAACCTGTTGGACTGCGTGATCGACGCCGGCCTGGAACCGGAGCGGGTCGCGAAGAAGCGCTACGACCGCGACTCAACGCGCTGGCAGCAGATCGACGGCGGCCAGTACGCCGCCTTCATCGCCGACGGCGCGGGCTGCGTCATAGGCGGCACGGCATGGGATTTCGCCAACGCTAACCGAGTACCAAAGGGCAGCCTGGACCTGCTGGTGATCGACGAAGCCGGCCAGTTCTGTCTGGCCAACACCATCGCCGTGGCACCGGCGGCGGCCAACCTCATGCTGCTCGGCGATCCGCGGCAACTGCCCCAGGTCAGCCAGGGAACCCATCCGGAACCGGTCGACACGTCCGCGCTGGATTGGCTGGTGGATGGCCGGTGCACCCTGCCCGACCAGCGCGGATACTTCCTGGATCGCTCGTACCGAATGCATCCCGCGGTCTGCACGGCGGTCTCCGCGCTGTCCTACGACGGCAGGCTGGACGCCCACACGTGCGCAGCAGCGCGGCGGCTCGACGGTTGGCGCCCCGGCGTGCGCGTGCTTCCCGTTGTGCACCAAGCTAATTCGACGGAGAGTCCGGAAGAGGCCGACGCGATCGCCGCCGAGATCGCGCGGCTGCTCGGCACGTCGTGGACCGACGAACGCGGCACCAAACCGCTGGCCGGCTCCGACGTGCTGGTGCTCGCGCCCTACAACGCCCAGGTGGCGCTGGTGCGTCAGCGGTTGAGCTCGCAAGGACTTGGCGGAGTGCGGGTGGGAACGGTCGACAAGTTCCAGGGCGGGCAGGCCCCGGTGGTCTTCATCTCGATGACGGCTTCGTCGGCCGACATGGTGCCACGCGGAATGTCGTTCCTGCTCAACAGGAATCGGCTCAACGTCGCGGTCAGCCGGGCGCAGTACGCGGCGGTGATCGTGCGCTCACCGTTGCTGACCGAATACCTTCCCACCACGCCCGACGGCCTGATCGACTTGGGCGCTTTCCTGGCTCTGACGGAGTCGAGTTCGGCCCGCGGGCCATCAGAAGTCACATCAGAAATGTCAGTCCTGTGACGCGACCACACGACGATTGTCATGCGCGCTATCGCCGGCGCTAGCAAGAATCAAGTCGCCTATTGGTCGGGCGCGCGGTGGGTCGGCACCGCGGCGCCTCCGGGCGCTATCGAACCGAATCGCCGCTCGCGCCCCGTGTGCGCACCGCCCGCACGTGAGCCGTTGTGGGCGAAGTTGAGCAGGCTGTCCCACGATTCGGCGCGGTCGCGGGCCCACGCGGCGTGCGGAGCTGGCTTGACGTCCGGCTCGCGGACAAGGATCAGTTCGACGTACTCGTCATCGTCATCCTCATGATCGACGGACTCGCCGTCGTCGTGCGCAAACCGACCCCCGCTCTTGCCGTCCTGGCCGGTAGCGGCAAACCCGATCAGGAACAGCGCGGCGATAATCCCGAACAGCGCGACGAACGC
The DNA here is from genome assembly GCF_019247615.1 of Mycobacterium sp. Taxonomy (GTDB): domain Bacteria; phylum Actinomycetota; class Actinomycetes; order Mycobacteriales; family Mycobacteriaceae; genus Mycobacterium. The sequence goes on along the minus strand of NZ_JAFBAT010000257.1, from coordinate 23,445 downwards.
CGGCAGAAGCACCGACTGCGACATCGCGGCCGCGAACGGCTCGCGCACGAACGACGGCAGTCGCACCACGTCACCGCCCTCGCCGCCGGACCCGCCGGTCCCTGGCATCTCGGCACCGATCCGCGACGTCATGAACGCCGCCATCCCCGCGCTGCCGAGCACCGCGCCGATCAGCCGGATCGAGTTGAACACCGCAGAGCCCGCCCCGGCCAGCTGCGGCGGCAGGTCTCGGGTCGCGGTAGCCGTCAGCGGCGACCACACGAAAGCCATCCCGAGACCGGCGGCGAACAACGGCAGGGCCAGCCGCCAGATCGGCGTCTCGGGCGACATCTCGAACGCGAGCCACGTCAGCGCTATCGCCTGCACCGAAAAGCCGAACCCCAGGACGGGCCCAGGACGGTATCTGTCGACGATCTTGCCGGCCAGCGGCGCGAAGATACCGTTGGCGGCCGCCATCGGCGCCATCAACAACGCCGTGCGTATCGGCGAGAGGCCGCACACGGCCTGTGCGTAGAAGGGCAGCGGCACCATCGCCGCCGTCCCGGCGAACGCGATCACGGCCACCCCGACGTTGCAGACGCTGAAGTCGCGGTCCCGGAAGATCGCCAGCGGAATGAGCGGCGCGCGCGGGTTCAGCGACTGCCACCAGACGAACATCGACATGAAACCCACGCCGGCAACGATCAGCGCCCAGATCCACGGCCGCCAGTGCGCGGCCGCCCCCTGCTGCAGCCCGAAGACGATCAGAAACATGCCCACCCCGGACAGCGCGACTCCGGGCAGGTCGAACGGGTGCGCCTGACGGGGAAGCTCCGGAACCAGCCACCAAGCCAGCACCAGCCCGACGATGCCGACGGGGATGTTGACGAAGAAGATCCATTGCCAGCCCAGCCCGCCCACCAGCGCCCCGCCGACCAGCGGTCCCACCAGGCTGGCGGCGCCGGCCGTGGCTCCCCACACGCTCGCCGCGACGCCGCGCCGATCCGCCGGGAAGATCCGGGTGATCACGGTCAGCGTCTGCGGGGTGAGCAGCCCGGCGCCCACGCCTTGCACCACCCGGGCCGCGATCAGCATCGCGGCGCCGCCCGAAAACCCGCACCACAACGAGGCGGCGGTGAACACTGTGAGGCCGATCAGGTACAGGTTCTTGGGGCCGAACCGGTCACCGAGCCGCCCGGCCACCAGCAACACCACCGCATACCCCAGTAGGTAGGCGCTGGTCACCCAGATCACGACGTCGTACCCGGTGTGCAGGTCGGCCTTGATGGTCGGGTTGGCGATCGTGACGATGGTCGAGTCGACGATGATCATGAAGAAGCCGATCATCATCGCCCAGAGGGCGTTCCACGGGCTTGGGGACGGCCGCGAGTCCGACGCCATCGTGCGCCGGGTCCCCCCCGACGACCTGGGCGCCGCCCTGGCCATCTCCCCACCTCGTTTCCGCTCTCGACGAACGTCACACGCCTGTATCCGGCACTTTTCCAGCCTGCATTATTCCGGGTGACGCGGTTGGGCGCGCGGGCGCGTTAGCCTGAAGAGACGCCATTCGGCAGGAGAGGCCAGGAGAACCAAGCATGCGGGCCCGACGTAACAAGGACATGTCCAGACCGGAACAGGGGCCGACCACCACGGGTGGCCGGCCCAGGGCATCCACGCGGTCACTGGCCCAGGTCATCGAGCGCAGCTCGCGGATAAACGGGCCCGCCGCCGAGGCCTACGTGGCGCGGCTCCGGCAGGCTCACCCGGGGGCCAGCCCGGCCGAGATCGACGCCAAGCTGGAAAAGCGCTATCTGGCCGCACTGACGGCCAGCGGCGCCGCGGTCGGTTCGGCCGCGACGTTCCCCGGTGTGGGGACACTGACGGCGTTGTCCGCCGGCGCCGGGGAGATCGTCTTCTTCGTCGAGGCAACGGCGTTGTTCGTGCTGGCGAAGGCCGTGGTCTACAACGTGCCCGTCGACCACCGCGAACGGCGCCGCGCGCTGGTGCTCGCCATCCTGGTCGGCGACGACAGCCGGCGTGCCCTCGGCGAACTGATCGGCCCGGCCCGCACCAACGGCGGCTGGCTGGCCGAAGGCATGGCCTCGCTGCCCCTGCCGACGCTGGCGCGGTTCAACACCCGGATGCTCAGGTTCGTCGTCAAGCGCTACACAGTGCGACGCGGCGCAATGATGTTCGGCAAGATGCTGCCGGTCGGCCTCGGTGCCGTGGTCGGCGGCGCGGGCAACCGGATGGCGGGCAAAAAGATCGTCCGCAACGCCCGGGAGGCATTCGGCACCCCGCCGACGCGCTGGCCCGGCATGCTGCGCCTGTTGCCGCCGGTCCACGAACCCGGCTAGCAACCGGCCGCCTGACCCGGTCAGGCTCGCGAACTCCCGGGGAGAGGTTAGCCTTTATGGGCGGAAACGTGACGAAGGGCGCAGGCGCCGCGCCAGAGGGTTGATCGGGCCTGCAGGGCAAAAGGATCGAGGCGAACAGCGGCCGTGAGCAACATCAGTTCGCCATTCGGGCAAAACGAATGGCTTGTCGAAGAGATGTACCGCAAGTTCCGCGACGACCCCTCCTCGGTCGATCCGAGCTGGCACGAGTTCCTGGTCGACTACAACCCCGAGGCGACCACCGAAACAGCGTCCAGCACTCCGGCGCCCGACGGCCAATCCGCGGCGCCCGCCGCGCCCGTCCGGCCCGCAACGCCCGCACCGGCCGAGCCGCCCACGGCGGCCGAGCCGCCCGCCGCCGCGGCCGAACCCGCCAAGCAGCCCAAAGCGCCCACTCCCCCGCCCGCCGACGGCGACGAGTTGCAGGTGCTGCGCGGCGCCGCCGCGGCCGTCGTCAAGAACATGTCGGCGTCGCTGGACGTGCCGACGGCTACCAGCGTCCGCGCCATTCCCGCGAAGCTGCTGATCGACAACCGCATCGTCATCAACAACCAGCTCAAGCGAAACCGCGGCGGCAAGATCTCCTTCACCCATCTGCTGGGCTATACGCTGGTCCAGGCCGTCAAGAAGTACCCGAATATGAACCGGCACTACGCCGAGGTCGACGGCAAGCCGACCGTGGTCACGCCCGCCCACACGAACCTCGGCCTGGCGATCGACCTGCAGGGCAAAGACGGCAAGCGTTCGCTGGTGGTGGCCGGCATCAAGCGTTGCGAGGAATTGCGCTTCGCGCAGTTCGTCACCGCGTACGAAGACATCGTCCGTCGGGCCCGTGACGGCAAGCTGACCGCGGAAGATTTTGCGGGCGTGACGATTTCGCTGACTAACCCCGGCACCATCGGTACGGTGCACTCGGTGCCGCGACTGATGGCCGGCCAGGGCGCCATCATCGGCGTCGGCGCGATGGAGTACCCCGCCGAGTTCCAGGGCGCAAGCGAGGAGCGCATCGCCGAACTCGGGATCGGCAAACTGATCACCTTGACCTCGACCTACGACCACCGCATCATCCAGGGCGCGGAATCCGGCGATTTCCTGCGCGCGATCCACGAGATGCTGCTGTCCGACGACTTCTGGGACGAGATCTTCCGCGAACTCGGCAATCCGTATCTGCCGGTTCGCTGGAGCACGGACAACCCCGACTCGATCGTCGACAAGAACGCCCGGGTCATGGAGCTCATCGCGGCCTACCGCAACCGCGGCCACCTGATGGCGGACACCGACCCGCTGCGCATGGACGGAAACCGGTTCCGCAGCCACCCCGACCTCGAGGTGCTCACCCACGGGCTGACGCTGTGGGACCTCGACCGCGTGTTCAAGGTCAACGGCTTCGCCGGCTGCGAGTACAAGAAGCTGCGCGACGTGCTGGGCCTGCTGCGCGACGCCTACTGCCGCCACGTCGGCGTGGAGTACACCCACATCCTCGAGCCCGAGCAGCAGCAGTGGCTACAGGAGCGGGTCGAGACCAAGCACGCCAAACCGACCGTGGCCGAGCAGAAATACATCCTGAGCCGGCTCAACGCCGCAGAAGCGTTCGAAACGTTCCTGCAGACCAAATATGTTGGGCAGAAACGCTTTTCGCTGGAAGGCGCCGAAAGCGTGATTCCCATGATGGACGCGGCGATCGACCAGTGCGCCGAGCACGGCCTCGACGAAGTGGTCATCGGGATGCCGCACCGCGGCCGGCTCAACGTGCTGGCCAACATCGTGGGCAAGCCCTACTCGCAGATCTTCAGTGAGTTCGAGGGCAACCTCAACCCCTCCCAGGCGCACGGGTCCGGCGACGTCAAGTACCACCTCGGTGCTACCGGCGTGTACCTGCAGATGTTCGGCGACAACGACATTCAGGTGTCGCTGACAGCGAACCCGTCGCACCTCGAGGCCGTGGACCCGGTGCTGGAGGGCCTGGTCCGGGCCAAGCAGGACCTGCTGAACAGGGGGTCTGAGGACCGAGGGGACCACGGCGGCGAGAAGGCCTTCTCGGTGGTTCCGATGATGCTGCACGGTGACGCCGCCTTCGCCGGGCAGGGCGTGGTCGCCGAGACGCTGAACCTGGCGAACCTTCCCGGCTACCGCGTCGGCGGCACCATCCACATCATCGTCAACAACCAGATCGGGTTCACCACGGCGCCGGAGTATTCCCGGTCCAGCGAATACTGCACGGACGTCGCCAAGATGGTCGGCGCGCCGATCTTCCACGTCAACGGCGACGACCCAGAAGCCTGTGTGTGGGTGGCGAAGCTGGCCGTGGACTTCCGGCAGGAGTTCAAGAAGGACGTCGTCATCGACATGCTCTGCTACCGGCGGCGCGGGCACAACGAGGGCGACGACCCCTCGATGACGAATCCGTCCATGTACGACGTCGTCGACACCAAGCGCGGCGCGCGCAAGAGCTACACCGAGGCCCTCATCGGCCGCGGCGACATCTCACTGAAGGAAGCGGAGGACGCGCTGCGCGACTACCAGGGCCAGCTGGAGCGGGTGTTCAACGAGGTCCGTGAACTCGAGAAGCACGGCGTGCAGCCCAGCGAATCGGTCGAGGCCGACCAACCGGTGCCCGCGGGCCTGGCCACCGCGGTCGACAAGTCGCTGCTGGCCCGCATCGGCGACGCGTTCCTGGCCCTGCCCGAGGGTTTCACCCCGCACCCGCGCGTGCAGCCGGTGCTGGAAAGGCGCCGGGAGATGGCCTACGAGGGCAAGATCGACTGGGCCTTCGGCGAGCTGTTGGCACTGGGTTCGCTGGTCGCCGAGGGCAAGCTGGTGCGGCTTTCCGGGCAGGACACCAGGCGCGGCACCTTCTCCCAGCGGCACTCGGTGATCATCGACCGCCACACCGGCGAAGAGTTCACGCCACTGCAACTGCTGGCGACCAACGCCAACGGCACGCCGACCGGGGGCAAGTTCCTGGTCTACGACTCACCGCTGTCGGAGTACGCCGCCGTCGGCTTCGAGTACGGCTACACCGTGGGCAACCCGGACGCCCTGGTGCTGTGGGAGGCGCAGTTCGGCGACTTCGTCAACGGCGCGCAATCGATCATCGACGAGTTCATCAGCTCGGGTGAGGCCAAGTGGGGCCAGCTGTCCAACGTGGTGCTGCTGCTGCCGCACGGCCATGAGGGGCAGGGCCCCGACCACACCTCGGCGCGCATCGAACGCTTCCTGCAGCTGTGGGCGGAGGGATCGATGACGATCGCCGTCCCGTCGACGCCATCGAACTACTTCCACCTGTTGCGCCGGCACGCGCTTGACGGCATCCAGCGCCCGCTGATCGTGTTCACGCCGAAGTCGATGTTGCGCAACAAGGCCGCGGTCAGCGACATCCGGGACTTCACCGAGATCAAGTTCCGCTCGGTGCTCGAGGAGCCCACCTACGAGGAGGGCACCGGCGACCGGAGCAAGGTCCGCCGGGTCCTGCTGACTAGCGGCAAGATCTACTACGAGCTGGCGGCGCGCAAGGCCAAGGAAAACCGCGAGGACGTCGCCATCGTGCGCATCGAGCAGCTCGCCCCGCTGCCGAAGCGCCGGCTGGGCGAGACGCTGGACCGCTACCCGAACGTCGGCGAGTTCTTCTGGGTGCAGGAGGAACCCGCCAACCAGGGTGCCTGGCCGCGATTCGGGCTGGAGCTGCCGGAGTTGTTGCCGGACAAGCTGACCGGGCTCAAGCGCATCTCGCGCCGGGCGATGTCGGCGCCGTCGTCGGGGTCGTCGAAGGTGCACGCCGTGGAGCAGCAGGAGATCCTCGACACAGCGTTTGCCTAGCGCGGCGACGGCGAGCGCCGGCAACGGCGCGAGCAAGGAGCCGCGCAATCGGGCCTAGCGCGGCGACGGCGAACGCCGGCAACGGCGCGAGCGAGACTATTGGTTGCGAACTCGCTCCAGGCCCATGGCGAGGAAATCAAGACGCCACAGCGACTGAAACAGCTTGCGCGCGAACTTCTCGACCTCGGAAGCGGGCGCTCGTCGCGACTCCATCTGCGCCGCGCGCTCGGCGATCTCGCGAATCGTGCGACGACCGTCGACGGCCTGCACAAAGGGCAGCTGGGCGGCGCTCAGAGGCATGCTCCAATCCGACCGGAACAGCTCGTTACCGTTCAAACCACACCGCATGCGCATCATCGGAATGTAGTCAAGAGCGGCGTCGGTCGAAAAATCAATGGTGTAGGACTCTTTCGGCCGATCGGGGCGGCAGGCGATGAAAAAATGGCAGCCGTTCATTGAGTGGATTCGCTCCATCACCGACCACACCTTGTGCTCGGGCAACTCGTTTACGGCACGGTAGAACGCGTTCGACGGGGTGAACATCTCATGTGCGTAGTACGGCGCCTTGAGGAGCAGTCCCTGAAATTCGAGCCCGGACGAACTGACCAGCTCGATGCACTCTTCGATGGTGTAGCTGCGCTGCCGCCCGTGCAGGAACGTGTCCACCAGCCCGGCGTCGGAAGCCTGCAAATCCCGCGCTATTCGCAAATAGCTCTGCACGGGATGCTCCGGGGGCAGCACCGCCATCGTCTCTTTGACTATCTGGACCCCGGCGTCGTCTTGACGCAGTTGCATCTCGCGAAAGACGGATTCCAGCATCTCGACACCCAGTCGGCCATAGCGTGCGTAAAGCATGACTCCCAGCGCGCCGTCCTGCGCCAGGCAGCCCGCGAGCGACTTCATGCCCGCGTTCGGATCTGCCAGGTGATGCAAAACGCCGGTCGACACGATGAGATCGAACTCGCTTCCCAGCGACGACGCCTCCTCGATGGGCAGCAGACGCAAGTCCAGGTTCCACAGCCCGTGCTTGTCTTTCAGATATTGCTGATGGTCCAGCGAAGGCTGGCTGATGTCGATGGCGACCACCCTGGCGGTGGGGTTCGTGTAGGCGAAAATCGCCGCCTGGTTGGTGCCGCAACCGGCGATCAGGATATCGAGGTCGGGCTTGTACTCCCGGTCCGGCCACAAGACGCGGTGAGCATGCAACGGGTCGAACCACTCCCAGTTGTCCAGGACCCATCCCTCGAGGTCCTGAATGGGCAAGGGATACTTCCACCGCTCGTACTGGCGGGTGACGACATCAGCGCGCGGGTCCTCGGTCACTTCAGCGTTGCTCCCTTGCTGTCGACTGTTTGATCAAGGCCTCATGTGGTTTTCCGTTTGGCACGGGCCTTAACCGCCTGATCCGGGTTCAGACCCATGGCCAGAAAATCGAGACGCCACAGCGACTGAAACAGCTTGCGGCCGAACCTTTCCAGCTCAGCCGAATCCCCTCGGCGCATCCCGGTTTCCGCCACCCGCTGCGCGATCTCGCCGATCGTGCTGCTGCCATCGATGTGTTGTACAAAGGGCAACTGAGCGGCGTTGAGGCCCAAGCTCCAATCGGGCCGGAAAATCGCCGAACCGTTAAAACCGCAACGCATGCGATAAATCGGAACATAATCGACGGAGCCCTCCGCCGAAAAGTCAATCACGTAGCTCTCTTTCGGCCGTTCCGGACGACAGGCCATGAAAAAATGGCAGGCGTTCACGCTCTGGACACGTTCCATCACCGACCAGATCTTCGCCTCCGGCAGCGCATCGACGGCCGGATAGAATCCGCTCGGCGGCGAAAACATTTCGTGTGGGTAATACGGCGCCTTGAGCAGCCAGCCCTGAAACTCCAGTCCGGCCGAGGTGACCAGATCAATAGTCTGGTCAACGGTGTAATTACGGTCGCGGCCGTGCAGGAATGTGTCCACGAGGCCGGTGTCGAACTGCAAATCCTCCGAGCCGGATATTCTCAGATAGCTCTGGATGGGATGATCCGGCGACAGCACCGAAATCGCCTCTTTGACTATTTGGACCGAGGCATCATCTTGGCGCAGCCCCATGTCGCGAAAGGCCGATTGCAACATCTCAACTCCGAGCCGGCCGTATTTCGCATATAGCATGATGGCCGCGACGCCGTGGGGCCGCAGGCAGCTACCGATCGCTTTCATGCCGACGAGCGGATCGGCCATGACCATCAAGACTCCGGTCGACACCACGAGGTCGAATTCCTGACCCAGCGACGGCAGCTCTTCGATCGGAAGTAGATGCAGCTCCAGGTTGAACAACCCGTGCTTGTCCTTCAGATACTGCTGATGATCCAAAGACGGCTGGCTCACATCGACCGCCACCACTTTCGCGTCACGGTTGGTGTACGCGAACATTGCCGCCTGGTTGGTGCCGCAGCCGGCGATCAGAATGTCCATATCGGGCTTGTATTCCCGGTCGGGCCATAAAACCCGGTGCGCGTGAAACGGGTCAAACCACTGCCAATTGTCGACGGACCATTCGTCGAGATCCAATACGGGCTGCGGATACCTCCACCGCTCGTACTGACGCGAAACAACGTCGGCGCGCGGATCGTCGCTCATTGCAGTGCTGGCTCCTTTGCCGTCAACCGTTGACGAGGCTCGCTCGGGCTGAGAGTAACCCAGATCTCCCTCGTCCGCGGCGCTATTGCGAGCTAGTCCCCACGCCCCCAATCAATCCCGGACGGCGTCGAGGCCCATCGCCAGAAAATCGTGCCTCCACAGCGACTGAAATAGCTTGCGGCCAAATTTCTCCACCTCGGCCTGCTCCCCGCGCCGCGTCCCCGTTTGCGCCACAAGTTCGGCGATCTCGCGAATCGAGCGTCGACCGTCGACGTGCTGCACGAAGGGCAGTTGCGCCGAGTTGAGCGTCAAACACCCACCGGGTCTGACGATGTCGGCTCCTGCCAGACCGCACTGCAAACGCATCATCGGGACGTACTCGCGTGCGGCCTCGGCCGAGAAATCGATCCGGTAACCCTGTTGGGGCCGATCCGGACGGCAAGCCATGAAGAAATGGCAGGCGGCCATAATGTGGAGGCGTTCCATCACCGACCAAAGCTGCCGCTCGGACAATGCGCTTACGGCGCCATGGGCCGGGGTTCCCGGCAGGAACCAGTCGTGCGGATAATACGGCCTATTGACGAGCCATCCCTGAAATTCCAGCCCCGCCGAAGCGACCAGATCGAGGCAGTCGTCGACGTCATAGCTACGGTCGCGGCCGTGCAGAAACGTGTCCACCACGGCGGCATCGAATTGCAATTCCCAGTCGCCCTCGGCTTTGAAATAGGTGCGCAGAGGGTGCTCCGCGGGTAGCACCGAGATCGCCTCTTTGACTATCCGGACCGACGCATCGTCTTGGCGCAGCCCCATGTCGCGAAAGACGGATTGGAGCATCTCGACTCCGGTTCGGCCGTATTTCGAATAAAGCGTCAGGCCGATGGCGCCGTTGCGCCGCAGGCAGCCGCCGAGCGCTTTCATCCCGACCAGCGGGTCGGCCAGGTGGTGCAACACGCCGGTCGAGACGATCAGGTCGAAGTCCTCGCCCAGCGTTGATACCTCTTCGACCGGAAGCAGATGCAGCTCCAGGTTCCACAGCCCGTGCTTGTCCTTCAGGTACTGCTGATGATCCAGCGACGGCTGACTGATGTCGACCCCGACGACCTTGGCGCCGGGGTTTCGGTGCGCGAAGAGCGCCGCCTGGTTGGTGCCGCAACCCGCGATCAAGATATCGAGATCGGCTTTGTAATCCCTGTCCGGCCACAACATCCGGTGGAAGTGGGAAGGATCGAACCAAAACCACTGGCCGTCGGGCAACGCCTCGAGATCCTCGATGGGTCGCGGGTAGCGCCACCGCTCGTACTGGCGGGAGACAACGTCGGCGCGCGGATTCTCGTTCACCTCAGCGGTCGCTCCTCTGCGGTCAACTGCTGATGCTGGTCGCGGGCCGAGAGTATCCCAACGACCCCTCTGGCAGAGCGGTATTCGGGGCACCGGCTAGCCTCGACGGAAGCAAACGACAAGGAGGCTGCGCATGCAGGGGTTCGCCGGCAAGGTCGCCGCGGTCACCGGCGCCGGTTCGGGTATCGGGCAGGCGCTGGCGATCGAGCTGGCCCGCTCGGGCGCCAAGGTGGCGATCAGCGACGTCGACACCGAAGGCCTGGCGCAAACCGAGGAGCAGTTGACGGCCATCGGAGCGCAGTTCAAGGCGGACCGGCTCGACGTGACCGAGCGGGAGGCCTTCCTGGCCTACGCCGACGCGGTCAACGAGCACTTCGGCAAGGTCAACCAGATCTACAACAACGCCGGCATCGCCTTCACGGGCGACGTGGAGATCAGCCAGTTCAAGGACATCGAACGGGTGATGGACGTCGACTTCTGGGGCGTCGTGAACGGCACCAAGGCGTTCCTCCCGCACGTGATCGCCTCCGGCGACGGCCACATCGTCAACATCTCGAGCGTGTTCGGGCTGTTTTCGGTGCCCGGGCAGGCGGCCTACAACTCGGCCAAGTTCGCGGTCCGGGGCTTCACCGAGGCCCTGCGCCAGGAGATGGTGCTGGCCCGCCACCCGGTCGCGGTGACCACCGTGCACCCCGGGGGCATCAAGACCGCGATCGCCCGCAACGCCACCGCCGCCGAGGGACTCGACCGCGACGAAATGGCCAAGCTGTTCGACAAGCGGCTGGCCAGGACCAGCCCGCAGCGGGCCGCGCAGGTCATCCTCGAGGCCGTGCGCAAGAAGAAGGCCCGGGTGCTCGTCGGCACCGACGCCAAGATCTTGGACGCCATGGTGCGCGTGGCCGGCCCCTACTACCAGCAGCTCTTCGGATCCGTCGTGGGCCGGATAATGCCCAAGCCCTGACGCGTCAGCGGCCCAGCGGATGTTCGGCCAACCATCCGCCCGCGACCGCCTGCGGGTCGGCACCGCCGGCCACCTGGCGGCGCATGTCGGCCAGGGCGGCGGTGTCCAGGACACCGGCCACTTCGTTGACTGCCAGCAGTTGACGATCGCTCAGCGCGTTGCGGCGATACAGCGGCACCACGTTCTCCGCCGGTATCAGCGACGGTTTGCCGTCGGCCAGCGAAACCAGGTCGGGCGGAATGCCGGGGTCGGCAGTGGTGGTCCACCCCGCCGTCAGCTGCCCGGTCCGAACAGCGTCGAAAACCGCTGGCGCATTGGGGAATTCGCGCGGGGCGGGCAGCCGGCAGGAGCCCACCGACGACGGGGCCTCGAACCCGGTGACCGCCCCGATCGCCAGCCCGTCACAGTGTTTGAGCAGCAGGCTCAGGTCAGCGCTCGTGCCCTGACCACCCCAGTCCTTGGCGGTGGCCGGCGTGACCAGGAGCACGGGCTTGTCTTCGGCGGCGGTGGTGTAGTCGCCCGCCAAAACGCCCTCGGGCAGCGCCGCGATCATCGCCCGGTAGACCTGCGTGTCGGACAGGGCGCCCGAAGACGCCCCGGCGCCGGGCTGCAGGCGCCGCAGCGTCTGCCCGGTGAATACGGGCACGACGGTGAATTCGCCCGAGTCCAGCTTCGCCATCGGCTCGGCCGCGGTGTCCGGTCGCGCCGCGAAGCCGTAGGACCGCAGCGCCGCCACATAGATCGCGGCCAGCAGCACCGATTCGGAGTCCGGCCGGGACCCGACCACCAGCTCCGGAGCGGGACGGCGGTCGCCACACCCCGCAAGCGCAAGCAGCGCGGCCAGCAGCAGAGCGGCCGGCCTGATCACCCGGAGGTGTGGGAGGCGATCGCGACGGCAGCGGGCATGGCCTCAGATCAGCCCGAGCTCGGTGACCGCGTTGCGCTCGTCGGCCAGCTCGGCGGTCGAGGCGTCGATCCGGCCGCGGGAGAACTCGTCGATCTCCAGCCCCTGCACGATCTTCCAGTTGCCGTCCTTGGTCGTCACCGGGAAGGAGGAGATCAGCCCCTCGGGCACGCCATAGGAACCGTCGGAGATGACGGCCATCGACACCCAGTCGCCGTCGGGGCTGCCGCGCAGCCAGTCGCGGGCGGCGTCGATGGTCGCCGACGCGGCCGAGGCGGCCGACGAGGCGCCGCGCGCGTCGATGATCGCCGCGCCGCGCTTGGCGACGGTCGGGATGAAGTCGTTCTCGATCCAGGCCTGGTCGCCCACCACCTCGGCCGCGTTTTTGCCGCCGACCTCGGCGTGGAACACGTCCGGGTATTGGGTGGCCGAGTGATTGCCCCAGATCGTCATCTTCTTGATGTCGGTGACCGCGGCGCCCGTCTTCTTGGCCAGCTGCGAAATCGCCCGGTTGTGGTCGAGGCGGGTGAGCGCGGAGAACCGCTCCCGCGGGATGTCGGGCGCGTTGCTCATCGCGATCAGCGCGTTGGTGTTGGCCGGGTTGCCCGTCACGCCGACGCGCACATCATCGGCGGCCACCGAGTTGAGGGCCTTGCCCTGAGCGGTGAAGATCGCGCCGTTGGCCTCCAGCAGGTCCCCGCGCTCCATGCCCTTGGTGCGCGGCCGGGCGCCGACGAGCAGGGCCAAGTTCACGCCGTCGAAGATCTGGTTCGGGTCGGCGCCGATCTCGACGCCCGCCAGCAGGCCGAACGCGCAGTCGTCGAGCTCCATCACGACACCCTCGAGCGCTTTGAGTGCCGGCTCTATCTCGAGCAGGCGCAGTTCGATCGGGCGGTCCGGCCCGAGCAATGCACCGCTCGCCAGGCGGAACAACAGGCTATAGCCGATTTGGCCGGCGGCGCCGGTGACGGCGACCTTGACTGGACTTGAGCTCACGTCGGTTGGCTCCTTATGGAGAAGGTCAGCATTTTTCGGTCTCGAAACTAGCGCACGCCTGTCGGCCCGAGACCCCCGGACCAGCCCCGGACCGGCTTTTCATTCCGTGTTTCACCAGGACGCGTAGCATTGAGCACCGCTTTGGCGAACCTGCGCTGCGACCGGAGGTGAAGGTGTTTCCAGGGCCTGACGCATTGCCCGAAGTGCTGCGACCGCTCGCACGTCGGACGCACGAACCGGACCCACCCGCCGCCCCGCCTGCGCCTCGCAAGGCATTGGTCGACTGCGCGGTCTACGCCGAAGGCCACCGGCTACCCGGCACATTGAGCTACGCCGCGGCGCTGACCAAAGTGCGCGAGATCGAATTCCTCGGGCACCAGGGGTTCGTCTGGGTCGGCCTGCGGGAACCGAACCAGGCCGAAATGCAAGAGGTGGCGGATGTTTTCGGGCTGCACCCGTTGGCCGTCGAGGACGCCGTGTGCGCGCATCAACGCCCCAAGCTGGAGCGCTACGACGACACCCTGTTCCTCGTTCTCAAGACCGTCAACTACGTCCCGCACGAATCGGTGACCCAGGCCCGCCAGATCGTCGAAACCGGCGAGATCATGGTCTTCGTCGGCAAGGACTTCGTCGTCACCGTGCGCCATGGCGAACACGGCGGACTGTCCGAGGTACGCAAGCGGATGGACGCCGACCCCGAGCAGTTGTGCCTGGGACCGTACGTGGTCATGCATGCCATCGCCCACGACGTGGTGAACCACTACCTCGAGGTGAGTCATCTGGTGGAAGCCGACATCGACGCCATCGAGGAAGTGGCGTTCGCGCCGGGCAGCAAGGTCGACGTCGAACCGATTTACCTGCTCAAGCGCGAGGTCGTCGAGCTGCGCCGGTGCGTCAACCCGCTGTCCGGCGCGTTCCAGCGGATACAGCACGAAAACAAGGACCTGATCTCGAAGGAAGTGCGGCGCTATATGCGCGACCTCGCCGATCACCATGCCGAGGCTGCGGAGCACATCGGCAGCTACGACGAGATGCTGAATTCGCTCATCCAGGCGGCGCTGGCCCGGGTGGGCATGCAGCAGAACTCCGACATGCGCAAGATCTCGGCCTGGGCCGGGATCATCGCGGTGCCGACGATGATCGCGGGCATCTACGGCATGAACTTTCAGTTCATGCCGGAACTGAAGTGGCAGTGGAGCTACCCGGTGGTAATCGCCGTCATGGTCGGCTCCTGCCTGGCCCTGTACTTCAGCTTCCGAAAGGTCAACTGGCTCTAGCCTTTTAGGCGCGAGCAGACGCAGAGGCTGCCAATTCTTCGGCGTGTCGGGAGCTCTTGCATCTGGCGGCCGTTAGACCGGCTATTCCGGCGCGATGGTGAGGTTCGCCCCAGAGTCGCCATCGAAGACGGCCAGCTTCGTCGTGTCGAGGGCCAACTCGAGCGACTGCCCGATGGCCGCCTTCGACTCGGGGGGAACCCTTGCGATGAACTGGTTTTCGTGCACTTCCCCCTCGGCCTCCAACTCGTCGAGCTGCGCCGAGTGCACCGCCGGGCCCGCGGTGGTGAAGTAGACGTACTTGTCGGCGCCCAGCGACTCGACCAGGTCGACGTTCACCTCGAAGGTCAGCGCTTTGATGCGCTGGTAGCCGTCGACGAGGGCCGCGTCGGCGAGGTGCTCGGGGCGCGCCCCGACGATGATGTTGTCGGTCTTCGGGTGCTGCGCGATCACGTGTTGGACCTCCGGCGTCAGCATCACCTCGCCGAAGGCCAGCGTCAGACCGGTCGGCGTCAGCGTCGCCGGGAAGAAGTTCATGGCCGGCGAGCCGATGAACCCGGCGACGAACAGGTTGGCGGGACGCTCGTAGAGTTCGTCGGGCGTGCCGATCTGCTGGGCCACGCCGGAGTGCATCACCACCACGCGATCGCCCAGCGTCATGGCCTCGGTTTGGTCATGGGTGACGTAGACCGTCGTGGTGCCCAACCTTCGCTGCAGGCGGGCGATTTCGCCGCGCATCTGCACGCGCAGCTTGGCATCCAGGTTGGACAGCGGCTCGTCCATCAGGAACGCCTTGGGGTGACGCACGATCGCCCGGCCCATCGCGACCCGCTGTCGCTGGCCACCCGACAACTGGGAGGGCTTACGGTCCAGAAGATCCGTCAGGTCAAGGGTTTTGGCGGTTTCCTCCACTTTGCGGGCGATCTCGCTCTTCTTCATCTTCGCCAGCGTCAGCGGGAAGGCGATGTTCTGCCGCACCGTCATGTGCGGGTACAGCGCGTAGGACTGGAACACCATCGCGATGTCGCGGTCCTTGGGCGCCTTCTCGTTCATCCGTTCTCCGTCGATGCGCAATTCGCCCGACGAGATATCCTCAAGGCCCGCAATCATGTTCAGCGTCGTTGTCTTGCCGCAACCCGAGGGGCCCACGAGGATCAGGAACTCGCCGTCGGCGATGGTGATGCTGAGGTCCTGCACCGCCGTCGCGCCGTCGGGGTAACTCTTGTTGACGTGGTCCAACACAATTTCGGCCATCGCGCTATCCCTTCACAGCGCCAGAGGTCAACCCGGCGACAATACGTCGTTGGAAGATTAGAACAAAGATGATGATCGGCACCGTGATCACCATGGCACCGGCGGCGATCGATCCCGTGGGCTCCTCGAACTGTGAACTGCCGGTGAAGCTCACGATCGCGACGGGCGCGGTGACCGCCGCCTTCGTGGCGGTCAGGGACAGCGCCAGCAGCAGGTCGTTCCAGGCGAAGATGAACACCAGGATCGCCGCGGTCACCAGGCCGGGCGCCGCCAGCGGCACGATCACCCTGCGGAACGCCTGTCCCGGGGTGGCGCCGTCCATCTTGGCCGCCTTCTCCAGATCCCACGGGATCTCCCGGAAGAACGCCGACAGCGTGTAGATGGCAAGGGGCAACG
The DNA here is from genome assembly GCF_019247615.1 of Mycobacterium sp. Lineage (GTDB taxonomy): Bacteria > Actinomycetota > Actinomycetes > Mycobacteriales > Mycobacteriaceae > Mycobacterium. Next base: position 7,510 of record NZ_JAFBAT010000257.1, on the reverse strand, counting down.
CGAAAGTGATGTAGGGCAGGATCAATCCCGGCCAGGTGTCGAAGAGACCGAGCCGGCGTTCGATGTTGAACAACGGGGTGACCAGCGAGACCGCCGGGAACATCGTGATCAGCAGGGCGGCGCCCACCAGCACCCGCTTGCCGGGGAAGCTGAGCCGGGCGACCGCGTAGGCCGCCATCGCGCCGAGCACCACCGCGATCGCGGTGGTGATCAAGCCGATCCCGATCGAGTTGATCAGCGCCGAGGCGAAGATGTCGCCGCGGAAGATGCCGCGGTAGTTGTCGAGGGTGACCGATGACGGAATCAGGTTGCCGTCCTTGATCGTTGACGTCGGCTTGAGCGAAAGGCTGAGAATCCACAGCACCGGCACCAGCGCGTACGCCACGACCAGGGTGTCGACCACGGCCCACACCGTGGCACGCCCCGCGGCCCCCTTGGCTGCGCTCCCCTTGGGCGCGCCTCCCTTGGCCGAGCCACCCTGCTCGCCACTCCGGTCAGCGGCCATCGGGGTCACCCCCGGCTGCCGACGAAGTGACGCCGAAGACCTTGATGTAGACCAGCGCGATGATGCCCGCGCAGACGAAGATCAGCACACTGATCGCCGACCCCAATCCCACATTGAAGCCTTTGAACAGATTGTCGTAACCCAGGATTGACACCGACTGGGTGTTGTTGTTCCCGTTGGTCAGCACGTAGATGTTGTCGAAGATGCGGAAGGCATCCAGCGTCCGGAACAGCAGCGCCACCACGACCGCAGGCTTGATGATCGGCAGGATGATCCGCGTCAGCCGGCGCCAGGCGCCGGCCCCGTCCACCTGCGCGGCTTTCAGCAGGTCCTCGGGCACCAGCGCCAGCCCGGCCAGTAGCAGCAGCGACATGAACGGCGTGGTCTTCCAGACCTCGGCGATCACGACGATTCCCAGCGACGGCATCTGCTCGGTCAGCGGCGCGCTGCCGTGCGGAAGCAGGTTCGCCAGATAGCCGGTCCCGGGCGTCCACGCGTAATACCAGCTGTACGAGGCGACCGCCGTCACGATTCCGTAGGGAATGAGCACCGCGGTGCGCACCAGACCCTTGCCGACGAGGGTGCGGTGCATCACCAGCGCCAACGTCACGCCCAGCACGAACTCGACCGACACCGAAACCACCGTGATTCCCAGTGTCACGGCCAGCGCCGTCCACCAATAGCGGTCGGTCAGGATCGTCTGGTAATTGCTCCAGCCGACGAACGCGGTGTCGTCGGGGGTGGCGAAGTTGTTGCGCTGCAGGCTAAGCCACACCGCGTAGCCGATGGGGTAAGCGGTTACGGCCAGCATCAGCGTCGCCGCCGGCGCCACCAGCAGCAGCCCCAGTCGCCGTTCGGACAGCCCCGTCACGGCAACAGCCCCTTGCCGTCGATGGCCTTTTGCACCTGCGCGGCCAGCTCGTCGGCCGTGCGGTCCGGGTCGATCTTCGTGATCGGGCTCAGCACGGACGAAAGCCGCAGCGACACCGCCTGATACACAGGGGTCGCCGGCCGCACGGCGGCGTCGATGAGCTGCTGGCGGATGACGGTGTGCATCGGGTACTTCGCCTGGAATTGCGGGTCGGAGTATAGGGATCCGCGCACCGGCGGCAGGCCGCCCTGGATCGAGACGTACTTCTGGCTGTTTCGGCTGCGCAGGCAGCGGACCGCTTCGAACGCCTCGGCGCGATGGCGAGTGGTGCTGGCCACCGCGAGGTTCAGCCCGCCGATCGTCACCTTGGCGGGCCTGCCCGCCGCCACGCCAGGGTACGGCGCGAAGCCGAACACCCGCCGGCTGGCGTCGTAGGCGATGCGGAATTGCTCATCGTCGGGCACGAATGCGCCGACGTCGTTGACGCTGCCGGCCAGCGCCGGGTCCCGGTTCAGCGGTAGGAAGGGCACGCCGCCCTTGACCGCGTTGTCCAGCATGGAGGCCAGCACATACGGCCAGTTGACCTCGAGCGCGGCCTTGCCCTGTTCGACGGCCAGCCGGGCGGTGCCCTCGTCGGTGCGGGTGATCGACGGATCGGCCCCCGGTGCGGTGGCCACCGCCTTGAGAATTCGCAGGGCGTTGACGGTGGCGGCCCGGTGCGCGGGCGAGTCGGTCAGGGTGACGTGCCGGCCGTCCTCGGAAAGCACCTGACCGCCGGCGCTGACCAGCAGCGTGTTGAACCACACCACCAGACCCTCGCCCTCGTTGGCCTGCACGGCGATCTCGCCGGGCTGCCCCGTGGACTGCAGTTCCGCGGCCGTGGCCAGCATCCCATCCCAGTCTTGCGGTGGTTGCGTCACCAAATCGGCTCGATACCAGAGCAACTCGGTATTGGTGGTCACCGGTGCGGTATACAAGCGGTGCTTCCAACCGGCCGTCGCGAGCGGGCCCGGCAGTGTGTCGGCCGTGGCGTCGGCCTCGGCCAGCTTCGCCGGGTCGTCGGACAGCGGGAGCGCCCAGCCCGCTTCGGCGAACTCCGCGGTCCACACCACGTCCAGCGCCATCACGTCGAGGCCGCGGTCGCGAGCGCTCAGCCGCCGCGCCAGCTGCAGCCGCTGCTCGCCGGGCGCTCTGGGCAGGCTCACGTGCTGGATGGTGAAGCGCCCGCCGAGTTGCCGGGTGCAGTCCCGGGCGACGGCGGCGAATGTCGGGCCGTCGGTGGCCGGGGTGTAGAAGCTGATCACCAGACCCGTGTCGCCCGATCCGCAGGCCGACGACGGGGCCGCGATGGTCAGCGTCGCCAGCAAGACCGCGCCCACTCGGCGCGTGCGCCAACGAGTCACACGCAAGCGTCAGATCGCCAGGCGTGCGAGCAGGTCGCGCGCCTTCTCCGCGTTTTGCGGATCGCACAGCACGTCATAACGGCCGGCGACCAACTGCATGGTCGAGCTGAAATCCCTTGTGCCGCGGGCCATTGCATAGGGCACCGCGGAGGTGATCAAGCCGAAGAACACCCCGGCGACCAGACCGGTGGCCAGCGCCGCCCAGGGGTTGGGGCTGAAGAACCCGAGCACCAACCCGATGAACAAGCCCAGCCAGGCCCCGCTGAGAATGCCGCCGCCGAGCACCTTGGGCCAGCTCAGCCTTCCGGTCACTCGCTCGACCTGCATGAGGTCGACGCCGACGATCGTCACCTGTTGCACGGGGAACTGTTGATCGGACAGATAGTCGACGGCGCGCTGCGCCTCGGCGTAGGTGGGATAAGACCCCACGGGCCACCCCTTGGGTGGTGTCGGCAGTGCGGGCACACCGCGCCGGCCGGCCGCCCCGCCAGCGGGGGTGGCGCCGGGAACCTGTCCGGGCTGAAAAGGATTAGTCATTTGACGCTCATTCTCCTCCAGCTCGGCTTGTCCTCCAGCTCGGCGTCTCCGGTCGCCATGGTCTCATCTTGGGGCCACCCTCTGATCGTCTAGTTTGAACACCGTGTCAGCTCCCGAGGGTGGCTTCGGCGAGGTTGCCCACGGCGGCCGGGAGCCGGTGCGGCCGGAGTGGATGGCCCCCTGGGATCCGTCGGGGCCCCCCTACCCGCCCCCGGGGTACCCGGCCCCTCCCGGCTATCCGGTTCGTCCCGACTATCCGGTTCTTCCCGGCTATCCGGTTCTTCCCGGCTATCCGGTCCACCCCGGCTATCCCGTCCATCCCGGTTATCCGACCCGGCCGGGCTTCCCGGACGACTACGGCTACCCGACCTATCCGGGCGGCTGGGGCGACGCCGGAGCTCTGCGAACCGGCATGAACGGACTGGCGATCGCCTCGCTGATCTCGTCGTTCGCCGGCGTGTTCTGCTGCGTCGGCGCGATCGTGGCCATCGTCGTCGGCGCCCTCGCACTCAACCAGATCAAGCGGACCCACCAAGATGGCTACGCCGTGGCCGTCGCGGGCATGGTGATCGGCGTCGCGACGCTGATCGTGGTGCTGGTCGTCGCGATCTTCGCGGTCCATTCGGGTTAGCCGCGACCGACACCCCGGTCACCTGCCGTCCGCGCCCAGGCCGCCCGGACTGCCTAGGCTCTGCCACATGACGTCGGTTAACAGGGTCAACAGGGTCTACGTCGCGCGGCTCGCGCGGATGTTGGTGTTGGGACCCATGGGCGAATCGTTCGGGCGCGTCCGCGATGTCGTGATCAGCATCAGCATCGTCCGGCAGCAACCGCGGGTCCTGGGATTGATCGTCGATCTGGCGACCCGCCGCAGTGTCTTCATTCCGATCCTGCGCGTCGCCGCCATCGAGCCCGACGCCGTGACGCTCAACACGGGCAGCGTGTCCTTGCGGCACTTCGAACAGCGGCCCGGCGAGGTGCTGGCGATCGGCCAGGTGCTCGACACCATGGTCAGGGTCAAAGACCCCGCGCTGCCGGAGATCGACGGCGTGGACGTGGTCATCACCGACCTGGGAATCGAACAGACCCGGACGCGGGACTGGCTGGTGACCCGGGTTGCCGTCCGCACCCAACGACTGCTGCGGCGGCGCGGCCCCGTGCACGTCGTCGACTGGCAGAACGTGCATGGTCTGACCCCGTCGGCGCTGGCGCTGCCCGACCAGGGGGTGGCACAGCTGCTCGAGCAGTTCGAAGGGCGCAAGGCGGTGGACGTGGCCGACGCGATCCGCGGTCTGCCGCCGAAGCGGCGCTACGAGGTGCTCAAGGCGCTCGACGACGACCGGCTGGCCGACATTCTGCAGGAGCTGCCGGAGCTGGATCAGGCCGACGTGCTCTCGCACCTTGGCACCGACCGATCGGCCGACGTGCTCGAGGAGATGGATCCCGACGACGCCGCCGACCTGCTCGGGGTGTTGAATCCCACGGACGCCGAGATGCTGCTGACGCGAATGGACCCTGGAGAATCCGCCCCCGTGCGGCGGCTGCTGACTCACTCCCCCGACACCGCGGGCGGCTTGATGACCTCGGACCCGGTGGTGTTGACGCCCGACACATCCGTTGCCGAGGCGCTGGCACGGATCCGCGATCCCGATCTGACCGCGGCGTTGTCGTCCATGGTGTTTGTGGCCCGGCCGCCGACCGCGACTCCCACCGGCCGCTACCTGGGCTGCGTCTCGCTGCAGCGACTGCTGCGCGAGCCGCCTGGCGAACTGGTCGGCGGGATCGTCGACAGCGACCTGCTCACCCTCACGCCGGAGACCCCGCTGGGCGCGGTGACCCGCTACCTCGCCGCGTACAACCTGGTGTGCGGGCCGGTGCTCGACGACCAGAACCACCTGTTGGGAGCGGTGACGGTGGACGACCTGCTCGATCACTTGCTCCCGCACGACTGGCGGGTGGACGTGCAGCAGCTGGACGTCGCCGGCCGGCTCGGAGGATTGGGAGGATCCGGGTGAACAAATCCACGGCACCACGACGCCTGTACACCCCGCGGACCTCGCGGCGGTACTCGCCCCGCGTGGATCCCGAGGCCGTCGGGCAGATTACCGAGTCCATCGCGCGGTTCTTCGGCACCGGCCGCTACCTGCTGATTCAGACGATTGTGGTGCTGGCCTGGATCGGGCTGAACATCTGCGCGGTAAGCCTGCGCTGGGACCCCTACCCGTTCATCCTGCTCAACCTGGCGTTCTCCACCCAGGCCGCCTATGCCGCGCCGTTGATCCTGCTCGCCCAGAATCGTCAGGAGAATCGGGACCGGGTCGCGCTCGAGGAGGATCGGCGCCGCGCCTCACAGACGAAGGCGGACACGGAGTTTCTGGCCCGCGAGCTGGCGGCGTTGCGGCTGGCCGTCGGCGAGGTAGTCACCCGTGAATACCTGCGCCACGAGCTGGAGGATCTCCGCACGATGTTGACCGCGTTGCAGCCGGAGAGCACGGACGGGGAGGCCCCACGGACGAATGACGCCCTGGAGCGGACGGCCAAGAAATCCCGCTAATTACCAATTCAGCTATTGCGCCACTCCCGTCACGAGGGTTATGTATTGTGATCTGGTTCACGAAGCCTGAGCTAATTGCTTCCCGACCTTAAGGACGGGCCAGTGCGCATTGGGGGACGCTGGGGTGCACGCGTCGTCGCCGCGGCGGCTCGGCACCGCTCATCCGGCGTAACACGGACACCTGTCTTCCCCGTTGCCGTGATCGCTCCCCTGGTGTTCGCCGGCGCGGTCGGCGGCGCCGGCCCCTCCTTGCACGGACACGTCGCGCCGGTCCACGGACAGGTTGCGCCCGTGCGTACGGCCATCGCCCCGGTGGCCGCGGTTTCGCCCGCCATCCCCGACCTCAGCGGCCCGGCCGTGATCGCCGCAGGGCGCGCACCGACAGCATTCCACGTCGCCCAGGGCGCATCGGTCGCGCCGCCACCCCCGATGGTGGTGAATGTGCCCGGCGCGCTCGGCATTCCGTCGATCGCGCTGGCGGCCTACCGCACTGCGGAACAGCGAATGGCCGTCGCGGCGCCGGGCTGCGGCGTCAGCTGGAACCTGCTGGCCGGGATCGGCCGCATCGAGTCGGGCCACGCGGGCGGCGGCGCCGTCGACGCACGGGGAACCGCGGTCGTCCCCATCTACGGTCCCGTGCTGGACGGCTCGCTGCCGGGTAACGAGGTGATCCTGCAAAGCAGCGTGGGCAATCGCCCGACGTATGCGCGGGCGATGGGGCCGATGCAGTTCTTGCCCGGCACCTGGGCGCGATACGCCGCCGACGGCACCGGCGGCGGCGCACCCGATCCGCAGAACCTGTTCGACTCCGCGCTGGCGGCCGCCCGCTACCTGTGCAGCGGTGGTCTCAACCTGCGCGATCCGTCGCAGGTCATGGCCGCGATCCTGCGCTACAACAACTCGATGGCATACGCGCAGAACGTGCTGGGTTGGGCGGCGGCGTACGCGACCGGCGTGGTCCCGGTCGACCTGCCGCCGCTGACCGGACCCCCGCCGCCGCTCGGCAACGCGCACGACGAGCATCCCGAGGGCCTCGGGCCGAACCTTCCGATGAACGTCATCGGGCTGCCGTCGGACGATCCGTTTGCGCGGACACCGCTGATCGACCTGAGCCCGCAGCCCAGCGTCTCCCAGCCGTGGGACCCGTGGGGCCTCCAGTTGCAGCAACCGCAAACGACGCGACTGCCCGGCTGCACGATCATCTGCATCGGCCCACAGGGCCCGGGTCCCGCTCCGGGCGGCTGACCGGCCAACCGCCGCCCCCGCCTAATGGGGATCGATCGGCGTGCCGTTGACAGGTGTGGTCGTTATCGCGGGAGGCTGATCACTGAGCCGCTGGTCGGTGAGCACTGTGCTCCGCCCGAAGTCATTGCGATTTCTAATTCTAGATCGTGCCCCGGTCAGTTTCGGTGAGGTCGCTTGTAGCGCTACTGGGATGTCGTGCCGTCCGATCGAGCACTGATCCATTAGGTCGCCGCCGAGTGTCCTCGGGCTCGATGAAGATGAACAGCGAGGAAAGGTGGTGATCGATGATCTTCGTGGGCGACGATTGGGCCGAAGACCATCACGACGTGTTCTTGATGGACGAGGCCGGCAAGCGCTTGGCTTCGCGACGACTACCCGAAGGCCTGACCGGGATC
>NZ_JAFBAT010000256.1 GCF_019247615.1 Mycobacterium sp. | reverse complement strand
GAAAGCCGTCGACCAGGTCGCCGCGGGCGCGGGCGAAGGTCCGCGACTGTGCCGCCGCGTCGATGAATGTCATGTCGATCCCCCCGGCCTCCCGAACTGCTCGCGACGTCCCAAGCGGCGCAAGCGAACCCACTCCCACATGCCCTTGGGGTCGCGGCGCGTCACCAGGAAGAACCAGCCGAACCGAAGCCATTCCTGGAGGAGCAGCTTGCCCAGTCCGGGCTGGGCCATCAGATAGCCGCGGTTGCGGTAGGTGAAGAACCGCTTGGCGGGATCGTCGGGATACTGGGTGTGCATTCGGCCACCGAGTATCGGCCGAAATTCCTCGGAGCCGCAAGGGTGCAGATAGACCGCGTCCAGACATGTTCCGAACGGCAGGCCGGACCGAACGAGTCGGCGGTGAACTTCGACTTCGTCGCCGCGAATGAACAGTCGTATGTCGGGGACGCCGACCGCGTCCAGGGTGGACGCCCGAAAGAGTGCGCCATTGAACAACGACGCTATGCCACGAAGCAGATCCTGCCCCTCCTCGGTGCGCAATTCGCTTGCGCGCCTGCGCCATACCAGTCCCCGCCGCAACGGGAACGCCAGCCGGGCCGGGTCGTCCATATTGCACACCATCGGCGACACCTCGGCCAGGCCGTACTTTTCCGCGCAGGCCAGCAACCTCGCCAGCACGTGAGAGTCCTGTGGGCGCCCGTCGTCGTCGGCCAGCCACACCCAGTCGGCCCCATGTGCCAGCGCCTGCAACATGCCAAGCGCGAAACCGCCCGCCCCGCCGAGGTTTCGGCGCGAGCCCAAATAGGTCGTCGAAATCGGCTGGCCGGCAACCAAATCACGCACTCGGCCGTCACCGTCGTTGTCGACCACGATCAGATGATCGGGCAACCGGGTTTGCGCGCTGAGTACGTCCAGCGACTTGGCCAGCTCGTCGGGCCGCCGGTGGGTCACCACGACGGCGATTACGGTCTCACTCATCGTTGTCCGGCGGTTTCTTCCAGCACCTCGCGCACGTGGCGGGCCGCATCTTCACCCTCGTAGGCACGCACGACGTCTTCGATGCCGCCGGTCATTCTGATGACTCCGTGATCGATCCACATCGCGGTCTTGCACAGCCGGGCCAGGAATTCGTTGGAATGACTGGCAAATACCAGGATTCCCGAGCGCTCCACCAGTCGCTGCAGCCGGGACTGGGCCTTCTTCAGGAAGTCGGCATCGACCGCGCCGATCCCCTCGTCGAGCAGCAGGATCTCGGGATCGATGCTGGTGACCACGCCCATGGCGAGCCGGACCCGCATGCCGGTGGAGTAGGTCCGCAGCGGCATCGACAGGTAATCGCCCAGCTCGGTGAACTCGGCTATCTCATCGACCTTTGACAGCATCTGCTTTCGTGTCTGCCCCAGGAACAGGCCACGGATGATGATGTTCTCGTAGCCGGATATCTCGGGGTCCATGCCGACCCCCAGGTCGAAGACCGGCGCCACCCTGCCGGTCACCGTGGCCACGCCGCGCGTGGGTTCGTAGATGCCCGAAAGCAGCCGCAGCAGAGTCGATTTCCCGGCGCCGTTGTGGCCCACCAGCCCGACGCGGTCACCCAACTCGAGCGACATGGTGATGTCGCGCAAGGCCTCGACAACGACGACGTTGGAACTGTTGCGACCGATCGTGCCGCCCGCCTTGCCAAGGAACGCCTTTTTCAGGGAACGCGATTTCGCATCGAAGATCGGAAATTCGACCCACGCGTCGCGCGTCTCGATGTGGGGACCCGAACCCGGCACCGTCATCCGCTCAGAGGTACTGCCCGTGCCCGGACCCGCTGTGGCCCGAGCGGATGCCCGGCGGAAGGGCGCTCTGGCGCATCTGCTCGAGCTGAGCGCGGGCGGCCATCTGCTGGGCGAACAGTGCGGTCTGGATTCCGTGGAACAGCCCCTCGAGCCACCCGACCAACTGGGCCTGGGCGATGCGCAGCTCCGCATCCGACGGGGCGGAATCCTCGTCGAAGGGCAGGGTGAGGCGATCCAGCTCCTCCCGCAGTTCCGGTGCGAGCCCCTCTTCGAGCTCGCGGATGCTGGTCGCGTGGATGTCACGCAGCCGATTGCGGCTGGCATCATCGAGCGGTGCCGCGCGCACTTCCTCGAGCAGCTGCTTGATCATGGTGCCGATGCGCATCACCTTGGCGGGTTGCTCCACCAGATCGGTCAGGGAGCGCTCGTCGGAGTCGTCGCCCTCGTCCGCATCACGGAGCGCCATGATCCGCGGATCGACGCCGCCTATGACCTCGATGCCATCGGCGTCTGGGCCGTCTGGGATGTCCCTGCCGTTAGCCAATCCATTCACCATCCTTATTGCAGACCTCACGGGTGTGGCGCCCCGCCGCCCGGGCGCCACTCGTAGATTCGAGCCCCCCCGTTGTCGTAGATCATCGTCCACGACTTCGATCTATCGAGAGACACTAGTCCGTCGGGTGTGGCGAACCCGCGCACGTTGCGGACGCTCGTCAGGATGTACCTGATATTGAGCGCTTTGATCGCTTCGACGACCTTCGGATCCGATTCGCCTTTGCGGGCGGAAATCCAGAAGATGTAGCGGTAGTAGCCGGGTCCGGTCTGCTGCGGGAAGTCGTAGTGCGTCCACAGCGGGTGCAGGTCGGCCACCGCGTACATCCACGCGGTGCCGTCGATGTTGGAGTTGCCGATCAACGTGTTGCGCGCATCCGGCAGTTTGGCCAGGTAAGCCATCGCCATGAGGTCTCGCTGATCGATGATCACCGAGTCGTACTTGTCCCCGAACAATACGAGGTGCCGGTACAGGTAATGCCTGCCGGAGAGCACGGTGGCCACCAACAAGAGGACCGCGGTGGCCGCGGTCCAAAAGGGCGTCCACTCCGAGTACCTCCCGCTAGCGGGGGACCGGGTGAACCGGCTGGTGACGCGTTTGGCCACCGAAATCACGACCACGACGATGGCGAACAAGGCCATGCCCGCCATGGGGGTCGCCAGCATCGTGACCACGGCCGTGAGTCGCCGCGGATCGTTGTAGAAGAACTGGCTGAACTGCTCGATGGCCCTGCCGACGGGATTGCGAAAGGGCGCCCCGGAATAAATGGTCGCCACCGTGAGCAACAGCCACACGGCGGGCGGCCAAAAGATCCGCTTGTACAGCATGATCACCATGCCGACCGCCGACAGGAAAACCAGGCCGTATTGAATCGGGAAGTCGTTGAGGTGACGGGTGTGCAGCAGCAGGGCATCGATGATGCCCTGCTTGACGCTTTTGAAGCTGGGGAATGCGTGCCCGGCGATGATGTCCGCCTGCCTGAGCACCCCGAGGAACTGTGGGGCCAATATCAGCGCGGTCGGCACCACCACGGCGGCCAGCGTCAGCACGTCGGCGAGCCGACCCCGCACCGGGTGCCACAGCGCGTCCAGGGACCACCAGGCCACGAGGAACAGGATCACGACGAATCCGCCGGTGAGGTGGACCGACAAGACACCCACGAGAGCCAGCACGGCCGCCGGGATGCGGTCGCGGTGCCGCAATGTCGAGGCGATCAGCACGAACGTCGGGATCGCGACCCCGTAGGCGGCCAGATTGGGCATCGCGGCGACGCCGAACTCGACGTAGGGCACGGATGTGAACGACGCTGACAGCGCCGCGGCGGTGGCCGACACCCCGGCGGCGCGCCACCGGGAGGCCGACGATGCCGGTGAGGCTGAGGAGGCCGACACATCTGACCGGGAGGCCGACACATGAGATTGACTGCTCATGGGGCGCAACAGAAACCAGGTCAGGGTGGCCGCGCTGGAAGGGAACAGCCAGACCGACGCGGCCAGCGACGTCAGCGTGTAGCCGGTGGTGGGTGCCGCGCCGGTGAGTTGGCAGTAAACCGCGGTCAAGGCGTGAAACACCGACGGGTAATACAGCGCCTGGTGGGTCTCGACGTTGCGGAGCTCACCCATGTGGGTGGACGACGCCTGACCCGTGTCCAGAATGAAGCGCACCTCGTTCGCGTGCCAGACAGCGTCCCAGGTGCTCGGGACGGACTCCCAGCGCGTGAGGCCGCGATAGCCCGCCCACATGATCAGCAGTGCGCCCAACACCACACCGGCAGCGACCAGCAACCCCGGCCAGCGACCGACCCCCCGGGATTCGGCCTCGGGGTCGCGGTAGCGGGTCATCACCAACTGCAAACCCGTGGCCACCACGCACACCCCCGCCAGCGTCGCGAGCGCCGTCCAGCCGTTCCACGGGATTTCGAGCGCACCGAACGGAATGATTGCCAGCGCCACCACGCCATACGTCAGCGCGGGGCCGACCGCGATTGCGACCGGCCAAGTGAGCTGGGTGATGCGTGCGACGATCGTTCCGGGCGTGATCAGCAAAAACAGCGCGGTCAGCGTTCCGAACCAGAGGCCCACTGGACTAGTATGGCTGGCCGGGTGACCTCGCCCGCCAAGCCGCTGTCCGGCTGGAGCGTCTCTGGGGCACCCGCTACCGTCACAGTTTCGCCGAAATGCGGAAGCTTTAAGGTGGCTGGCATGGCTTACGACGTCGCCCGGGTGCGCGGACTGCATCCGTCGCTGGGTGACGGATGGGTGCACTTCGACGCGCCCGCTGGCATGTTGATTCCCGATTCCGTTGCGACCACCGTGTCAACGGCCTTCCGTCGGTCCGGTGCCACCACTGTGGGGGCACACCCGTCGGCGCGGCGCAGCGCTGCCGTGCTCGACGCGGCGCGTGAAGCGGTGGCCGACTTGTTCAACGCCGACCCCGCAGCCGTCGTGCTGGGCGCCGACCGCGCCATCCTGTTGTCGTCGCTGGCCGAGGCGTCGTCGTCGCGCGCCGGTCTCGGCTACGAGGTGATCGTCAGTCGCCTCGACGACGAGGCCAATATCGCCCCGTGGCTACGGGCAGCACACCGTTACGGCGCCAAGGTGAAGTGGGCCGAGATCGACATCGAGACAGGTGAGTTGCCGACCTGGCAATGGGAAAGCCTGATCGGCAAGTCGACCCGGCTGGTCGCCGTGGCGTCCGCGTCGGCAACGCTTGGCACGGTCGCCGACCTGCGGGCGATGACCAAGCTGGTGCACGACGTCGGCGGTCTGGTGGTGGTCGACCATTCGGCCGCCGCGCCGTACCGATTGCTGGACGTCAAAGAGACCGACGCCGACGTGGTGGCGGTGAACGCTCTCGCGTGGGGTGGTCCGCCGATCGGGGCGATGGTGTTTCGTGACCCGGCGCTGATCAACTCGTTCAGCTCGGTCTCGACCGACCCGCACGCGAGCGGCCCGGCGCGCCTGGAGGTCGGCGCGCATCAGTTTGGTCTGCTGGCCGGCGTGGTCGCCAGCATCGAGTACCTTGCGGCGCTCGACGAGTCCGCTCGCGGGGGCCGCCGCGAACGCCTTTCGGTCTCAATGCAATCCGCCGGCGCCTACCTGAACCGGGTTTTCGATTACCTGATGGTGTCTTTGCGGTCATTGCCGTTGGTGATGGTGATCGGTCGCCCGGAGACCCGGATACCGGTGGTCAGCTTCGCCCTGCACGAGGTGGCCGCGGAGCGTGTGGTGCAGCGCCTGGCCGACAACGGGATTCTCGCCATCGCCAACGAGAGTTCACGCGCGCTGGACGTGCTGGGTGTCAATGACGTCGGCGGCGCCGTCACGATCGGGCTGGCGCATTACTCGACGACGGCCGAGGTCGACCAGCTGGTGCGTGCGCTCGCGTCGTTGGGCTGACCCTTTAGTGGCGAGCGTAACCTGGGCGCGGGCCCAACCGCACTGCGAAAATCCAGGCCAGAATTCGCAGCCAGGTTCGGTTCGCGCAGAGGACCTAGACCGTCAGCACGATCTTTCCGGTCACCTTGCCCGCAACGAGTTCCTGATGCGCCGCACCGGCCTGCTGGATCGGAATGCGTGCGCCGATGATCGGCCGGACCCGGCCGTCGGCGATCATCGGCCATACTGACGCCGTCACCGCCGCCACGATCTCGCTCTTGCTGTTCGGCCCGCTCACCGGGCGGCCCCGCAGCGTGGTGCCGATGACGCGCGCCCGCTTGACCAACA
>NZ_JAFBAT010000147.1 GCF_019247615.1 Mycobacterium sp. | reverse complement strand
GGAGCAGCGAGCGACCGTCCAGGTAGAGCAGGTCGAAGGCCCAGTACTCGACGCGGGAGCCGCGTCCCCGGTTTTGCATCCCGTGGAAGCTGGGCACCCCGTCCTCGTCCAGAATGACGGCCTCGCCGTCCAGCACCACGTGGTGGTCGGCGAGATCGGCTGCGAGTGAGCGTAATTCGGGGTATTCCTTGGTGACTTCGCGGCCGCGCCGCGATCGGATCCGCAAGGCGCCGTGGTCGACCTCCACCAGCAGCCGGTAGCCGTCCCACTTGCCCTCGAAGGCCCACTGCCCGCCCTTCAGGGCGGCCACCGAACCCTCGGAGGCGAGCATCGGGGTGATCGCGTCGAAGTCGAAGACCTTCTGGTCCTTCATCCGGTGCGCCAGCCATTGGTCGCCGTTGGTTTGAATCAGCGCGTAGCGCCCGGAGATCCGGTTGCCGTGCAGGTTGACGATGACCTCGTCATCGAGAAATTTCTCCGCCTCGTAGGTGCCGGCATCCCAGATAACCACCTTGCCGGCGCCGTATTCGCCCTTCGGGATGTTCCCTTCGAACGAGCCGTATTCCAGGGGGTGATCCTCGGTGTGCACCGCCAGGTGGTTGACCGACGGGGTCTCGGGCAGGTTCTTGGGCACCGCCCACGACACCAGCACCCCGTCGCGCTCCAGCCGGAAGTCGTAGTGCAAACGTCGGGCGTGGTGTTCCTGAATGACGAACGAATTACCCTGACCGACAACGGGTGTGGCGGCCGGCACCGGCTCGGGAGTCTTCGACGCGTCCCGCATGCTGCGGTACTTGCTGAGCCGATCCCGGATCGGCGCGTCAGCATCCACCTCCTCCAGCAGATCGCCGTCGCGGGCCACCCGTTCGAGCACTTCGTCGTAGCGCAGCTGGCCCACCGCCGGGTCTTCGAGCTCCTCCCAGGTCCGCGGCGCCGCGACCGTGGGATGCTCGCGTCCGCGCAGCGAGTACGGCGCGATGGTAGTCTTCGAACCGTTGTTCTGGCTCCAGTCGAGAAAGATCTTGCCGGCCCGCAGACTCTTGGTCATGGTCGCGGTGACCAAGCTGGGCATAGCTGTTTCCAGTTGCTGCGCAACGCGTTTCGCCAGTACCGTAGCGCCTTTGCTGCTCACCGGGTTCTCCAGGGGCGCATAAAGGTGCAGTCCCTTGCTGCCGCTGGTAAGCGGGAAGGTGGTCAACCCGATATCGGTCATCAGATCCCGCACGGCGTGAGCCACCCTGCACAGCTGGGCCATCGTTACGCCTTCGCCGGGATCGAGGTCGAACACCAAGCGGGTCGCGGGCCCGGGCTTGAGTCCCCCGCGAGCGGGAGGTGCCCCCACCTCGGCCCTGCTGCGGGTCCACTCCGCGACGAACCGCCACTGCGGAACGTGTACCTCGAGCGCGGCCTGCTGCGCGATCCAGGCCAGCCCGTCGGGACTGTCGATGATCGGATAGGTCGTGGTTCCGGACCGGTGCGTCACGCTGGCCCGCGGCAGCCATTCCGGCGCCGAGGACGCCAGCTGCTTTTCGAAGAACGCCTCCGCCTCGACGCCATTGGGCCAGCGCTTGCGGGTGGCCGCGCGTCCGGCGATGTGTGGCAGCATCACCTCGGCGATGCGGGTGTAGTAGTCGAAGATGTCCCGCTTTGTCGTTCCGGTGGCGGGGTAGAGCACCTTGTCGGCGTTGGTCAGCCGCACTCGCGGCGCCGCCGTTGAACCCATAGTCTCAACGTACGTCGTCCCGGTCCACCATGATGCAGCGAAGGGGTCGCCAGCAGTTGCGCTCTGGGTGGTCGCTGGATGTCGGTGGTGTGTTGTAGGAACGGGTGCATGAATCTCGCGACGTGGGCTGATGCAACGGTGTTGCGTGGGTGATCGCGTATGGCTGGTTCCGCGCTGGCATTGTGCCGGTTGATGTGCAGCGGGTGGGCCGGCTGGTTCTGGTCGACGATCCTACCGGATCGGGGGTCCCGAACTGGCGTGTATGCGCGGGTCTGGTCAGCAGATCAGAAGGCCGATCTGGATCGGCAGGTGGCTGGTGTGAGCGCGTGGGCCATGGTTGACCAGGTCCCGGTCGACAAGGTCGTGACCGAGGTGTTTCGGCTCTTAACGGGTATCGCCGAAGGTTTCTCGCCTTGCTGGGTGACCCGGCGGTCGTGGGGATCGTGGTGGAGCATCGGGATCGGTTGTGCCGGTTCGGTTGTGAATACGTCGAAGCGGCGCTTGCCGGTCAGGGCCGCGAACTGGTCGTGCGGGATTCAGCCGGGGTCGATGAAGACCGGTGCGCGATATGACGGAGATCCTTACCGGCAGGTGCGCGCGGCTCTGCTGCAATTGGGCCGCGGCCAACCGGACCAAACCGGCCATCGGTGGTGGCGCTGCTGATGGGTGCGCGGTGGCCTAAGGTGGCGAAGTTCGAGATTCCTGATGGTTGGACGGTGCAGGCGTTTAAGTTCACGCTCGACCCGACAACCGAGCAGGCTCACGCGTTGGCGAGGCATTTCGGCGCCCGCCGTAAGGCCTTCAACTGGACCGTCGCGGCGCTGGAAGCCGACATCGCCGAATGGCACGCCACCGGAGTTAAGACCGATATGCCGTCGTTTCGACGGATGCGGGAGCGCTGGAACCAGGCCAAGGACGGCGTGTGTGTGAACGCTAAGACCGGGCAGGTGTGGTGGCGGGAATGCTCGAAAGAGGCCTACGCCGACGGAGTTCGTGGGGCAGTGGACGCGTACTGGAACTGGCAGCGCAGCCGCGCCGGGGTGCGGGGCGGCAAACGCGTCGGGTTTCCGCGGTTGAAGAAGAAGGGCCGTGACGCTGACCGGGTGTGCTTCACGACCGGGGCGATGCGTGTGGAGCCGGATCGTCGCCACCTGACATTGCCCGTGATCGGGACGGTCCGCACGCAGGAGAACACCCGCCGAATTGAACGCCTTATCGCCAAGGGCCGGGCGCGGGTGCTGGCAATCAGCGTGCGCCGCAACGGTACCCGGCTGGACGCCAGTGTGCGCGTGCTGGTGCAGCGCCCCCAGCAACCCCATGGCACCCGACCTGATTCCCGGGTCGGTGTCGACGTGGGGGTGCGCCGTTTGGCCACCGTCGCCGACGCCGGCGGCAATGTCATTGAGCAGGTGCCCAATCCGCGACCGCTGGACACCGCGCTGACACAGTTGCGCCATTTCAGTCGTGCCCGGTCGCGCTGCGTGAAAGGTTCGCGCCAGTACCGTGAGCGCACCACGAAGATGTCCCGGCTGCATCGCCGGGTCAACGATGTCCGCACCCATCACCTGCATTGTGTGACAACGCGGTTGGCCAAAACTCACGGCCGCATTGTTGTCGAAGGCTTAGACGCTGCGGGCATGCTCAAACAGAAAGGTTTACCTGGGGCGCGGGCCCGCAGGCGCGGCATTTCGGATGCCGCCCTGGGCACACCCAGGCGCCACTTGTCGTATAAGACAGGCTGGTACGGGTCGGCGCTGGTGATCGCTGACCGCTGGTTCGCGTCGTCGAAAACCTGCCATGCATGCGGGCACGTGCAAGACATCGGCTGGGACGAACACTGGCAATGCGGCGGTTGTTCGGTCACACACCAGCGTGATGACAACGCCGCGATCAACCTCGCACGCTACGAGGAAACATCTAGCGTCGTCGGCCCAGTTGGGGCCGCCGTCAAGCGTGGAGCCGACCATAAGACCCGGCTAAGCCGGGCAGGTGGCCGTGAAGCGCGGAAGGGACGCAGCCGCAACGCTGCTGAACAACCCCGAGACGGGGTGCGAGTCGCGTGACCACCAACGGTCACTCACTCGCAACGGTGAGTCGGATGACCCGCGGGCTGGTGATCGGTGAAGCCTTGATCGACCGGATCGAGAAACAGGGCGCCGTCGCGCAGGCGGCCGTGGTCGAGCACGTCGGGGGAAGCCCGCTCAACGTGGCGGTCGGCCTGGCACGGCTGGGTCGCGGCATCGACTTCCTGACCCACATCGGTGACGACGAACACGGGCGGCGCATCGCGGATTACGTCAAATCGTCTGGTGCACAGCTGGTTCCCGGTAGCGTGTCCGCCGCCCGGACACCCACCGCGATCGTCACCATCGCCGACACCGGTTCGGCCGCGTACGAATTCGACCTGGACTGGCGGCTATCCGGTACACCCGAAGTCGCGCCACCACTGTGTGTGCACACCGGCTCCATCGCCGCGGTGCGGGAGCCGGGATGCCTGGCGGTGGCGGCTCTGCTCGACACCTACCATGCGTCGGCCACCGTCACCTTCGACCCCAACGTGCGCCCGACGCTGATCGTCGACCGCGACCTGGCCCGGACCCGCATCGCTCACCTGGTCGAACGCAGCGACATCGTCAAGGTCAGTGACGAGGACCTGCAGTGGATCGACCCTGCTCAAGAGCCGAAACGGACCGCGCGGGGCTGGCTGGCATCGGGACCCGCAATCGTCGTCGTGACCATGGGCGCGCGCGGTTGCCTGGCGTTCTGCGCGGCCGGCGAGACCACGGCGGCCGCCCGGCCGGTCCAAGTGGTGGACACCGTCGGCGCCGGTGACGCATTCACCGTGGGCCTGCTCGACGCGCTGTGGGGAATGGATTTGTTGGGCGCCGCCCGGCGGGAAAACCTTCGGCGGATCGGGCTCGATGCCCTGACCGCAGCGCTGCACGCGGCGATCCTGTCGTCGGCGCTCAGCGTCGCACAAGCGGGTGCCTACCTACCCGATCGCGCCGCGCTCGACGCCGCATACTGCGAATAGTGTTGTGGCTCTTGGTCATGCAGACGGCGGCCCGCGTGCATGGCACGCAGGCCGCCGCCAGGCCGCGAGTGACCGACTACATCGGTGGCATCAACACCGTGTCGATCAGGTAGACGGTCGCGTTGGCGGTGGGCACGCCGCCGCACACCACGCTCGCGTTGTTGACGTTGAGGTTGTTCCCCTGACCGGTCACGGTCAGGTTCGCTCCTTGAAGGGTCTTGTGCGGGCCGAGCACCCTGGCCGGAGTCAACTGCCCCTGCACGACGTGGTACGTCAGGATCCGGCTGAGCATATTCGAGTCGGTCTTGAGCTGATCGATCGTGGCCGGCGGCAACTTGTTGAATGCCGCGTCGGTCGGCGCGAACACGGTGTACTGACCGTTGTTGAGGGTGTCTACCAGGTTCACCTGCGGGTTGAGCTGCCCGGATAGCGCCGACGTCAGGGTCTTCAGCATTGGGTTGTTGGAAGCCGCCACCGCAACCGGGACCTGCGACATACCTTGCACGGATGCCGGTCCGCTGGGGTTTGCGGCCGCATAGTCCGCGCATCCCGGGCCCACCAGGTCGGCCGCCGCCGCGGTCGGGGCGGTCGGCAGCGCAAGGCCGACCATGGCTGCCGCTGCCAAACCGATTGCGGCAGAGCTCTTTTTCGCTTTCATCGGATTCCGGTCTCCTCAGAATGTTTCGACGGCCGCTCTTGGCCATCGAGTTCTTACATTGACATCGGTGATTCGGAGCAGGACCGGCAGCGGATGGGTGGTAGGGAAATCTTTTCGACTGCCGCTAGCCATACGTGAATGAGTACAGCTGCAGCCCCGCGGTCGGATGAACATCGAGCGTCCCTGATGCCACCCGATCTCCGGAAACGATTCGGTGCGATGTCGGCGGTCCATCGATCGGCACCGTCGAGGCTTGTCCATCGCGGGTCACCGTGAGGGTTCCGGTCCCCCCGACGACGAGGTAAACGTCCTTGGCGTGGTAGTTCAGCCTGAGGCTGGACTGGTCACTGCCGGCGGTGGCCCCTTGGTAATCGAGCGACCACGGGCCCTTCAGCGCGAAGCTGTCGGCGCCCAGGTTCGGCGGATAGTCGAAGGTGGCGGAGCCCTCGTCGTACTGCCCGCCTCCGCCGTAATTGACCACCTTGCCCACGCCGAAGTACGTCTCGGGAGTGGTCTGTTGGCGCGGGGTGGTGTCGGCGGTGTCCACCGGAGCAGGGAGGCTCAGGCCGCGATGCGCGTCGGCAAGCAGCTGTCTGATCAGCCGCTCCGTCACGTCGTAGTCGCCCTCACCGAATTTGATGTGCCGTACTTGGCCGGTGGCGTCGACAACATATTCCGCGGGCCAGTAGCGGTTTCGATAGTTCGTCCACGTGGAGTAGGCGTTGTCGAGCGCAACGGGGTATGTGATGCCCAAATCGGCCGCGCCCTTGGCGACGTTGCCGGCGACCCTCTCGAACGCGTACTCGGGGGTGTGCACGCCGATGACTTCGAAGCCGTAGTCGCGGTAAGCGTGGTACCACCCGGTCACGTGCGAAATGGCGCGTTGGCAGTTGATGCACGAATAGGCCCAGAAGTCGATGAGCACGACCTTGCCGCGCAACGACTTGAGGTCGACTGGTCGGCCGTCGGGCGTGTTCAGCCAGCTGTCGATGCCCTTGAGATCGGGTGCGGGACCGCAGTTTTGGAGGTGAGCATCTGAGTTGCCGCAGTTGGACAACTGAGCGTTCTGCTCGTTCACGATTCCGCCCAGGCCGCCGAGATTCAGCGCTTCCTGCAGACGGCGGTCGCCGGCCAATTTGTCTTGCGCCGCACTGGTGTAGTCCGGGACTGCCCGCTGTAGCGCAGCGGGCACGTTGAACACCAAGGCAATCGCTAGCAGGATCATCACGATCCCCGCCGAAGCCCGTATCGCGCGCTGGTTGCGCCGAAACGCGTTCACCCGCTGGGCAATCCGTTGGCCGGCTAACGCGAAAGCCAACAATGGCAGCGCGGCGCCGAGCGCGAAAGCGCCTGTCAGCACGGCGGTGCCAGGGCCGATGGACGCCGTGGCGCCTGCCACCACTATCGCGGCGAGGACGGGTCCCGCGCACGGCACGTACAGGACGCCCAGCGCCAGGCCGAGCACGAACCCGTCGCCGCGGACGCCGATATGATTCTGCGGGATGCGGGCAAATGGTCGCTCCAGGAGTCGTTCGACCGCAGGGAAGATCAGCCCAACCCCGATCGCGACCAACGCGGCCAGCGCAACCCAGCGAATGGCGTTCTGTGGAAGATGCAGCAGCGACAACAACGCAGATCCGGTCAGCGTGATCAAGCTGAAGCTCAGCACGACGCCCCCGACCACGGGAAGGGTGCGCAGAGCGCTCGGCAGCGGGCGTTTCGGCTCGGGGGCAACGCCCTCGTCCCGCGACTCGCGCGGTGTGGCAGCCCCGGTGGCGGCGCGCTGAGCGCCCGCGAAGAAGATCACGGGGAGCACCGGGAGGATACATGGCGATATTCCCGTCAGCAGCCCACCGACGAGGCCGATCATTGCGAGGGTCAACACGGTTGGGATTCGTCGCCGATCCGGCCGTGGATCGGTTCCGCGACCTCCTTGGCGCGCCGACCGTGGTGGTTATGCACGCGTTTCACGGAATTTTCGTCCATATCGCCCACACTGGGCGGATCC
>NZ_JAFBAT010000141.1 GCF_019247615.1 Mycobacterium sp. | reverse complement strand
GGGCGGGGTGCTCGGTGATGTCGGTACACCACAATTCGTTCGGCCGAGTCGCGATGAACTGGCGGTTGACCAGATCAGCGGGGGTGCGAAGGCGGATCAAATTCGGGATGCGCCGGCGGGGATGCGGCAAGCCGCTCAGGCCCTGCTCGGCCATGACCGCGCGCACCAGCTTGAGGTTGACATTCATCTCGAATTCGTCGAGCAGCGCTGCCCGGATACGTCGGCCACCGTACGTGCCACGGGATCGCTGATGGATCTCGGTGATCGTGTCGGCCACAATCAGTCGGCGGATCTCGCGATCAGGCGCCGGTCGTCGACGGTGATATTGCAGATTTGATCGGGCCAACCCCGTTATCCGGCACGCTGATCGGGCTGAATGTCCTCGCGCGATCAGTCCCTCAACGATCGCGCGTCGGCGTTTTGGGGGCACCACCGCCTTAGCGTCGAACAACTCACACGCGTCGCGCGTCAGCGCCAGTTCCGCCTCAAGCTGGGCGATGCGCTTGCGGGCTGCTGCAAGCTCATCAGCCTCCACACTGGGGACGCCTTCGACCACTCCCGCATCGATCAGCGCCTGGCGCTTCCACCGGAACAGCGTGGACTGCGGAATGCTTGTTTCAGCCGCGATGGCGACGACCGGTTCGCCCGATCGCAGACGCTGAGCGATTTGCCGCCGAACCGTCGCCGGATACCTGAGGGGCATGTGACCTCCTGCTGATCACTGTCCCCCAACTCTCATAACGGTGGACCTACGACACGGGTACAGACCGCGTGGACCAATTCGCGGGGTCCGGTCAATTCCGCTGTCCACGACCTTTGCCGGCTAATGCGGAGACCGGCGCTCCGCGTGCCCCTTGGCCGGTGAGTCCGCCCCAATCCGCGTCGAGAACGCCGCGATGTCAGCTTTTTGCGCGACCGCACCTTCTGCGTTTCGGCATGCTGCGTATAGCACACAAAACTCAGAGGGCTGCGCTTGTCGGGCATGGTGTTTTTGCCCACTCCGTTTGGGCGGCGCATGGGCGGGTACCGCAACGCCGCAAGGAGGGAGCGCGCGCATCCGGGCGGTCATGCGGCCCTCAGCGCAGCGACCTCCACGACGAAAGGATTGGTGTCAGCCATGACCGCACAACCTCCAGATCCTGACCCGGTACAGACTCCGGGCCTCGAGGGCGGCGGCGGCGTCGCGCCGGGGACGACTCCGCCGGCCGCACCACAGACCTCGGGTGTCGCCCAGCCGCAACCGCCCGGGCGCGGGCGGCTCAGCCCTACCGCGGTCGTCACCATCATCGCGACGTGCATTTTCGTCGTCGTGTTCGTTGCGGTGGGCGTGCTGCTCGTTATGAAAATGGTTGGGGCGACGGGCTGATGACGATCGACGCCGAGGACGTCCGAAGGCTGCTCGCAAGTCACGAGTAAGATGCCGTGCTGGTCGCGCTCGAGGGCCGCATCGAGGTGGCCACCGCGGCTGACCTCGAGTCGCCGGATTACGCAGGCCGAGCAACTCGACACCGCGGTGCGCAATCTGGGCGCCTGACTACGACCGGATGGTCACGCGGTCACCGGCCCGGATGACACCCTCCGCTAGCACTTCGAAATATGCCCCGGCGCACGGCTGCGCGACGGAACCACGTGCCTGCCAACGGTTCTCGGCCGCGGGCGTGCGAAGCGCGTGCAGAGCTCGCGGCAGTGCGCCGTGTTCCAGCGTGGGCACCACGCATCGGGTTGTGGCCGCCAGGGCTCGCAGACGGACCTCACCGACGTGGAACTCCCTGCCGATCCAGTCGTTCTCGGCGTAGGGCGGGTGGCCCGTCGGTGTCTCGATGACCAGGTTCGGTCGGTAGCGCAGGGCCTCCACGCCGATGTGCTCGAGGGTGGCCGTGGTGATCGCGTGCAGTGGGGCGTCGTCGGTGAACGAGTCGCCGGGGGTTGCCCGAGCAATCTCCAGGACCCCGCCACCGATTTCGGCGATGGCGGCGTCGAGCCCAAGCTCGAGCAGCTTTTCGGGGTCTGGACGTTCCAACGTTGCGCCCTGCGGTCGCTTGCCGATCAACCGGACCGGCCGCCCCAGGAGCCTGGACAGCAGCTCCTCGACGTCGGGATCGTCGGCCGCGACCGTGACCCCGTCGGGCAGGTCGATGCGCACGCCTGCGGTGCCCGTGTTGGCCGTGCATTTCAGCAGCTCACGCCAGAACCGGGGCTGCTTGGCGCTAGCGACATGCCCGGTCACGGCGTCGACGAGCGCCAGCCGCCGGTCCCCGCGGACGCCGGTCTCGTCGACGAAGATGCTGTCCATGGTCTCGCCGAGCATTGACTTAACCGGGTAGCGGTGCAGGCTGTGCACGTGCATGTCGACCGCGGGGTGACCCGAGACGTCCGTCGAAACCCCCACTGCCCATCCCCCACTTCCCATCCCCACGTCGGCGACATCACGCGCTTTCTCGCTCAGCGTATGCGGGTTGGGCGCGAAACCTTCGCGGTGGGCCGGCGAACGATCAGCCCGGGCAGTAGGTCGACTCCGCCGCGCTCACCCAGCCGGTCATGTCCGCGAACGAGAAGCCCTTCGAGGCCATGCTGGCGTGCAAGTCGGCCGCAATCGCGTCCGGCGTCTTGCCCGCCATCCGGTCGGCGCAGACCGCATGTCCCATCGCGATCATGTCGGAGTCGCTCGATGAGGGCCAGGAGAATCCCAGATTCTTCAGTTTCGCCAAGTACGCGTCGTCGGTGGCGTCGGCCGATGCAATCGCGGTGCTTGCCGTCAGGGCAGCCCCAACCATTACTGGGATGGCGAGTTTGGTCAGCCAGCGGGGTGCAGACATTTGATGCCCTTCTTTTCGGTTTTGTTCTGGGGCTTTCCGATGTCGCCAGTATATGAGCGATCACGCTGCGTGATATGAAAAGCATTGAAACCCGTTACCAGCGGATCAGGACGTCACAACAATCGAATCCGCGCCGGTGTGCCACGCATTAGTGAAGGCTGCGATGGGAACCTGCTCGTCGGGGTAGTCGGCGCCGGGATCGTTCAGATGGACGATGTGCTTGTCGGTGTCGATCCCGGTGACGACCACGAAGTGGTCGGCCTTGCTGCGCTGGTCCGTGGTGTCCCAGATGATTGCGGAGTTCACCCACGCGATGATCTTGCGGTTGTGGCCAAGGTAATTCTCCAGCGCCGGCAGTCCCGTCATCTCCGGCTGCTTGTCCCAGGCCATGACCGATTTGATGCCGTAGTGGTCGAGGAGCACCACCTCGTCCGCCATCTCGATACCGCCGTTGCCGTTGGTGTGGCTCGGGTCGTCGCGGGGCGCGTAGATCGGACCGGGGTTGGTTCCCGACGGGGTTTGCTCGGCAAGCTTGATAATCTGCCGCTCGGTCGGCAACTGGCCGGTGATCTCGCCGACGACGTCCGCCACGGCCATCAGGCCGCAGTTGTCTTCGCGCGACTGCTCCTGCCAGTACTTGGCGGCCGCCCGGGGGTCGCCGTAGACACCGGGATCGGCTGCCGCCGCGGTTATGCCCGCCGCCGCGACAACACACGCAATGCCGAAGCAGGCGGCCACAACTGCGGTTCGTGATGCTTTCATCCGGCAATGAGCATGATCACTCGCGAAGGTCGATCCGGTGGTTGGAATTGCGTGAAAACGTTAGCACCTTCCGGCCGCGCGGCTGATATTTGCGAGCGCAAGCGCAATAGTTGCCATCAAATGGCAACTATTGCCTTGTTTGACAATTTGCTATGGGCTCAATGGGCTAGGAGGCGCTTTTTCTGCTGATTGAATTCCTCGTCGGTAAGGATCCCGGAGTCGCGCAGGGACGCCAGTTCGCGCAGCTCGGCGGCGATGCTGACGGGGCCGGCGGCCGGCGCTTCCGGCGGCGCCGCCTTGTCATTGCTCTTCGGGTTCGTGGGCGCGCCGATGCGTTCGCGCCGGCCCGGAGCTGCGCCGGCCCCGCCGGGACCCGCCAGCGCCCGGCCCGCCATTCCCGCAAGGGCCAGCTGGCTGAACAGGCTGCCCGCGCTTCCTGCGGAAGCTTCCGCGGCGGCGCCCGCGGTCGTTGCCGGCAATCCGACCGCCAGCGGTCGGATCATCGTCGTCTCCGCGGTCCACGCGGATGGAACTGACAGTGCGCCAACCGCTTTCGCTTCAGCCAGACCCGCCGACACCGTCGACACGCCGGCCGGGTTCGTTATCACGGGGAACGGAGGTGGTGGCGCCGGGGCCGTGCCCGGCCACGACGGTAATCCCGCCCAACCGCTGACGATGTCATCGGTGTGCACACCGACGTAGTAGCCGGCGACGTCGTATGGCAGGGCCGGAAGCGAGACTCCCGTGTCCACCCCCAGACTCGCTGCGCTCAATTCTGGGTCGACGAAAACCCCACTCAGATTCGCCAGCACGGCCAAGACGTCCAATGGAGTGAATTGAGCGGAGGTGGCCGAAAGGCTGGTCAGTGCGCCGGGGACAGCGGACATCGCCTGCGGGATGCCGGAAACCGCACCCTGTGCATTTCCCGCGGAGGTGCCCCTGGCTGCTGTCACGGCCGCGGCTTGGCCGGCCGGCCCGCCGGAGTTGGTGTTTTTTGACGGTGGTGAAAACGGCGTCAGCGTGGTTGCCAACGCCGACGCCGCGGCGTAGCCGTACATGGCGGCGGCGTCCTGGGCCCACATTTCGGCGTACTGAGCTTCGGTGGCCGCTATCGCCGGAGTGTTTTGGCCGAAGATGTTCGTTGCGACGAGGGCCGCCAGCAGGCTCCGGTTGGCCGCGATCACCGAGGGTGGCACGGTCTCCGCGAACGCCGTCTCGTAGGCGGCCGCAGCGGCTTTGGCCTGACTGGCGGTTGCCTCGGCCTTCGCCGCCGTTGCCGCCGTCCACGCCACGTAAGGTGCGGCGGCGGCGGCCATCAACGCCGACGACGGGCCCAGCCATGGGCCGGCGGTCAGTGTCGCGATCTCCGCCTGGTACGAGCTCGCCGCCCACTGCAGCGCGGCGGCCAGCCCGTCCCAGGCCGTCGCGGCGGCGACCATCGGGCTCGATCCGGGACCCAGGTACATGCGCGCGGAGTTGATCTCCGGCGGCAGCGCCGCAAAATCCATGTCGGTCCCTCCCATCGGTCCCACAGCCCCCACGCATCGGCGGCTGCGGTGTGACCACCTGCCGGACGGCGCAGCCAACTGAGCCGAGCAATGATCGCACTTCCCGCACTACTACATGTCCGATCCGTAAACGTGGCCCCTACCCCGTCAAACGAAACCGTTAACCGTTCACGGCGGACGCTGCCGGTGTGCGGCCCCTTTTCGGGTCGTGTAGAAGGGTCTGGTGGACGAGGCCAGCCCCAAGGCGTTCGATCGGACGGTGCTGCGGGAAGCGATGGTGCGGCGGGTGTACCGGCGGACGCTGGCAGAGGGGCAAATCGTGGTTCCAGCCGTTCCCGGCCTTATCGACGAGTACGTCCAGTTGTGCGCCAACGTGTGCGCCACGTTGGGCGTTCCCTACACGCCGGAACAATCCATCCAGCTCAGCCGGGTGATGGAAAGCGAGCTGGCAAAGGCTTTCAAGGCCTCCCAGCGTTCCGACATCGTCATCTCGTTTCAGCTGCCTTTCGGTACCGGCCTGAACTACAACGTCAAGGCCGAATGGCGGACGGTCGAGGCCGACTACGACAACTGGGTGGCGACCCGACCTGCGCCGCTCTTCGGCACGGAGCCCGATGCCCGCGTGCTGGCGGTCGCGCGCGAAGCGGCCGATCCCACGACATGTCACGTGCTGGACGTCGGAGCGGGTACCGGTCGCAACGCTTTGGCCCTGGCCCGGCTCGGCCACCCCGTGGACGCGGTGGAGATCGCCCCGAAGTTCGCCGACATCATTCGGGGGGAGGTCGAACGTGAATCGCTTCCCGTGCGGGTGATCCAAAGCGACGTCTTCACGGCCGTCGAGGGTGTCCACGACGAGTACCAGCTGATGGTGCTCGCCGAGGTGGTTCCCGACTTCCGGACTGCCCACGAGTTGCGCGGCCTGTTCGAACTCGCCGCCGACTGCCTGGCTCCCGGCGGCCGTCTGCTGTTCAACACTTTCTTGCCGAGGCCGGGCTACACCCCCGACGACGCCGCACGCCAACTCGGGCAGCAGTGCAACACGATGATCTTTACCCGGGAGGAGGTCTCGGGCTCGGCGGCCGACCTACCCCTCGAGCTGGTTGCCGACGATTCCGCCTACGAGTACGAGAAAGCCCACCTGCCCGAAGAAGCCTGGCCCCCCACGGGCTGGTTCGATGGCTGGGCCAGCGGCCTCGACGTGTTCGACGTTCCTCGGGAGGAGTCGCCGATCGAGTTGCGCTGGCTCGTCTACCGCAAATCGGGCTAATGCGCGCGCCAACGTGCACGCAGTGCGAGAATTTGCGACTTTTTTCGCGCTGGTTGCACGGTGGGCGCAGGTTTTAAGACGTCAGATCGCGGGTCGCCGGTCCTTCGAGCAGCGTGCCGTCGGGGGCGAATCGCGACCCATGTAGCGGGCATTCCCACGCCTGGTCGGCGTCGTTCCAGTTCACTATCCCGCCCAGGTGCGGGCATACCGGTGACACGCGGTATTCGGCGCCGTCGACTCGACAGCGCGCTTCCAGATGCCACGGTGGCCCGCTCACCACGCCACCCTCGCCGTTGACCGGGCCGCGCCGGCCCGAGCGGATGGCCGGCGTCACCCAGCCCTTCGCCAGGTCGAATCCCACCTCGGCGTTGAACTGCAGGGCGGTGAGGAGCCCTGTCAGCTCATGCGGACTCCAGCTCGCGAACGCTTTGGCCCAATCCATCCGCCCGCCCAGGATGCGGCTGGAGAGCGCCAGTGCGGCGGCCGCGCCGTTGGTCATCCCCCATTTATTGAATCCCGTTGCGACGAAGATGGTTTCGTTGTTCGGCAATATCGGGCCCACGTACGGCAGATGGTCGATGGGGGTGTAGTCCTGGGCCGACCAAAAATGGGTCTGGACGGCACCCGGATAGTGTTTGCGCGCCCAGGACGAAAGTTCGTCCAGCGCCTGGTTCGGGCTCTTTTTGCGGCCCACGGTGTGGCCGGCCCCCCCGACGATCAACAGCTCCCCGTCCGCGACCGGCGCATACCGCACGGACCGTGTCGGCGAATCGGTCGAAATCATCATCGGCCGCGTGATGTCGCCGGGGACTTTGAAGGCCAGGCAGTAGGACCGGCTCGGCTTCACACGCGCGAAATAGCCGCCGCGATCCAGGATCGGGATGCCGGTGGCAAGCACCAGCCGTCCGGCCTGGAGCTCGACGTCACGCTGGTCGGCGTCGTTGACGTGGACGCGCACGCCTTTGCCACGCAAGGACACCCGCCTGACGCGGGTGTGTTCGACCAGCCGTCCTCCGCGGTCAACGAATTCCTCGGCCAACGAGTCCAGGAACGGCATGGGGTCGAACTGCGCCTGGTCGGGCACTCGCACCCCACCGTGATAGGGGAACGGCACGTCTGCGTCGTCGTCCCAGTCGGCGGGCAGTCCGACCGCCTTGCAGGCCAGCAGCTCGGCACGCGCGGACGGCACCCCCCTCGCCGACTGCGCGTAGGTGTAAGCCGCTTCTCGCTGCACCGCGATGCCACGCGACTGGCAATGGTTGATCACCCAGTCCTGGCCTTCGCGGTTGCCGTCGATGTACGCGCGCGCCAAACCCCTCCCGTGCCGGGGCAGGATTCTCGACAGGTGGCTGCCCTGCAGCAGGCTGATCTTGGCGGTGGTGTTCCCGGTGGTGCCAGCGCCGACGGTGCGGGCCTCCAACACCAGGACCTCCTTGCCGGCGCGGGCCAGGAGCACCGCCGTCATCAGCCCGGTGATCCCGGCGCCGACGACGATGACGTCGGCGGAACGGGGACCGTCGTCGAGCTGACTTGCTACCCACGGCTGTTCGGCTCGGGTGTCCAACCACAAAGAAGTCACGGCTGGCGTGATACCCCCGCAGAGCCGAGGGAAACGGTAACCCACCTCACGGTCGCTTGAGCTGCGCTTTTGCCTCCCGAACCGATTCGGCTGCCGCACGGCTCGCCCGCTTTGCCTCGTCATAGCCGGCTTCGGCCTCGTTGAGGAGGCGCTCGGCTTCGCGGAGGGTCGCGAGCGCTTCGTCACGTCGCCGCCTGGCCACCTCGCGTTCGGCTCGGCGCTGGGAAAGAGTGTCGTCGGCTCGGGCTTGGGAGCGCTCCGCGACGGCGAGGGCCTCGGTGGCCTCGATGGCCTCGGTCAACTTCTCCATGCGGCGCCGTGCGGCCGTCTCGGCTCGCCCCGTCGGCTTCGTCGGCGCCGTCGGCCCCGTCGGCGCCGTGTCGCCGAGCGCGCCGAAACCCGACCATTGCTCGGCCTTGGCCAACCGGCCGAGTCGCGTTGCGACGTCGGGGTCGGCGATCGCAGCCTGCAGCGTGCTGGTCAGGTCCTCCCGCACCGAAGGCGACGGGCGCCTCATGTCGGCCGCCTCGAACGCGGCACGCGCCAGTTCG
>NZ_JAFBAT010000040.1 GCF_019247615.1 Mycobacterium sp. | reverse complement strand
GCTGGATAGCCACGTTCGGACAGGATAACCGCTGAAAGCATCTAAGCGGGAAACCTTCTCCAAGATCAGGTTTCTCACCCTTTTAGAGGGATAAGGCCCCCCGCAGAACACGGGATCGATAGGCCAGACCTAGAAGCTCAGCAATGGGTGCAGGGAACTGGCACTAACCGGCCGAAAACTTACCAACACAAATCGCAACCACGGATCCAGCGCCTGACAGAAATGTCGTGGCGCGCCACACCCCCCACCAATACACCAACAAAATAGAGTTCCGTAATAGAGTTACGGCGGCCACAGCGACAGGGAAACGCCCGGTCCCATCCCGAACCCGGAAGCTAAGCCTGTCAGCGCCGATGATACTGCCCATCCGGGTGGAAAAGTAGGACACCGCCGAACATATACAAAAACACCCCCGGCGACGGGGGTGTTTTTGCATTCTTCTTGCGGTCCAACAATCTAGTCGAATAACGTCAAATTCACCGATGCATGCCTTTTTTCCAATTCCAGCAGGCTTCGCTTTCGGTCGAGCCCACCTCCGTAGCCGGTGAGGCTTCCGTTGGCACCAATGACACGATGGCACGGAATGACGATCGCGATGGGATTGTGGCCATTGGCCCACCCCACGGCTCGTGCACAACCGGGTGCGCCGATCTGCTCGGCGATTGCGCCGTAAGACCTCGTCTCTCCGTACGGAATCGTCAGCAATGCGTTCCATACTCGACGCTGAAATTCGGTCCCTCGAGGATCCAATTCGATATCGAAATCCGTGAGCTCGCCGGCGAAATAGGCATTGAGTTGTTCGACTACGCCGCCAAATGCCCACGGGTCGGGCGACCAGTCGGCACGGCTGGGCTCGTACGTCTGGTCGACCATGCGAACGTTCGTCAGAATCGAGTCGCGGCCGGCAACGGTCAGCGGTCCGATCGGGCTATCAACGATGCGGTAGCGGATCATGCAATCTCCTTTGGCTCCTGCGGTGGCCAGTCGTTTACGGGGTGCTCGAGAGTGGTCCACAGATGTTGGGTCGCATACGAGCGCCAAGGACGCCAACCTACGCTGCGCTCGATGAGTCTCCGCTGGTCCCAAGGCAATCCGAGTTGCTTGGCGGCCAGCCGAACACCGAGGTCGCCGGCTGGGAAGGCGTCGGGATCGCCGAGGCCGCGCATCGCGATCACCTCCGCGGTCCACGCGCCGATACCCGGGACGGCCAACAGCTGTTTGCGTGCGGTTTCCCAATCGCTCCCGACGTCGAGGGCAATGCTGCCGTCGGCCAGGCCGGCAACGAGCGAGCTGAGCGTCCGTTGCCGGGCCCTGGGCAGCCCCAGATGAATCGGATCGATGTCGGCGAGCTGTGCAACCGACGGGAAAGTATGGGTCAACGTTCCCTCGGGATCATGGACCGGCTGCCCGTAGGCCGCGACCAGCCTGCCCGCATGGGTCCTCGCAGCCTTGGTCGATACCTGTTGGCCCAGTATCACCCGCACCGCGAGTTCGGCCTCGTCGACCGTGCGCGGAATCCGTTGTCCCGGAGCCTTTCCCACCACAGTCGCCAGCTGGGGGTCAGTGCTCAGCGCATCGACCACCGCTTCGGGGTCGGCGTCGAGGTCCAACAGGCGCCTGCACCGCGCGATCGCCGTCGTCAGGTCGCGGAAATCGTCGAGCATGAGCCGGCAGCGTACGTGGTCGACGGCCGGTGTCAGGGACACCACGGCGCTGCCGGTCGGCAGCCGCAGGGTGCGTCGGTATGCGCCGTCGCGAACCTCCTCACAGCCGGGGACGGTGCCGGCCGCCAGGTGGCCAAAAAGCCCTTGGTAGGCGAACGGTGTGCGTACCGGAAGCCGAACGCATACGGCACCCTGCGAATCGGCGTTCGGCTCATCGGACCGCTGCCGGAGCCCTGCGCGTTTGCGCAGCGCCGTCGGCGTGCTGTCGAATACCGAACGCACGCTGTCATTGAACTGACGGATGCTGGAAAAGCCGGCGGCGAATGCGACGTCACCGAACGGCAGGTCCGTGGTCTCGATCAGCACCCGGGCGGTCTGCGCTCGTTGCGCGCGGGCCAGCGCCAGCGGCCCGGCGCCGACCTCCGCCTGCAATAGCCGCTCCAGCTGGCGGGTGGTGTAACCGAGGTGGCCGGCGAGGCCGCCGACACCCTCCCGGTCCACCGTGCCGTCGGCGATGAGCCGCATCGTTCGCGCAACGACGTCTCCGCGTATGTTCCATTCGGGAGATCCCGGGGACGCGTCGGGACGGCAGCGTTTACACGCCCGGAACCCGTCGCGTTGTGCCGCGGCCGCGGTCGGATAGAAGCGAACGTTTCGGGCGAAGGGCGGCCGGACCGGGCAAGAGGGCCGGCAGTAGATCCGGGTGGTCAGCACCGCGGTGACGAACCAGCCGTCGAACCGGGCATCTTTGGACTGGACCGCCCGGTAGCAGCGTTCGAAATCCTCGTACACGCCTCCACAGTTACATCGGGGGACCGACAAAACTGGCGGAAAACCGACATCGTCGTGAGCCGGCTCGCTCGGTCGAGCCCGCAGCGGACGCGTAACACGCAACCCGACTCGCATCGCAGGGCCGAATAAGTCGCCGACGGCGGCGGGGAAGACCTAAAATCTCTACTCGGAGTCGAGACCGCCGCAGTACGTTGTCGATCTGAGTCGAGGGGTGTGACATGGGGGTTGGAGGCCACTCGAGAGCTGTTCAGCAGGAGTGGGCGCGGGTTCGATCAGGAGTTTGGGCGAGAAGTCGGCGCCGCACCTGGCGGCGCCCGAACGCGCTCGAGGTCGCTGGTCTCGTCGGCGCCACAGTGGCGGCGACGTGGGCGCTGGCGATCGCCGTCGTCGTCCCGTCCGCGAGCGCGGGCCCGTGTCCGGATGTGCAGGTCGTGTTTGCCCGCGGTACCGATGAGCCGCCCGGTGTCGGCTCGACCGGGCAGGCGTTCGTCGACGACCTGCGTTCGCGGGTGGGCGCTCGGTCGCTCGATGTGTATCCGGTGAACTATCCGGCCACCCACGAGTGGAGCACCGGCGTCGACGGCATCAGGGATGCGGGCGCGCACGTCGTTTCGATGGCACACGACTGCCCCAACACCAAGATGGTGCTGGGCGGGTTTTCCCAAGGCGCCGCCGTGATGGGCTTCGTCACCTCGGCCGCCATTCCGGATGGGGTCGATCCGGCTAGCGTGCCCAAACCGCTGGATCCCGAAGTGGCCAACCACGTCTCCTCCGTCGTGCTGTTCGGCCTGCCCAACACCCGGGCGATGAACTTCCTCGGCGAGCCGCAGGTCGCAATCGGCCCG
This sequence comes from Mycobacterium sp., assembly GCF_019247615.1. Lineage (GTDB taxonomy): Bacteria > Actinomycetota > Actinomycetes > Mycobacteriales > Mycobacteriaceae > Mycobacterium. The sequence goes on along the minus strand of NZ_JAFBAT010000040.1, from coordinate 6,329 downwards.
CTGTATCAGGCCAAGACGATCAAGGTGTGCGAGGCCGAGGACCCCGTCTGCTCGGACGGGATGAATTTCGCCGCGCATGACACGTATGCGGGCGACGGGGCGACGATCGACACGGGCGCAGCCTTCGCTGCCAGCCGCATTGACGAGGGCCCCGGTGTCACAACGACCGTCGTCGCGCCACCGCGTCGAGGCTTCGGCAGCTGACGACAGGGGAATCGTTCTCGCCGTGACGTGGCCTCGGTCATGGGTGGGCGCTCCCTCCTGATCGCCTCGCGTAACACCGGTTGGGCCAGGCTGGCTACAGTGACGTAGCTTCTGTGAATGCGAGGACGCGATGGACGACACCGACCTCACGGCCGCGCCGGCAGGCGCGCGGCGCAATATTGCGCGGCGAGCCCGGGACATAGCCGACCTGGCGCGGGGCATGGCGGATCAGATCGAAAGAGAACGCCGGCTTCCCGCGGATTTGCTTGGCGCCCTGCGGGACTCGGGTCTGCTGCGGGCGGGTGCGCCGATGGAGGTCGACGGTTTGGAGCTGGCGCCCGGCACCGCCCTGCGGTGCGCGGAGGAGGTGGCGCGCGGCGATGCCTCGACCGGCTGGTGTGTTTCGATCGCGATCACCAGCAGCCTGCTGGTGGCATATCTCCCTTCCGTGAGCCGCGAGCAGCTGTTCGGGTCGGGACGCGGCGTGGCCGCTGGAGTGTGGGCGCCGCGAGGTAAGGCCCGGCGCGCGCCGGGCGGCGTGGTCGTGTCCGGGCGCTGGGCGTTCTGCAGCGGCATCACGCACGCCGACGTGCTGTTCGCCGGCTGCGTGCTGGACGACCGTCCGGCCGTCGTCGCGTTGCCCACCGAGCGGCTGCACGTCCTCGACACGTGGCACACTCTTGGGCTGCGCGGAACCGCCAGCAACGATGCCGTCGCCGACGAGGTATTCGTGCCCGACGAACAAGTGGTCTCGATATTCGACGGCCCGCTGATCGACCGGCCGCTGTACCGATTCCCGCCGTTCGGTTTCTTCGCCGCATGTATCACCGCGGCCGCAATGGGCAACGCCCGCGCCGCGATCGACGATTTCATCGAGGTCGCCGGCGCCAAGGCCACCGGCGCCTCGGGTCGCGCCCTGGCCGAGCGTCCCACGATCCAGGCGGCGGTCGCCGCCGCAGAATCGGCACTGCAGGCGGTGCGGGCGATGTACTACGATGCCATCGAAAGCGCTTGGCGGGCAAGCAAAGCGGGCCCGTCGGTTCCGGTGGAAGTACGGACTCGGCTGCGCCTGGCCGCCACCCACGGGGTGCGCACCGCGGCCGATGTGGTGCGGACCGTGTATGACCTCGCCGGCGGCAGCGCGATCTACGACGGGGCGCCTCTGCAACGCCGTTTCCGCGACGCCTTCACCGCGACCGCGCACTTCCAGGTCAACCAAGCATCATACGAACTCCCGGGCCGCATTCTGCTGGGTCAGCCCACCCAAGTGGCGATGTTGTGAGCGGGAGAATCGAAGCGGTGCTGCCGTTTTGGCTGGACAGGCCCGACCTGGAGGCGGTTCAGATCGCCGAGTCGGCAAGCCAGGCCGGTCTGACCGGATTATGGATCGGCGAGATGGCGAGCTTCGATGCATTCGCGCTCGCCTCCGTCATCGGTACGCGCGCGCCCGGGTTGCGGCTCAAGCTCGGCCCGCTCCCCATCAGCGTGCGAACCCCGGCCGCGATCGCGCTGGGTGCAAGCTCGGTCGCCTCACTCACCGGTTGCGGCGTCGACGTCGCGCTGGGTGCCTCCAGCCCCGCGATAGTGACCGGCTGGCACGGCCGCGAGTGGTCGCACAACGCGGCGCGCATGCGTGAAACCATCCGCTGCCTGCGGCCCCTGCTGCGCGGCGAGCGCGCCGACTACGACGGGCGCTATCTCCGCAGCCATGGGTTCCGGCTACGCCACTCCCTGCCGCACGCCCGCATCGGCGTCGGTGCTTTCGGGCCCGCGATGATCCGCCTGGCCGCTCAGCTCGCCGACGAAATAGTGCTCAATTTATCGACGCCGCAACGCGTCGCCGAGGTGCGACAACAAGTCGACGACCACGCCTCGGCCGCGGAGCGCGCGGCCCCGCACGTGACGGTGTGGGTGCCGGTCGCTTTGCAACCCGGTGAGGCGGCCGTCCGGCAGCTAGCCAACCAGCTGGCCGTCTACCTCGCCCCGCCCGGCTATGGCGAGATGTTCAGCGAGCTCGGCGTCCGCGAGCTCGTTGCACGTGCACGCAGCGGCGCGCCGCGCTCGCAGTTGGCGGCCGCGATTCCTCTCGAGCTTGCCGCGCAGCTGGGCGCATTCGGCAACCGCGAGCAAATCGTTGCCCGGTTGCGGTCCTACCTGGACGCCGGCGCGGACACCGTCGCCGTGGTGCCGGTCACCGCCGAAGACCCCGCGGGCCGCGCGGTCCTTCGGTGCGCCGCCGAGGGCCGCAGGCTCGCAGCAGCAGACGAGGAGGCGGCATCGTGACAGCGGCGAACACGCAATGCCGGCTCGCCGGCCGCCCGATGGGGCTACCCAGCTCCGCTGACTGGTCGATCATCGAGGAGCCCGTCCCGAGCGCCGGCGACGGACAATTCGTCGTCGAAATCGATTACCTTTCAATCGATCCGGCGATGCGCACGTGGATGAACGCGGGCCGCTCCTACGTCCCGCCCGTGGAGATCGGTGAGGTGATGCGCGGGCTGGCCGTCGGCCGCGTCGTCGAATCCCGCCATCCTGACTTCGCCGTCGGCGACCACGTGTCGGGACTCCTGGGGGTGCAGAACTATGCGGTCTCCGACGGGGCGGGTGTCGCAAAGATCGACACCAGCCTCGCCCCGGCTAGCACATACCTGGCCGCGCTCGGAATCAGCGGTCTCACGGCCTACTTCGGCTTGCTCGACATCGGGCGTCTCGCACCCGGTCAAACGGTGCTGGTGTCCGGCGCCGCCGGGTCGGTGGGCAACATCGTCGGACAGATCGCCAAGATTCACGGCTGCCGCGCCATCGGCATCGCCGGGGGCGAGCCCAAATGCCGCTGGCTGATCGAGCGAGCGGGATTCGACGCCGCCATCGACTACAAGACGGCAGACTTGCGCGCGGAGTTGAGAACACATGCGCCCGGCGGCGTCGACGTGTTCTTCGACAACGTCGGCGGCGCGGCACTCGAGGCGGCTCTGAACCGGCTGGCACAGGGTGCCCGCATAGTGCTCTGCGGTGCGGTGTCGCAGTACAACCAGGCCCCTCGTGGACCGGCGAACTACATGCAACTGCTCGTCGCGCGCGCGTCGATGACGGGCTTTGTCGTCTTCGACTTCTCGACGCGCTACCCGGAAGCCGTTGCGCAGCTGGGGAATTGGATCCGCACCGGCCGACTGCGATCACACGAGCAGATCGAGCGCGGCACCGTCGGTGACTTCCCGGAAGCACTCGAAAAGCTCTTCGCCGGCCAGAACACCGGCAAGCTGATCCTGGCGCTCAACGATCCGCCGTCGCACCAGGCGCCGTCGCGCTAGGCCCCGCCGCATTACGCCCAACGGGTGGCCGGATCATCTTTGCGACCGGGCGCCCTCGGCGAGTGTGGCCAGCCGCGTCGGGCGCTCGTGACCGCGCAGGGTCACGGTCTCGCCCAACGACCAATGACCGCGCTCGCTTTCGCTCGCACACTCGAGTGTGTTGGCCGTCGTCAGCAATCCGCCAGGGTGTGACTTGGCCAGCTCGCACAGCCTTGCGGCCTCGTTGACCGGCTCGCCGATCACCGTGTACTCGAATCGTTCCTTCGCGCCCACGTTGCCGGCCACCACCTGACCCGAGGCCACACCGATGCCGGCTTGGAGCTCGCACATTTCGTCGGCGAGCCGCTCGGAAATGCACCGCGCGGTGGCCAACGCCTGATCTTCGGGCCGTTCGAGGTGATTCGGCGCTCCGAATATTGCGAGCGACGCGTCGCCCTCGAACTTGTTGACCAGCCCGCAGTGCCGGTCCACTTCGTCGACGACGATTGCGAAGAATTCGTTAAGTACCGCAACGACTTCCGCGGGGGGTTGGCTGGTCACCAGTTGGGTGGAGCCCACGATGTCGATGAACACCACGGCGACGTGGCGTTCCTCGCCGCCGAGTTTCGGTCGCTCCCGTTCCGCGGCCAGCGCGACCTCGCGCCCGACGTGCCGCCCGAACAGATCACGCACGCGTTCGCGTTCGCGCAGACCGTCGACCATCGCGTTGAAACCACGCTGCAGCTCCCCGAGCTCGGTGCCGTCGAACACGACGAGGTCGCCCCGCAGGTCGCCCTGCTCGACGCGGCGGAGGGCCGCGCGCACCACGCGCACCGGTGTCGCGGTCAACCAGGCCAGAATCCACATCAGGAGACACCCGAAGTTCAGCGTCACCCACGACACGATCAGCACTCCGACCGCGAACTGCGTCTCGGTCAGGTTGCGCATCAAGATCTGGAAGAGCGCCAGCAGACCGATGCCGATGATGGGGACGCCTGATCCCAGGAACCAGACCACCATGGTTCGGCCCATGATGCCGGCCGTCAAACGCCGCGGCGGTGGTCCCGCTTGGAGCGCCTGAGCGGCCACCGGGCGCAGCGCGAACTCGGCGAGCAGATAGCTGCCCGTTGCCACCAGGACGCCACAGAAGCTGATGCAGACCAGGAACCGCGGGATGAACATGGTGTTGACCAGGCCGTAGAGGATTGTCGACAGCACCGCCCCGATGCCCCACAGGATCAGCTCAAACGCGGCGATACGCCACGGGACCAGGAAGGTCTTGCGCTCGTCGATTTCGGTCGGTGTGCGCTCCTCGATCGCCCAGCGCAGTGCCAGCACCGTTCGTCGGGTGATCCACACCGTCCCCACCGCCAAAGCGGTTGCGACATAGCCCGGAATCAGCCCGAATGTGAGCCACGCCGGCGCGTCGTCGAAAATGCTCGGTTCGGGAATGGCGACCGTTATCAACAGCAGTGCCACGCCGATGCCGAGCACGTTGGCCCCCAGGACCAGCACGGTCATGATGACCTGGATGCGTATGCGACGCCGGCGTTGGCTTTCCGACACCCGGCCAAGAAGCAGGGAGCCGTAGGCGGGCGTCTCGGGCAGGCGACCGCTTTGGCGGGTCACCCGCTCCAGCACTCGGCCCAGGCGTTGCGCCATTGTCTGGTTGGCCAACATCGTGGCGACAGCCTAATTCGTCGCCCACGCTTTAAGGTGTGTCGGGTGCGTCTTGTGATCGCCCAATGCACCGTCGACTACGTCGGCCGCCTCACCGCCCATCTGCCATCCGCCCGACGCTTGCTGCTGTTCAAGGCCGATGGATCGGTCAGCGTGCACGCCGACGACCGCGCCTACAAGCCGTTGAACTGGATGAGTCCGCCGTGCTGGGTGACCGAAGATGTCGATGGCCCGGCGCCGGTGTGGGTGGTCGAGAACAAGGCGGGCGAACAGTTGCGCATCACCGTCGACGAGATAGAGCACGACTCGAGCCACGATCTGGGAATCGATCCCGGGCTGGTCAAGGACGGCGTCGAGGCGCACCTACAGGCGTTGCTTGCCGAGCACGTCCAACTGCTGGGCGAGGGATACACGTTGGTCCGGCGCGAGTACATGACGGCCATCGGTCCGGTCGATTTGTTGTGTCGGGATGAGTGCGGCGGCTCGGTGGCCGTGGAGATCAAGCGGCGCGGCGAGATTGACGGCGTGGAGCAGCTCACCCGCTATCTCGAGCTGCTCAACCGCGACAGCGTGCTGGCGCCGGTGAAAGGGATCTTCGCGGCCCAGCAGATCAAGCCGCAGGCGCGCACTCTGGCCGTCGACCGCGGGATTCGTTGCGTGACATTGGATTACGACAAGATGCGCGGCATGGACAACGACGAGTACCGGCTGTTCTGAGTTCCCCCACTAGAATTGCGTCCATGCCTCGGCGCCGCCCACCGCCCCGCCGGCAGCGGCCCGTAGCGCCGGCGCCGGCATTGCGCCGTGTGGAAACGGGGCCCGACGGCCACGAATACGAGGTGCACCCAGTCCCCGCATCCCGAGCGGTCAAGAACTATCGGTGTCCCGGGTGTGATCATGAGATCCGTTCCGGCACGGCACACGTGGTGGTGTGGCGGACGGATTCGCTCGCCGGCGCGGATGACCGGCGACACTGGCACAGTCCGTGCTGGGCCAACCGAGCAACTCGCGCCCCAACCCGACGCTGGTCTTGACAGCTGGGGTGTTACGAGTCCGGTTCGACCAGCTCGATCAACACCCCGCCGGCGTCCTTGGGATGGATGAAGTTGATCCGGGAGTTCGCCGTGCCGCGGCGGGCCGCTTCGTAGACCAACC
>NZ_JAFBAT010000183.1 GCF_019247615.1 Mycobacterium sp. | reverse complement strand
TCCGATCTGGGATATAAGCCGGCGTCCAGGGAACAGCCGTACGGGCAGACCATCTCGGCGATCCTCATCTCACCGCCGAAAGCGCCGGCCACGACGCAGTGGACGCCGCCTTCGGGCGTCGTGCTGCCCGGCCAGCCACCCCGCATCATCAGCCGTGCGGAATGGGGCGCCGACGAGTCGCTACGATGCGGAACTCCCCAGTACGACAATGGGATTCGCGCCGCGGTCGTCCACCACACCGCGGGCAGCAATGACTACTCCCCGGTTGAATCGGCCGGGATCGTCAAAGCGATCTACACGTACCACAGCAAGACGCTCGGCTGGTGCGACATCGCGTACAACGCGCTGGTGGACAAGTACGGCCAGGTCTTCGAGGGCAGTGCCGGCGGGCTCACCAAAGCCGTCGAGGCCTTCCACACCGGCGGATTCAACCGCAACACCTGGGGTGTGGCGATGATCGGCAACTTCGACGACGTGCCGCCCACGCCGATCCAGCTGCGAAGCGTTGGGCGGCTGCTCGGCTGGCGGCTGAACCTGGACGGCGTCGACCCGAAGGGGACGGTGGCGCTGGAATCCGCCGGCAGCCACTACACGACCTTCCCGGCCGGGGCCGTTGCGAACTTGCCCACCATCTTCACTCACCGGGACGTCGGAAACACCGACTGCCCGGGCAATGCCGCTTACGCCCTGATGGACGAAATTCGAGATATCGCATCACATTTCAACGATCCGCCCGAGGAGTTGATCAAGGCCCTGCAGGGCGGATCCATCTATGAGCACTGGCAAGCGATCGGCGGTATGAGCAGCGTTCTCGGCGCGCCCACCTCGCCGGAGGACAGTGCCCAGGGTGACGCCCGATATGCGACCTTCGCCAGGGGCGCGATGTACTGGTCGCCCGCAACCGGTGCCCAGCCGATCACCGGCGCCATCTACGACGCCTGGGCGTCGCAGAGTTACGAACGTGGTCCGCTCGGGTTACCCACCAGTGCGGAAATACAAGAGCCGCTTCGCATCACGCAGAACTTCCAGCATGGAACCCTGAACTTCGACCGGCTCACGGCAGGTCTCACCGAGGTCGTCGACGGGATCACGACACCGCTGTCGACCCAATCGCCGAGCGGTCCGTCGGTGCCGGCCGAGCACTTCTCGCTACCTGCTCACCCGGGCGCGACGTAGCTCCCGTCGACGTCGACGTCGGCCGAAACGCAATCAAAGCCACCAGCGTTCCAGGACCCGCCCCACGCCGTCGTCGGCGTTGGTCGCCGTTACCTCGTCGGCGGCGTCCTGCACGGCGGGATGCGCGTTTGCCATCGCCACGCCATGGCCGGCCCACAGCAGCATGGGGATGTCGTTGGGCATGTCGCCGAATGCCACCACCTCGTCGCTCGCTATTCCCAGCGGCCTGGCGAGCGCTTCCACGCCGCTGGCCTTGCTGATCCCCAGCGGCACGATCTCCACCAGGCCGTTGTTGGTGGAATAGGTGATGTCGCCTTCGATGCCGACGTGCTTGGCGAGTTCGGCGGCCATGTCATCGCTGCGGGCCCCGCTTTTTCGGATCAACAGCTTTATCGCGGGCGCGCTGAGCAGGTCGTCGATCGACACCTCGGTGTTGTCCGGGTTGAGCCACGCGTGCTCATAACCCGGCGAGCTGATGAATTGCGGGGTGGCCGTGTCGTGGGCGCGATCGCCGATTCGCTCGACAGCCAGCCCCGCACCCGGGATCACGCGGGTCGCAAGCTCGGCCAATTCGGCCAGGCTGTCGACGTCGAGCGTCCGCGCCGAAATCACCCGATCGTGCGCCGGATCGTAGAGGACGGCACCGTTGGCGCACACCGCCATCGGGGCGAAGCCGAGCGCTTCCACAACTGGACGGATCCAGCGCGGCGGGCGTCCCGTCGCCACGACGAACTGTGCGCCGTCGGCCACCGCTGCGCGGACGGCGTCGCGCGTGCGCGGGGTGATGGTTTCGTTTTCGTCGAACAACGTGCCGTCGACGTCGCAGGCGATGAGCGCCGGCTTTCTCACGGCGCGGTCATCGAGACGATTCCTGCGACGACCCCTCCGGATGCGGTCGTCAACGCTTTCCGCTTTGGGCCTGCCCCGGGCGCGTCACGCCGTCGGTCCCGTACTTTTGAACCCGCTGCTGCAATTCGGTCAACCGGATCGCCTGGGAATCGTCACGGCTGGGTGCGCCCCCGCCCAGCCGCCGCGGCACCCAGAATTCACCCTCCGGGTGCGGATATTCCTCCTGCACCCGGTACAGGATCGCGTTCATCGCCTGACGCAGCGTCGCAATGAGTTCTTCGGGGGTGCCCAGCGGAAGCAGCGGGCGACCGGCGGCCACCGTGATGGGAACCTTGTTGCGGAACACCTTCTTTGGATGATCTTTCGGCCAAATTCGATGGGCACCCCACACAATCATGGGGATCAGCGGGACCTGCGCCGCGAGGGCCATCCGCGCCGCCCCGGACTTGAACTCGCGGAGCTCGTAACTGCGACTGATGGTGGCCTCCGGATGGAGCCCGACGAGTTCGCCCTCCCGCAGCTTCTGGACGGCCACCGCGTAGGCTTCGTGCCCGTCCCGCCGGTCCACCGGAATGAGCTGGCAATGCTTGATCACGTAGTTGACCGCCTTCACGTCCGCCATCTCGGCCTTGATCATGAAGCGCAGCCGTCGCTTGCGTTCGTGCGCCGCGATCGACGCCGGCATCCAGTCCAGATAGCTGGTGTGGTTGAGCGCAATAAGGGCGCCGCCGCGTGCGGGGATGTTCTCCAGGCCCTCGAACTTGAGCTTGGTCCCGTTCATCGCGGCGAAGGCCGGGACAACCATCTCCGCCAACCGGAAAAACGGCTCTGCCATGTTCTCTCCTTGCCCTTTCGCGGCCCTTTCGCGGCCCTTTCGCGGCCCTATCGCGACCGATGCGGGGTTTGCTGGGCGGCCTTCCTGGCCGACCTGGCCGCCGCCTCGTCGGCCTCTATCTGCGCCGCCTCGGCCAACGTCGGTGCGCCGCCGCCTAGCCGGCGCGGCACCCAGTAAGCACCCGGGGGATGCGGATACCGTTGCTGTGCCTCCTGCAGCAGTGAGCTCATCGATTCGCGGAGTGCGGCATTGGTGGACGCGATGTCTTCGCCAGCCCGCAAGGGCGCACCCACCTGGACGGTGACCGGAAGCTTATAGCGACCTGTCTTGCCGAATATGTGTCGCGGATGGTCCTTGGTCCAGATCCGATGTGCACCCCAGACGATCAGCGGAACGATCGGCACGTCGGCTTCGCCGGCCATGCGGGCGGCGCCCGTCTTGAACTCTTTGAGCTCGAAGCTGCGGCTGATCGTGGCCTCGGGGTAGACCCCGACCAGCTCACCCTCCCGCAGCCGCTGCACGGCGACCGCGTAGGCGTCCGCCCCGGCGTCTCGGTCCACCGGGATCGTGCGGGTGTGCTTGATCAGGAAGTTGACCACCTTCACCCTTTGCATCTCGGCCTTGATCATGAATCTAAGCCGACGGTGCCTTCGGTGGACAGCTAATGCCGCGGGTAAGAAGTCGACATAGCTAGTGTGGTTGATTGCGATCACGGCGCCGCCATGGTTGGGGATGTTCTCCTCGCCATGAAAGGTGATGCGGGTACCGGTGGCCAGGACCACGAGCTGAGCCAGGATCTCGAGGGTGCGAAAGGTGGGCTCGCAACCGGACGTGGGCATGGGTTACTGCTCCGGTGCCTCGGCGTCCTGGACGCCGCGAGCCGCGCGCCGGGCCGCCCGCACCTCCGCCTCGTGGGAGTCCATGAGCGCTGCCTCGGCCAGCGACGGGGCGCCGCCGCCCAGCCGGTGGGGCACCCAGAACTCGCCGGCCGGGTGGGGTCCGTAGAGTTCCTGGGCCTTTTCGAGCAAGTGCTGCATCCGCGAACGCAGCAGCCCCTTCAACTCCTCGGTGGCCAGCGTCGGCTCGATCGGTTCGCCGACGAGCACCATGATCGGCACTTTCGGGCGCAGCAGCTTCTTGGGGTGGTCCTTGGTCCAGATCCGCTGCGCGCCCCAGATGATGTGCGGAACTATCGGGACCCCGGCCTCGACCGCCATCCGGGCGGCCCCGGACTTGCACTCCTTGATCTCGAAGCTCCGGCTGATCGTGGCCTCGGGATAGACGCCGACGAGTTCACCGTCCTTCAGATTCCGCACGGCGGCCTCGTACGAGGCGGCCCCGTCCTGCCGATCCACCGGGATGTGGCGCAGGCTGCGCATGATAGGCCCGGTGATCTTGTTGTCGAACACCTCCTGCTTGGCCATGAACCGCACTTTGCGCCCGAGGCCCTGCTTGTAGGCGGGCAAACCCGCGAAGGTGAAGTCCAGATAGCCGGTGTGGTTGATCGCGATGACGGCACCGCCGCTTTTCGGGAGGTTCTCGACGCCCGTGACGGTGATCTTCAGGCCCTGGACGCGCCAGATCAAGCGGGCGAGCTGGATGACAGTCCCGTATACCGGTTCCACAGCCACTCAGCCTAATGCGCCCGACTGCGCGCCGACCGAGATGCCGACAAGAAGCGATCAGGGCCGACGCGGGGCGGCGTGCAGCGAATACGGAGTCGAGAACCGAGACGCGGCCTCGCGCTAAGCTCGGGGGCTGACCGGCGGTTGTCGTCGGGCACTCCGTTTCCCCCGGAAAGGTATCCCCGGAAAGGTCCCCCGGAAAGATAGCCCGGAAAGGCATTTGTGCAAGTCACGAGCGTAGGCCACGCTGGGTTTCTGATCGAGACCCACGCGGGCACCATCCTGTGCGACCCGTGGGTGAACCCCGCCTACTTCGCGTCCTGGTTTCCGTTCCCGGATAACAGCGCGCTCGACTGGGACAAACTCGGCGACTGCGACTACCTCTACGTCTCTCACCTGCACAGGGACCACTTCGATGCCAAGAACCTGGCCGAGCATGTCAACAAGGATGCGGTCGTGCTGCTGCCCGACTTCCCGGTGCCCGACCTGAGGAATGAACTGGAGAAGCTGGGTTTTCACCGTTTCTTCGAGACCACCGACTCGGTGAAGCACCGGATCGGCGGGCCCAAAGGTGACCTCGACATCATGATCATCGCCCTGCGGGCACCCGCCGACGGCCCCATCGGCGATTCAGCGCTGGTGGTTTCCGACGGCGTCACAACGGTTTTCGACATGAACGACGCCCGGCCGGTCGATCTGGACGCGCTCGCGGCCGACTTCGGGTGCGTGGACGTGCACCTGCTGCAGTATTCGGGCGCGATCTGGTACCCGATGGTCTACGACATGCCCGCCCGCGCCAAGGAGTCGTTCGGCATCCAGAAACGCCGGCGGCAGATGGACCGGGCCCGTCAGTACATCGCTCAGGTGGGCGCCACCTGGGTGGTGCCGTCGGCGGGGCCGCCCTGCTTCTTGGACCCCGAGTTGCGCCACCTCAACGACGACCACGGGGACCCGGCCAATATCTTCCCCGACCAGATGGTGTTCCTGGAACAGCTGCGGGCGCACGGCCACGGCGGCGGCCTGCTGATGGTCCCGGGGTCGACCGCGGATTTCTCCGGTGCAACGCTGAATTCGCTCACCCATCCGCTACCGGTCGATGTGGGGGCACCGCCCGCTTGCGGGGGAATCGAGGCCATCTTCACCACCGGCAAGGCGGCCTACATCGCCGACTATGCCGACCGGATGGCGTCCGTGTTGGCGGCCGAGCGCGCGAGCTGGGCTCCCGCCGCGGGTGAGCCGCTGCTGGATCAGCTGCGCGCGCTGTTCGAGCCGATCATGCTGCAAAGCGACGAGATCTGCGACGGCATCGGCTACCCCGTCGAACTCGTCCTCGGTCCGGAGACGGTGATTTTGGATTTCCCGAAAAGAGCTGTGCGTGAACGCATTCCCGACGAACGGGTGCGCTACGGTTTCGCCATAGCCCCGGAGCTGGTCCGCACCGTGCTGCGCGACAAAGAACCCGACTGGGTGAACACGATCTTTCTGTCCACCCGTTTCCGCGCGTGGCGGGTCGGCGGCTACAACGAATACCTGTACACGTTCTTCAAGTGTCTGACCGGTGAACGGATCGCCTACGCCGACGGATGGTTCGCCGAAACCCACGACGACTCGGCATCGATCACGCTGGACGGCTGGGAGCTTCAGCGGCGCTGCCCCCATCTCAAGGCCGACCTCTCGAAATTCGGTGTGGTGGAAGGCAATACGTTGACCTGCAACCTGCACGGGTGGCAGTGGCGACTGGACGACGGCCGCTGCCTGACCGCGCGAGGCCATCAGCTGCGAAGCAGCAAGCGATGAACGCCTCCTACGACGCCACTTACGACGATGGCTTGGTCCAGCTCGATCGCGCGGCCATCACGTTGCGCCGCTACCACTTTCCGTCGGGTACGTCCAAGGTCATCGCCCTGGACAGCGTTCGCGGATACCGGGCCGAGTCTTTGGGCCTGCTCGTGCAGCGGTTCAGCATCTGGGGCAGCTCCGACTTACGCCGGTGGCTGCCCCTGGATGTGCGACGGCCGTTGAGATCGACCCTGATTACCTTTGACGTGCCGGGCACCTGGCCCCGGCCCGCGTGCACGCCGGCGCGACCGGACGAGTTCACCGCACTGCTCGACGAGTTTCTGTCGCAGGAACGCTGACCGGATCGGAGTGCGAGGGGTCCTGGTCAGGACCGCGCAAAGGAGCGGCTACGCCCGCCGACGCCGACACCGGCGTACACGGATTTCATGGCCTGGAGATAACGGGCAAGCGATTCGCGTGCCTGCGCATTGTCGGGGAACAACACCGTCACGGTGGTCTCCCGCTGAAAGCGATTCACCCACAGCGAAACCTGGTGAGAAACCCTTCCTTCGTCGTAGATCCGGAAATTCAGCTCGGAATTGGCGACCGTAGAAAGTGGGGCAATGCTGGCATCGAGGAACGACATCACGAAATTGCCGGGCCGCGGCCGGGCGAGCCCGAGCTCGGGCGGCGCGATCTCCAGCACTCGGTCGAACGGCACGTCCGCCAGGTCCATGCCGGTATCGAACGACGTCTGCGCGGTACGGGCCGCATCATCGAAGAACCCGGCGCCGGGGGGGACGGTAACCGGAACCAGACCGGTGAACCAGCCCGTCGTCACGAGTTCTGTTGGGGTTTTGCGGGTATCGGTGGTGGTGACGACGGAAAACTTGTCGGCGCCCGTCAGCAGACGTTGCGTGAGGGCGGCGCAGCCGAAGACGCCACCGCTGAAACGGGCGCCCGCGGCGATGCAGGCCGCTTCGAACCGCTCCGACTGTTGCTCGTCCATCAGTGTCTCGGTGATCAGCCGGCCGGTATAGGGCCTTGCAAAATCACCGAGCGGCAGCGGGAAGTACGGCAACGTACCGCCGTTGGCGGCGGCGAACTCGATCCATGCACGCACCTGGGGAGAGTCGATGGTCAAGGCCGCCAGGTCGGCGCGCTGCCGGACACAGTAATCGCTGTAGCGGCCCGCCTCGGGCAGCTTGAGCGGCGGGTGGCCCCCGACGAGCGCCAGGTACATCGCATGGATCTCGGTGAACAGGACACCGATGATCATGGGATCGACACAGAGGTGAGCGATGCTCGCATAGAAGGTGAAATGGTCATGGCCTTGCACGATCCCGAACGCGAAACAGTCCCACTGCAGCGGGTGCGGCGCTGAGATGTGAGCGCGCAAGCTCGCCGGTGTCATATCCCGGTGTTCAACGGGAACGAGTTCAATATCGGCGGCCTCGGGGATGACGTGGCGGACGATATCCTCGGCATCTCGGCAGTCGAACCAACTGTGGTAGGTGTCGTGCCGACGAAGGTGAGCGTTGATCACATAAGTCATGGCGCGCACGTCGCAGCGGCCCGGGATGTCCCAGGTGAAGATCATCAGGCGCGACATATCGAGAGCTCGGGCTGCGTGATCGCTGTAGCGCCGAAGGTGTTGGGCCTGCTGATAGCTGGGAGGAACCGGGTTGGCCGGGGCCTTTCCCGCTTTGGCGCGCGCGGCAGCCGATGCGTGCCAGCAGACGACCGCCCCCGCTTCCGGCGTCCAGTCTTGGAGTGTCGTCACGCCGAACACCGATGCACCCTTCCCCCGAGACGGCTGGCTCCGTGAACTGTATTCCAGGAACGTGTCGAGGGAAACGGCTTTACCCGGACGAATTCGGGCCGGGAGCCACGGCAGTTGGGGTACGGTTCGGCAGCATGTGGACCACCGTGCTGGTACTGGCGAGCGCGGTGATCTTCGAACCGATTCGGCTCGGTTTGGTGGTTCTCCTGCTCAGCCGGCGACGCCCCCTGGTGCAACTGCTGATGTTCTTGTGTGGTGGCTTCACGATGGGTTTCGGCGCGGGTTTGGTCCTGCTTTTCGGCCTCAGGGCCACGCCGGTGGCCGGCCACTTCACCGTCGCAACGGTTCAGGTGGCAGCCGGGCTGACCGCCGTGCTGGTCGCCGGTGCGCTAGCCGCAAACGCATGGCGGCGCAGGCAGGTTTGCCCGGCCGCCGCAGGCGCGGTGGGCGGTGCCCAGGGTGGTGTGGCCCTGCTGGAAGGGACAGCGCCGGGCGGCCTGCACAAGGTGGCTGAGCGTGCGCGGCATGTGCTGCAACGCGACTCGCTCTGGGTCGCGTGGGTCGCCGGGTTGGGTGCGGCGTTGCCTTCGGCAAACTACGCGGGCTCGATGGCCGCCATTCTTGCGGCTCACGCCGCGCCGGTGGCGCAGGTGCAGGCTCTTTTCGTGTTCAACCTGGTGGCATTCACGATGGCG
>NZ_JAFBAT010000300.1 GCF_019247615.1 Mycobacterium sp. | reverse complement strand
TCGGCCATCCCGGCGATGATCTCGTTGCGCGGCAATGTTTCCAGCGTGGACAGGTCCACCAGCACTGCCAGGGGTTGATGGAATGCGCCGACCAGGTTCTTACCTGCGTCCGTGTTGATGCCGGTCTTGCCGCCGACGGCCGCGTCCACCATGCCGAGCAGAGTGGTCGGCACGTGCACGATCGCGACGCCCCGCAACCAGGTGGCCGCTGCGAAACCCGCGACATCGGTGGCCGCGCCGCCGCCGAGGCTGACCAGGGCGTCTTTGCGGCCGATCCCGATGCGCCCCAACACCTCCCAGATGAAACCCACGACGGGCAGCTCCTTGCCCGCCTCGGCGTCGGGGATTTCGATGCGGTGCGCGTCGACGCCCTTGTCGGCCAGCCGGGTTCGGATGGCCTCGGCGGTGTGCGCCAGCACCGGTTGATGCAGGATCGCGACCCGGTGCCGTCCGGACAGCAGTTCGTCCAGTTCGCCGTGCAGGCCGGCCCCGATCATCACCGGGTACGGCGGGTCGACGGCCACCTGCACACTGACCGTCCCGTGGTGCTCGCTCATTGGCCGGCCACCGGCATGTTCCGCGGGCTCTCGAGCCGGGAGAGGATCTGGCGGACCACCGCACCGGGATTGCGCCGGTTGGTGTCGACCCGGATGGTGGCGATGCGCCGGTAGAGCGGAATCCGCGCCGCCATCAGGGCACGATACTTCTCGGCGCGGTCCTCGCCGGCCAGCAGCGGCCGCGCCGTGTTGCCGCCGGTGCGCCGCACCCCTTCCCGGGCCCCGATCTCCAGGTAGACCACGGTGTGGCCGCCGAGCGCCTCGCACACCCCGGGGCTGGTGACGGCGCCGCCGCCGAGTGACACCACACCGTCGTGTCCGGTAAGGGCCGCGCGCACCACCTGTTCCTCGATGCGCCGAAACTCCTGCTCCCCGTCGGTGGCGAAGATGTCGGCGATGCTGCGTCCGGTCTGCTGCTCGATCGCGGCATCGGTGTCGAGCAGATCGACCCCGAGCGCCTTGGCCAGCCGGCGCCCGATGGTGGACTTGCCCGACCCCGGCAATCCGACGAGAACCGCCTTCGGTGCCATGGACACGCCCCGCCTAACCCCGAACGGCCTGGGCCCGGGCCGCCGGCGACTCGCGGTCGGCGACCGCCCGCCGGTACGCCTGGATGTTGCGGCGGGTTTCGGTCAGCGAATCGCCACCGAACTTCTCCAGCGCCGCGCGTGCCAGCACCAGCGCCACCATGGTCTCGACCACGACGCCGGCCGCCGGCACCGCGCACACGTCCGAGCGCTGGTGGATGGCGACGGCCTCATCGCCGGT
Source organism: Mycobacterium sp. (assembly GCF_019247615.1). Taxonomy (GTDB): domain Bacteria; phylum Actinomycetota; class Actinomycetes; order Mycobacteriales; family Mycobacteriaceae; genus Mycobacterium. The sequence goes on along the minus strand of NZ_JAFBAT010000300.1, from coordinate 8,580 downwards.
CGCCATGTCGACAGTGGCCAACGCCCGCGGCACGGTCGAGATCGGCTTCATCGCCGCCCGCACCCGCAGCGGTTGTCCGTTGGTCATGCCGCCCTCCAGGCCACCCGCCCGGTTGGTCGAGCGCGCGACGCCGTCGGCGCCCGGGTACATCTCGTCGTGCGCACGGCTCCCGCGGCGGCGCGCGGTCTCGAACCCGTCGCCGATCTCGACGCCCTTGATCGCCTGTATGCCCATGACGGCGGCGGCGAGCTGGCTGTCCAGCCGGTTCTCGCCGCTGGTGAACGATCCCAGGCCGACCGGCAGGCCCAGCGCCACCACCTCAACCACGCCGCCGAGGGTATCGCCGTCCTTCTTGGCCGCCTCGATCTCGGCGATCATGTCCCGTTCGGCCGCCTTGTCGAACGCCCGGACCGGGCTTTCGTCGATTTCCGCCAGGTCCTCCGGGCGCGGGGGCGGACCGTTGTAGGGCGCCGAGGGGCCGATAGCGACGACGTGCGAGAGCACCTCGACCCCCAGGGCCTGACGCAGGAACGAGCGCGCGACGGTGCCCGCGGCGACCCGGGCGGCGGTCTCCCGCGCGCTGGCACGCTCCAGCACCGGGCGGGCGTCGTCGAATCCGTACTTGAGCATGCCGGCATAGTCGGCATGTCCGGGCCGCGGCCGCGTGAGCGGGGCGTTGCGCGCCGAGTCAACCAGCTCCGCCGGATCGACGGGGTCGGCGGCCATGACGGTCTCCCACTTCGGCCATTCCGTGTTGCCGATCTCGATGGCGATGGGGCCGCCCAGCGTGACGCCGTGGCGTATTCCGGACAGGACAGTCACCGCGTCGCGCTCGAACTTCATCCGGGCGCCCCGGCCGTAGCCGAGGCGCCGACGAGCCAGCTGTTCGGAGATGTCGGCGGAGGTGACTTCCACGCCGGCGACCATGCCGTCGACCACGGCCACCAACGCGCGGCCATGCGACTCCCCGGCGGTGATCCAGCGCAACACGCGTCCTATCTTCCCATCCTCAGGGCGTCGCTGAGAATTGGGCGACCAGCAGATCGACGCGGTCGTCGTCGCGACCGGGGCGCAGCCGGCCGCTGTGCGCCAGCGTGGTCAGTCCGTGCAGCGCGGCCCAGAGCACCTCGGTAAGCGTGTCGAGGTCCTCATCGGCCGCCAGCGGCGCGAGCGCCTCCCGTAACCCGGCGAAGGCGGCCGTCATCGGCTGCGGCGTGTCGGCGGCGGCGAAGCGCAACGTGGTGGCCCGGGTGAACATCGCCGCGTAGAGGGCGGGGTTTTCCCGGGCAAAGTCGAGATAGGCGTGCGCAATCGGCCGCAGCGCCTGCTCGGGTGTTGCGGCATCCGACCGCGCCCGCCCGAGCGCCTCGGCGAGTTCGGTGAATCCGTCGACGGCCACCGCGGCGGCGATGTCATCCATGCTCGAAAAGTGCTTGTACAGCACCGGCTGGCTGTACTCGATCTCTGTGGACAACCGGCGTGTGGTTACCGCGTCCCATCCTTCGGCCTCGGCGAGCCTGCGCGCCGTGTCGGTGATCAGGCGACGGCGGGCCGCCCGATCCCGGGCGCGACGATCCTCGATGGCCATAACCGAGAATAGCATTGCTCGAAACTCTAGCGGTGCTATTGACAGCTGCGCCTCGGGGGGTTAGCGTTGCTAACACCTACGAGCGATGGGAGTTCGAGACATGACAACCTCCGGACGGCGCCTGGCCGAGACGTTCACGCGGATGCTCAACGAGCACGATCCCGATCTGGTGGACCGGTTCGTGGCCCCCGACTACCGAAACCACAACGCGTTCGTCGACGACGGTCGCGAAGCAAACCGCAGGTTCTGGGCCGGTTTCTTCGACGCCCTGCCGGACCTGACCGCGACCATGGAAGACCTGGTCGTCTCCGGCGACCGGGTGGTCGGGCGCTTCGTCTATCGAGGCACTCACGCGGGCGAACTGATGGGCATCCCGGCGACGGGCCGGCGCGTCGAGATGAGGTCGATCGACATCTGGCGGGTGGAAAACGGGATGTTCGCCGAGCACTGGGACGAGCTGAACACGCTCGAACTGTTCGCCCAGCTGGGTGGGCTGCCGCAGCCGGCGCCGGGTGGTGCGTCATGATCGAGTTGGCCAAGCTGGCTGCGCTGGTCGCGGTGCTGGGGACCGCAATCGTCTACGGCACCGACGCCTTCTGCGCGCTGGTGCAGCGGCCGGCCCTGGACCGGGTCGACGACCGATCCCTGGTCGCCGTGATGGGCAACGTGCATCGCTACGGCGACCGGCGAATGCGGCTTCCCGGGGTGGTGGGCGCTGCCGCCGCGGCCGCGGCCGCCGCGCTCGCCGCGCTGGCCGGACGATGGTCCGCGGCCGGCACGGCCGGCGCCGCCGTCGCCCTGCTGCTGGTCTGGATCGTCCTGTATCTACGGGTGAGCGCGCCGATCAACCGACGGTTGACCGCGGCCGCCGCGGCCGGTGAAGTCCCCCCGGATGCGCGTGTGCTGCAACGCAATTGGGATCGCATCATCACCGCGAGAGCCGTGCTGCAGGGCCTGGCCACCGCCGCATTGTGCATAGCGCTGGCGATGTGACGAGGGCAATCATGTTTCAGCTGAGGATTTACACGCTCCGTTCGGTCGAGGCACTCACCGACTACGCCACCGTTCACTGGGCCCGCCACGTGCCCACCTTCGAAGCGTTCGGGATCACGACCCACGGCATCTGGACCGAACGCGACGGCGACGCGCACCGACTGGTCGCCTTGATCTCGTTTCCCGACGGCGCCGACCCGACGACGATCGCCCGCGAACTCATGGCGAGCCCGGAATTCGCGGCCGACATGGACGGCTTCGACCCACGCGACATCGTTGCCGTCGAGGCCATCCTGCTGGATGCGACGCAGTCCTCTCCCGTTCACTGAACCGCCAACGCGACCGCGGCGGCGCTCGCCAGACACATCGCCGGCCCGTGCGGCACCGTGCGTACCCCGCGCCACAGCGCGACCACACCCCACAACGCCGTCAGCAGCGGCCCGCCCAGCGCCGCCAGAAACCACACATGGACACCGAAGCACCCGGTCAACGCGCCCAGGCCGATCGCCAGCTTGACGTCCCCGGCGCCCATCCCCGCCGGCGCCACCAGATGCACCAGCAGGTACAGGCCTGTCAGCGCCGCCGCTCCGGCCGCCGCCGGCAACCCGCGCCCCGCGAGGGCGGCGGCCAGCATAATCGCGCCGGCCCCGGGCAACGTCAGCGCGTTGGGCAACCGGCGCTGCCGAATGTCACAGACGCACAGCGCTGCCATCCACACCAGCACGGCCGCCGCCAGCACGCCCGCAGGCTAGCGCAACGCCGCTGCCATGACCGCTCGCGGCGCGGGCAGCCCGGTGAACTGCTCGACCTGGGCAAATGCCTGGTGCAACAGCATCTGCAAACCGCCGATCACCCGACCCCCCGCGGCGGCGACCGCCCGGGCCAGCGGTGTCGGCCATGGCTCGTAGACGGCGTCCAGCAACACCGGAATCGGGGCGAACGCGGCGGCGTAACCCGACGCCACGTCGGCCGGAATGGTGCTGACCAGGACCTCCGCGGCCGCCACCTCGTCGGCCAGCTCACCGCCGTCCAGGGCGCAGAACCGCGTCGGCACGCCGATCCGGGTTCCCAGATCCACCAACCGGGCCGCCTTCTGCGGGTTGCGTGCAACGACCGTGACGCCCGGCACGCCGAGTTCGGCCAGACCTACGACGGCCGCCGGCGCGGTGCCGCCCGATCCACAGACGAGCGCCCGTCCAGAGGCCGACCCGAGGGCCCCGGCCACGCCGTCGACGTCGGTGTTGTCGGCGCGCCACCCGGTCGGGGTGCGCACCAGGGTGTTCGCCGATCCCACGAGGGCGGCGCGTTCGGTGTGCGCGTCGGCGAATCGCAGGGCGGCGAACTTGTCGGGCATGGTCACCGATACACCCACCCATTCCGGACCGAACGCTCCGACCACGCCCGGCAATTCGTCGGCGCCGCACTCGATGCGCTCGTACGTCCAGTCGTGCAGGCCCAGCGCGCGGTAGGCGGCCAGATGCAGGTCGGGGGACCGGGAGTGCGCGATGGGCCTGCCGAGCACCCCCGCCTTTCGCGCGATGCCCTCAGCGAGCACTGTCGAGGACACCGTTGCGCTTGGCCAGCTCGATGTTGGCCAAATGCTGTTGATAGTCCTTGGTGAACAGCGTGGTGCCCTGGGCGTCGATCGTGACGAAGTACAGCCAATCGCCGGGCTCGGGATGCTCGGCGGCGTTCAGCGCCTCGATCCCGGGTGAGTCAATCGCCGTGGCGGGCAGGCCCTGCGACACGTAGGTGTTCCATGGCGTCTTCTGGGCGCGGTCGGCGTCGGTGGTTGCCACCTCGCGGCGGTCCAGCGGATAGTTCACCGTCGAGTCGAACTCCAGCGTGTGGCGATTCTGCAGGCGGTTGTAGATCACCCGCGCCACCTTCGCGAAATCCTGGCTGTTGGACTCTTGTTGCACCAGCGACGCCACCACCAGGATGTCGTAGGGCGACAGGCCCATGACCTGTGCCGAGTCCAGCAGACCAGACTTCATGTATTCGACGGCCCCGGCGCTGATCAGGGTGGTCAGGATGCTTTCGGCCGAGGCCGACGGATCGATGTTGAAGGTCCCCGGCGCGATCAGGCCTTCGATCCGCCGATGGTCCTTGCCCAGCTCGTTGACGGGTTCGATGGCCCACGGCGGCACCGCCAACGTCACGGGACTGCTGTCGGTAGCCGCCGCGCGCAGATCGTCCACCGAGACGCAGCGCCGCTGACCGTCGAGATCCACGCAGGTGGCGCGCGAAATCAGGCTGAGGATGCCGGGATTGGTCTTGTTGGTCTTCATGTCGGTGGTGTCGTCGAGCTGGCGGCCTTCCGGGATCACCAGGCGTCCCACCCTGCTGTTCGGGTCGGCCAACCGCGCGACGGCATTGGCCGCGGGGATCTCGGTGCGCATGCGGTAGAAGCCGGGCTGGATCGCGTTGATCGAGCTGTTTCCGTGCGCGGCGTTGACGAACGCCCGGACCGTTTTGACCACCCGCTGGTTCTGCAGCGTCTGCCCGACCATGGTGGTCGAATCGCCCGCCTGCACGTGAATCACGATGTCGCTCTTGCCGCTGCCGGTGTAGTCGTCACCCGCCCCGAACACCGTGTTCCAGAGCCGGGTGCCGACGAAGACGACGCCCACCATGATCACGATGAGCAGCGCAAGCGCGAGGCGGCCGGCGAAGCGCCGCCGCCGGCGGTCGCGTTCGGCGCGATTCCGGGCGAGGCGGCTCATCCCGCGCCGGGGCGGGCCGACGGCCTCCGGCTCGACCCGCTGGCCCCGTGCACTGTCAACCATCGCTGTCCCCCCTGGTCGCCGCGCGGCGCTCGTCCAGCCAGCTCTGCAGGATCGCCACCGCGGCCGCCTGGTCGATCACCGCACGCTGATCTCTGGCCCGCACTCCCGCCGCGCGCAGTGACCGTTGGGCGCTGACGGTGGTCAGCCGCTCGTCGGCCAGCCGCACGGGTGTTGGGGCGATCCGCAGGGCCAGCGCCTCGGAAAGTTCGATCGCGTCCCGCGCCGAAGTTCCGGTGCGGTTGGCCAGCGTCCGTGGCAACCCGATGACCACCTCGACCGCGTCGAGTTCGGCGGCGAGCTCGGCGAGCCGACGCACATGCCTGCCGGAACGGTCGCGGCGCACCGTCTCCACCGGGGTGGCCAGGATGCCGTCGGGGTCGCTGACGGCCACACCGATGCGCACGCTGCCGACGTCGACACCGAGGCTTCTCCCACACCGCATCCCGGGTCTTGGTCCCCGCCCGGGGTCCTGATCAGGATCGCCGGGCCGGTCGGGTAGCCGGTGATGTGCGGAAACCACTCAACCGACCCGCGCTATCTCGGAACGTACCGCCTCGAGGGCCGCGTCGATGCGCGTCGGATCCTTACCTGAGCCCTGCGCCAGGTCGGCCTTCCCGCCCCCCCGACCGTCCACCGCCGCGGCGAGCTGCTTGACGAGGTCGTCGGCGCGGATACCGAGGTCCTGGGCGGCCGGGTTGACCGCGACCACGTACGGCACGCTCTTGTCGTCGCCCGCGGAATTATCCGCGATCAGCACCACCACCGCGGGATCGCTGCCCAACTTGCCGCGGATGTCGCCGACCAGCGAGCGCAGATCGCCCGCCGTCATCGCGCCGGACATCCGCTGGGCCACCACACGGACGTTACCGATCCGCTCCGCGCCGGCCACGGCGTTGGCCGCCGCTGCCCTGGCCCCCGCCAGCCGGGCGCGTTCGAGTTCTTTCTCGGCGGCCCTCAGCCGCTCCACCAGGTTGGCCACCCGGGCGGGCACCTCCTCGGAGGGCACCTTCAGCGACGACGCCAGCCCCGCCATCAGCGCACGCTCCTTGGCCAGGTGGCGGAACGAGTCCAGCCCGACGTAGGCCTCCACCCGGCGAATGCCGGAGCCGATCGACGATTCGCCCAGGATGGTCACCGGGCCGATCTGCGCCGAGTTGTGCACATGGGTTCCGCCGCACAGCTCGAGGGAGAACGGTCCGCCGATCTCCACCACCCGCACCTCGTCGGGATAGGCCTCGCCGAACAGCGCCATCGCCCCCATCGCCTTGGCCTTGTCGAGCCGCTCGGTGAAGGTGTGCACCTCGAAGTCGGCCTGCACGGCCTCGTTCGTCACCTCTTCGATCTGAGTGCGCTGGTCCTCGGTCAGCGGACCCTGCCAGTTGAAGTCGAAGCGCAGGTAACCCGGCCGGTTCAGCGATCCCGCCTGAACGGCGTTGGGCCCCAGCACCTGGCGCAGCGCGGCGTGCACCATGTGGGTGCCCGAGTGCCCCTGCGTGGCACCGCGCCGCCAGCCCGGGTCCACCGCGGCGACGACGGTGTCGCCCTCCACGAATTCCCCGGACTCGACGTTGACCCGATGCACCCAAAGGGTTTTGGCGATCTTCTGCACATCGGTGACGGCCGCCCGGGCGGCCTCGTTGGCGCCGGTCCCACTGATGGTGCCCTCATCGGCGATCTGCCCGCCCGACTCGGCGTAGAGCGGGGTGCGGTCCAGCACCAGCTCGACCCGGTCCACCCCCGCCGGATCCCCGTGCGCGCCGTGCGCGACCACGGGGACCCGCTTGCCGTCCACGAAGATGCCGAGAATGGTTGCCTCGGAAGTCAACTCGTCGAACCCGGTGAATTCGGTGGGACCGGCGTCGACTAGCTCGCGGTAGGCGCTCAGGTCGGCATGCGCATGCTTGCGGGCGGCGGCGTCGGCCTTGGCGCGACGGCGCTGCTCGGCCATCAGTTCGCGGAAGCCCAGTTCGTCGACCTGCAGCCCGGCCTCGGACGCCATCTCGAGGGTGAGCTCGATCGGGAAGCCGTAGGTGTCGTGCAGGGTGAAGGCGTCCGAACCGGAAATCGATTTGGCGCCAGCGGCCTTGGTGGTGCCCGCCACCTCCTCGAACAGCCTGGAACCCGATGCCAGCGTGCGGTTGAACGCGGTCTCCTCGGCGACGGCGATGCGCCTGATGCGGTCGAAATCGGCGACCAGTTCGGGGTAGGACGGGCCCATCGCGTCGCGCACGGTGGCCATCAGGTCGCCGACGACCGGATCCTCGATGCCCAGCAGCTTGGCCGAGCGAATCACTCTGCGCAGCAGGCGGCGCAACACGTACCCGCGCCCGTCGTTGCCCGGGCTGACGCCGTCGCCGATCAGGATCGCCGCGGTGCGGCTGTGGTCGGCGATGATGCGGTAGCGCACGTCGTCGTCGCGGTTGCCTTCTGGACCAGGAACGTCATACCCGCGCGGTGCGCGCGTCGCGACCAAATCGATGACCGGGCGCAGCAGGTCGGTTTCGTAGACATTGTGCACGCCCTGCAGCACGAACGCGACCCGCTCGACACCCATGCCGGTGTCGATGTTCTTGCGGGGCAACGGACCGAGTATCTCGAAATCCGTCTTGCCGGTGCCCTCGCCGCGTTCGCTCTGCATGAACACCAGGTTCCACAGCTCGACGTAGCGGTCCTCGTTGGCAATCGGGCCGCCGCCGACGCCGAATTCTTCGCCGCGGTCGTAGTAGATCTCCGAGGACGGGCCGCACGGTCCCGGGATGCCCATCGACCAGTAGTTGTCTTCCATGCCGCGGCGCTGGATCCGCTCCGCCGGCAGACCGGCGATCTCCTGCCACAGCTGTAAGGCCTCGTCGTCGTCGAAATAGACTGTCGCCCAGAGCCGTTCGGGGTCCAACCCGTACCCGCCGTCGTCGACGCCGTTGGTCAGCAGCGACCAGGCCAGTTCGATCGCCCGGCGCTTGAAATAGTCCCCGAACGAAAAATTGCCGGCCATCTGGAAGAAGGTGTTGTGCCGGGTGGTGATGCCCACCTCGTCGATATCCGGGGTGCGGATGCACTTTTGGATGCTGGCGGCCGTCGCGAACGGCGGGGTGCGCTGCCCGAGGAAGTACGGCACGAACTGGACCATGCCGGCGTTGACGAAGAGCAGGTTCGGGTCGTCGAGGATCACCGATGCGCTCGGCACCTCGGTGTGGCCCGCCTTCACGAAAT
>NZ_JAFBAT010000278.1 GCF_019247615.1 Mycobacterium sp. | reverse complement strand
TGCGGTGACCGCCCTTCCGACATCGAGGCGCAGCTGCGCTTCATGGCGGACCAGGGGGTGGATCTGATCGTCACCAGCGGCGGCCTGGGCCCGACGGCCGACGACATGACCGTGGAGGTGGTGGCGCGCTTCTCCGGGCGCGAGTTGGTATTGGACGCCGAGGTCGAGAACAAGATCGCCGCTATTCTCAGATCGTTCATGGCGCGCTTCGATGGCGTCGACTTCGACGCCGTGCGCGCCGCCAACCGCAAGCAGGCCATGGTTCCCGCCGGTTCGCTGGTGCTCGATCCGGAGGGCACCGCGCCGGGTGTGGTCGTCCCGGGCAAGCCGACGGTGATCGTGCTTCCCGGGCCCCCGCGCGAGCTTCAGCCGATGTGGCACCGAGCCATCGAAACCGCCGCGGCCCGGGAGGCGATTGCCGGCCGAACAACCTACCGGCAGAAGACCATTCGCATGTTCGGACTGCCCGAGTCGGGCCTGGCCGAGACGCTCCGTGAGGCCGAGGCATCCCTCGCCGGGTTCGACTCGCTGGAGATCACCACCTGCCTGCGCCGGGGCGAGATCGAGATGGTTACGCGCTACGAGCCCGATGCCGCCGACGCCTACGAGCGGCTCACCGAGTTGCTCCGCGGAAAGCACGGACAGCAGATTTACTCGGAAGACGGCTCCAACGTGGACGATCTGGTGGCACAGCTGCTGTCCGGTCGATCCATAGCGACGGCGGAATCGTGCACGGCGGGGTTGTTGGCGGCGCGACTGACCGATCGTGCCGGCTCGTCCGACTATGTGGCGGGCGGTGTGGTCGCCTATTCGAACGCTGCCAAAACGCAACTGCTGGGCGTCGACCCGGGGCTGATCGAGGCGCACGGCGCGGTGTCCGAACCGGTGGCCGAGGCCATGGCGGTGGGCGCCTTACAGCACTTTGGCGCCGACACCGCCGCCGCGATCACCGGCATCGCCGGGCCGGCCGGCGGAACGCCCGAAAAGCCGGTCGGCACAGTCTGTTTCACCGTGATGCTGGCGGACGGCAAACAGGAGACCCGCACCCTGCGCCTCCCCGGGAACCGATCCGACGTCCGGGACCGGTCGACGACCGTCGCGATGCACCTGCTCCGGCGCATCCTGGGCAGGCAGGAACGGGGATAGCACATCCGGCGCTTGTTTGCGCGCATCGGAAGGACTTCTTCGCCCACCGCCGGCACTTGAGATATCAGCGGTCATCTCACTCCGGTGGGCAGGAAAGCACTTTCGTCGGTACCGAAGCGAATTCCGGTGGCATCCTTGCCGATCAGCGTGAGGAACACCACGGCTATCAGCACCGGCACGATGGTCACGGACAACGCGAAGGGATAACCGTGTGACTCGGCGAGGCGCTCCTGGATGGGCAAATTGAACGCGGCCAACAGATTTCCCAACTGGTAGGTCACGCCCGGGTAGAGCCCGCGGATGGCGTCCGGCGACATCTCGGTCAGATGAGCGGGTATTACTCCCCATGCGCCCTGCACGCAGAGCTGCATTAGAAATGAACCCAGGCACAACATCGCCGCGGTGCGCGAGTAGGCGAACAACGGCACGATCGGCAGAGCCAGCAGCGCACAGAAGACGATGGTGTAGCGACGGCTGAAGCGCTGGGAAAGCGTGCCGAAGACCAGCCCGCCGATGATGGCGCCGATGTTGTAGACCACCGCGATCCACTTGACGGTCACGCTGGACAGCCCCGCACCGTGGTTGGTGGTCGCGCCGAGGAACGTCGGATACACGTCCTGGGTACCGTGACTCATCCAGTTGAAAGCGGTCATCAGCAGCACCAGGTAAAAGAACCGGCGGATGATCGCGCCGTCGCGCAGCACGTCGCGGATCCTGGTACTGGTGACCCGCATGCGGTCCTGGGCGGCCTCCCATACCTCGGACTCCTCGACCCGATATCGGATGATCAGGCTGATCAGGCCAGGGATGATGCTCAGCGCGAACAACCAGCGCCACGACAACCCCAGCCAGTTCATCACCACCAGCGAGGCCACGCTCGCCAGCAGGTAGCCAAGCGCGTAACCCTCCTGCAGCAGTCCGGAGAAAAACCCCCGGCGCTCGACGGGAACCTTCTCCATGGCCAGCGCGGCGCCAAGCCCCCATTCGCCGCCCATGCCGATGCCATACAGCACCCGCAGGATCACCAGCACGGTGAAATTCGGGGCGAACGCGCAGAGGAACCCGACCACCGAGTAGAACATCACGTCCACCATCAACGGCAACCGCCGACCGACGCGGTCGGCCCACAGCCCGAACAGCAGCGCGCCCACCGGGCGCATCACCAGCGTGGCCGTGGTGATGAAGGCGACTTCGGCCTTGCTGTGGTGGAACGCCTTCGCAATATCGGCATAGACGAACACCACGATGAAGTAATCGAAGGCGTCCATCGTCCAGCCCAGCAACGCCGCGATGAATGAATTGCGCTGATCGGCGGTCAACTTCTGCCGAGGACTTTGTGTGGTCACTTGAGCATCGTGCAGTACCAGGCGGCGAATCGCGAGAGTAAGTTCCCCAGACATGCGAATCATCGACGCGGATGGGCATGTCGCCGAAAATTCCTCGCTGGCAATTGAAGCGATCAAGCGCTGGCCCGACCATGTCAAGCCGAGCACCGATGGGCGGCTGCGGTTGACGTTCGAGGGCCGCAACTACCCAGAGGACGAGGGCCCCGGCGCCGGTTGTCCTCCAGAGCACGGGATCAGCAAGGCGCCCGACATCAATTGCCGCTCACCCGAAGGCGTGCTGGGCGACGCCGACCGCGATCACATCGACACGATGGTGCTGTATCCGAGCATGGGGCTGTGCGCGCCCAGCCTGGAGGACCCGGACTTCGCCGCGGGGTTCTGCCGGCTGTACAACCAGTGGATCGCGGATTACTGCGCCTCGTCGGGCGGCCGGTTGCGCGGCGTCGCCGTGACCCCGATCGAGCATGGGCAAGCGGCCATTGACGTCATGACCGAGGCCAAGGACCTCGGAGTGGTGGCGACCCTCGTCCCGCCGGCACTCAAGACGCGCAACCTCGACCACCCGGATCTCGATCCGTTCTACGCCGCCGCCGTCGAACTCGAGATGCCGCTGGGCATTCACGGCGCGCCCGGCATCCACCTGCCCAAGATCGGCGTCGACCGCTTCACCAACTACATCCAGGTGCACTGCATCAGCTTTCCGTTCGACCAGATGACGGCGATGACGGCGATGGTCTCCGGCGGCGTCTTCGAGCGTCATCCGCGGTTGCGCGTCGCCTTCCTCGAGGCGGGCGCGGGCTGGGTCCCGTTCTTCATCGACCGCCTGCACGAGCATTACGAGAAGCGAGGCGATTGGGTGGAGCGCGGGTGGCGTCGCGACCCGCACGAGTATCTGGCCGCGGGCAACATCTGGGTGACCTGTGAGCCGGAGGAACCGATCCTGCCCGGCGTGATCGACGTGCTCGGCGCCGACTTCATCATGTTCGCCAGCGACTACCCGCACTGGGACGGCGAATGGCCGGAGAGCACCAAGCATCTGCGAACCCGCGCAGACATCAGCGAGGACGCCCGCGAAAAGATCGGCGGGCTGAACGCGCAGCGCTTCTACAACTTGAATTAGGCTCTCGCCGTTCGTCTCTGGCGGTGTGGCAAATGCAGAGACCGCTCCCAGGGGTTGGCTAGATCAAACCCGGTAGCCCCGGAAACACGTCGAGCAACCCGCCCTTTCCGCCGGCGCCGGGTATGCCCGGCGTTGCGCCGACCGGGCCAAGCCCGGGATTTCCGCCGTTCCCACCGGCCCCGATGACGTTCGCGTTGCCGCCGTTGCCGCCGTTGCCGCCGGTGCCGGCAGCAAAACTTGTGTCTCCGCCGGGGCCGCCGCCACCGCCGTTGCCGATAAGGAGCCCACTCCCGCCGGCGTTGCCGCCGTTGCCGCCCGCGGCGATGCCGAACCCGCCGGCGCCGCCTGCCCCGCCGTTGCCGATGAGCATCCCGGCGTCGCCGCCGGCTCCGCCGGCCCCGCCGGTGGTGCCGATCCCACCGGCGCCTCCGGCCCCGCCGGCGCCGGCGAGCGAGCCGCCCAGGCCACCGACGCCACCCGCCCCGCCGGTGGTGCCGCCAAACCCGCCGACACCGCCGACCCCGCCGCCACCGTCGAGCAAGCCGCCCGGGCCACCGGCCCCACCCGCCCCGCCGGTGGTGCCGCCGAACCCGCCGACACCGCCGACCCCGCCGCTACCGTCGAGCAAGCCGCCCCGGCCGCCGACCCCACCGGCACCGCCTGTGCTTTTGCCGCCGTAGCCCCCGGCCCCGCCGGCCCCACCGACGGAAAAATTCCCGCCGGCGCCGCCGACTCCACCGGCCCCGCCGGCCTTGCCCGCCCCTCCGACGCCGCCCGCCCCACCGGCACCGAGGAGCGAGCCGCCCCGGCCGCCGGCCCCTCCGACCCCGCCGGTGGCGGTGGAGCTGAACCCACCGCCACCGCCGGCGCCGCCGACACCCAGCAGCCCTCCGTTCCCACCCCGCCCGCCATTGCCGGCGGTGGTCAGGCCGAACCCGCCCGCCCCGCCGGCACCGCCGACACCGAACAGACCGGCGGCCCCGCCGCTGCCGCCGTTTTGGCCCGCCCCGGTCGTCGACGATGTTCCGGACGCGCCGGCGCCGCCGTTGCCGATCAGCCAGCCACCGTTCCCGCCGTTTTGTCCGGTGCCCGGTGCACCGTTGGCGCCGTTGCCGATCAGCGCCCGCCCGGTCAGCGCCTGGCTGGGTGCATTGATTGCCTGCAGCAGATCCTGTTCGAAGGTCTGCAGCGGCGAGGCGTTAGCCGCCTCGGTTGACGCGTAGGCGGTCCCGGCCCCGCGTAAGATCTGCAGGAACCGGGCATGGAACGCCGCAGCCTGAGCGCCGAACGCCTGAAAGGCCCGTCCGTGGCCGGAAAACAGCGAAGCCACCGCCGCCGACACCTCGTCGTCAGCGGCGGAAATAACGGTGGTGGTCGGGGCTACCGCCGCTGCGTGCGCGGCGGTCAACGACAAGCCGATGTTGGAGAGATCCGTTGCCGCCGAAGCAATAAACTCGGGGGCCGCCACCAGATAAGACATCGCTCTCCTTAACTCGTATCACCGAACCCCCGGGCCACCGCATCCTATCGCCGTCGCGCCTCGGCCGGCGTCTTAACGAACGTTTGTCGCTCGGCGGCGACGGAATGTGCTCCGCCCGAGATCATCCGGATGAAGCCCGCGACACCCAATGGCAGAATTCCGGCATGGGACCTTTCCTGCTTCGCGCCGCATTGACCGGGATTGCGCTCTGGCTGGTCACCAAGTTCATCCACGGGATCGAATTCGTCGGCGGCCACAACACATTGCAGAGAGTCGGCATCATCTTCGTCGTCGCCGTGATCTTCGGTCTGGTCAACGCTTTCATCAAGCCGGTCGTTCAGATCTTGTCGATTCCGCTGTACATCCTGACCCTCGGCCTGTTTCACGTCGTCGTCAACGCGCTGATGCTGTGGATCACCGCCCGGATCACCGAACACACCACCCACTGGGGCCTGCGGATCGATCACTTCTGGTGGACGGCAATCTGGGCCGCGATCGTGTTGTCCATCGTGAGCTGGGTGCTGTCGCTCGTGGTGCGCGACGTCGGTCGTCGCACTCGCGCCTGACGCACCTACATCTTCAGCGAGCCCGCCACCGTGGCGGTCAGTTTTCGGCGAAGGCGCGCGGCCCTTCGCGGCCCTTCGTGGCCTTCCTTGGCGTCTTCGGTGTCGAAAATGCGGTCGCTGTGCCGGGTTTCGTTGTCTCCCTTGTTCCAGCCGTCCGGCCGGGGCAGATCACCGGTCAGCTCGGGAATGAACTTCTTCAGGTCGGCTCCCAGGCGCGAGAGTCGTCGCGAACGTTGCCCGTGCCCGGGCCGGATCGCGAAAGTGCGCCATGTCCAGCGAGTTACGCGTCTCGGGACGGTTGATCGTGATGCTGGCGATATGGCTGTCCAGCCGGTAATCGATGCTCACGGATCAATGTCCTTGACCAGGCGGAGCACGTCGCGGGCGCAACCCCATGACAATGTCACTCCGTTGCGCCCATGCCCATAGTTGTGGATGCACACGGCTCGTCCGGGAGCATGCCCGAGCGGCTCGGCCTCGAGGCGCACGGACGGCCGGTCGGGACGCAGCCCCGTGATCGTCTCGATCACCTCGGCCTCGCCGAGCCGGGGCTCGATCCGGCGGCAACGCTCCAGAATGCGGGCGGTCACGTCGGGCTCCGGTGTCGAGTCCCACCGGTCGCGAATGCTGATGCCGCCGCACACGACTCGCCGCGGATGGGGGAAGATGCACGTCCATTCCGGGCCGTGACTTAGCTCGATGAACAGTTGGTGCAGACCGGGATTGGTGAGGACGACGTGCTGGCCGAACAACGGCCGAAGCGTGTCATCGCCGGTCAGTGCTGCCGCGCCGAGGCCGGTGCAGTTGACGACGATCGATGCGGTGTCGGCGACCTCGGCCAGCGATCGCACCGACCGCGCCTCGACTCGGCAGCCCGCCGCCGTCAGCCGCCGCGTCAGGTACCCGAGGTATTCCGGCATGTCGATCATCGGCATCGTCGCGCGAAACCCGACGGCGAACCCCTCCGGGATGTCGGCCGGGTCGGCGGCCTGCAAATCGGGGATCAGCGCCGCGGCCGCCGACGCCACCTCGGTTTCGGTGAATTCGCCGACGGCCACTGCCGGCGTTAGGCGGACCCCGGTGGCCGGGTCCTTGGCCAGTTCGCGAAACACCCCCAGCGACTGATCGGTCCAACCGAGGGTCACGGCGGCGCGATCGCCGGTCCCGCCCAGTGGACGTGGGGGCGCCCACACGGCACCGGCGACAGCGGACGTGGTCTCGTGCGGCATCGCGTCCGCGAACACTCGCACCGGCCAGCCGGCTTCGGCCAACAGGATGGCCGACGTCAACCCGCTGACGCCCGCACCGATGACGACGACCTGTCGCGCGCCAGTTGCCACGGCGGAAAGGGCCCGTCACGAGTGGGGGGCTGGCTGGCCATTCTGGCCGCCGAGCAGCCCGTTGAGGATGCCAAGGGCGCCTTGCACTCCTGGCGGCGGCGTATTGGCGGGCGGAGTGGCGTCGGGGGTCAACTGCCAGGGCTGGCAGCCGGACGTCCTGAATGACTTGTCTGTCGGATCGATCTGAACGACCTGCGGTTTCTTGCTGATGGCGTTGTCGATGAGGTTGCCGTCTTGGTTGCCCACCCGCTTCCAATAGCAGGTGCCGTCACCGACGGGCCCCGCCGAGCTGTACGTGCCGGGTGCGATGTCGGTCCCGACCGAGTAGGTGCCGTCATGATCGATCGTCGTCTTCGGCGCGGGCGGCGGCGCCGGCTCCGGATCGGCGCCCGCCACACCCACGGATGCTGCCCAGCCCGCCACGATGAACCCGGCCGCG
Source organism: Mycobacterium sp. (assembly GCF_019247615.1). GTDB lineage: Bacteria > Actinomycetota > Actinomycetes > Mycobacteriales > Mycobacteriaceae > Mycobacterium. The sequence goes on along the minus strand of NZ_JAFBAT010000278.1, from coordinate 10,708 downwards.
CCGATCAACGCCGGGAGTACCCGAAGTGCCCTGGATCCCATAGAACAGCAGCGTACCCGGGGCGAGCGCGGCTCAGGGTATCGCGCGCTCACCGTTGTGATCGTGAAGCGCCGGCGAAAAGCAGTTTTCGCACAGACCCCAGTAGATGACCTCCGCCTCCTCAAGCTGGAAGCCGTTATGGTGCGCAGCGGTCAGGCACGGCGCCGCACCAACGGCGCAGTCCACGTCCGCGATGGCCCCGCACGACCGGCAGACGCTGTGATGATGGTTGTCCCCGACCCTCGACTCATAGCGCGCGACGGAACCCGGCGGCTGAACCCGTCGCAAAATGCCCACGTCCGTCAGCGCGTGCAGGACGTCGTACACCGTCTGCAGGCACACCTCAGGCAACACGTCGCGCACCGCTTCGAAGACGGTCTCCGTGTCGGAGTGGGGATACGCCTGAACCGCCTGGAGCACCGCGATCCGTGGGCGCGTCACGCGCAGACCGGCCATGCGCAGGCGTTGTGCGTAATCCGCCGTCGCGGATCCGAGGCGAATGGGGCTCCCTATTCTGGAATCAGTCAACAGCTTCAACCCCCTTCGGCGGGCGCTTGAACTTCCCCGACGTACGGTAAAACCCGGAAATTGCGACCGAAAGTATCGATAACGCCTTGCTGCTGATCTTAGGGTCGATTCACTGAAAATGTTAGTTTTCGGTACCTTCGGCGTCCCGGCCGCCACGATGCGCCAGGGTCTTTACACCGATCGGATCGCTAGGTCAGCCGACGCACTCGGCCGGCGTAGGCGAGCGCGTGCTCGTATGTCTTGAGGTTGTCCCGAGAGATCTTTGCGTGCACCGGACGCTCGAGAAAGAAGCGCAGCACGGGGTTGTAGGCGTGATATGTCTCGTGAAAAGTCAGCACGGTGCTGCCGTCGGGCTGTTCGTCGAGTTGGTGATAGCCCTCGGCCCGGGACCACAGCGGCGCTCCGACCGCCACGTAGCGGGACAGCTTGTTGACCTCCGCCTCAGTCACGGTCTCCCATGATCTGGCCTTGCCGCCGGACAGCAAATACTTGGGAACTTCGAAGATGCAGGTGCGGACCAGACCCTCGCCGGCTTCGTTTCCTTCGTTGAGGATTTCCATGCTGCCGGTGGGCCACCTGAGCACCCGCGGCCGCGGTGAGTTCGGGGGCGCCGGCGGATGAAGGACCCGCCACACCTTTTTCGGGGGTGCCTCGACGTGGAACCGCACGGTATAGGACTGCATCAGCTTTCTCCCCAGCTGTCCCAGAAGGTGACGGTCTCCGCGGGCGGCCGCGCGGCCGCCCGGAAGTCGGTGCCGATCGTGTAGGCGACGGGAAACAGCGCGGCCTGTGTGACCGTCGGCGGAATCCCCAGCAGCTCGGCGACCTCTTGCTCCTTGGCCAAATGCATCGTCGTCCACACCGATCCCAAGCCTCGTGATCGCAGGGCCAGCAAGAAGCTCCAGCCCGCAGGGACGATCGACGCCCAGGCCGTCGCGGCAATCAAGAGATTTTCGCCGTCGAAGCGGCGGTCCAAGCATGGGATGACGTGCACCGGAACCTGAGCCAGCGTATCGGTCAGGCTCATTGCACTGCCGTATACGCGCCGGGTCTGCGGATCCGTGGTGTTCTCGGCGGCGTAGGTAAGGTATGCCGCACCGATGCCGCGGTAGATCTCGGCGATCGCCGCGCGCTTGTCGGCATCGGTGACGACCAGCCACCGCCAATCCTGCGCGTTGCTTCCGGTGGGCGCCTGCATCGCCAATTGGATGCACTCGAGGATTACGTCCCGGCCAACCGGGCGGGTCAGGTCGAGGCGCTTGCGCACCGCGCGCGTCGTGCTCAGCAGTTCATCGACCGTGGCGATGTCCATGCCGGTCCTTCCGTGGCGCTCAGAAAGTCTTCACAGGTCGATTGCGCAAGATCGGTCGACGCCCAACACCGCCAACGAACGCCCGAGGCCGAGGAACACGGCGACGCACAGGGTGAGATCGAGGATCTCCTCGTCGGAGAACACCGCCCGCAGTCGCTCGAAGAAGGCGTCGTCCAGTGACTCGTGGTGGGTCACAAACCGTTCCGCGTATTCGATGGCAAGCCGCTGCCGCGCCGTGTAGCCGGGATAGCTCGAGTACGCGGCGACGTTGTCGTAGAGCTCCGGAGCGGGGGCCCGCGGCCCGGCGTCGAGCACTGACCGGGCGCGAAAGTCCGAGCAGGCGACGCAATCGTTGAGCTGTGCGATCCGCATCCTGGCCAGCTCCCGCTCGTCGACCGGCAGGATGCTTTGTTGGTATGCGCCCCGGATCATCCGCTCGACCATGCCGCCGAGTTCGGGCCGCAGCGTCCAAATCATGGCCGCTTCGCCACCCGGGCCGTCCGGCACGTGGAGTCGGGCCATTAGCGAACTCCTGAGCGGTGGGGAGGGTTACGGAGTTGAGCAAACCAGATTCGCAACGCGGCTGTCCAGGTCGGATGTGGCGCGCCATTTGCGCATATGTAGATCACGCCTGGCGCCGACCAACCGCCCCGGCTACCGTCCGTTGTACGAGGGCGTTCACGGTGGAGCGCCGTGTCGGGAGGTCTCGGGGTGCTATTCATCCACGAGGTGCACAAGGTGCGCGGCCGCTTCGAAGACGACTTCGAGTCCGCCTTCCGGGACGGCTGGATGCCGATGCTCGCGCGTGGCGACGACGCCCGGCTGCTGTGGTACACCAACCAGGCGCACGGCAGTGGCCCCGCCTACACCGTGATGACAGTGACCGCGGTTCGCGACGGAGCGGCGTGGGAGCGCCTGACCCAGCGCGTCCAGCGGGGCGATCTGCAGGAGTGGATGCGCAACCTGGACGAGCTGCGCCACGACGTCGACGCCAAGCTGCTGGTTCCCCTGCCGTGGTCGCCCCTGTTGGAGGTGCGGTTCGACGAGGTGCCTTCCGACGGGCGCGAGCACGAGATGAGCCTCTACATGGAAGACACCATGTGGCCCTACGAGGATAAGTTCGAGGAATACATCGTCCGGTGCGGTGAGGTCTACGCCAGGAGCCTCGAGGGACCCTCTTCGATGCTCGCGATGCATGCGGCGTTCCAGCCCGCCCTTGGCAGCCATGTGCGCCGCGAGGTGATCCTGATGCAGCGCATCAGCCGGCCGGATGCGTTGCTCGACCTGCTTCGGACCCATATCCCCGCCGAGTATCGTGCCCCCGGGACCTGGATGTACGACGCCCTGGACCTGCGCGATCAGTGGACCACCCGCCTACTGCGGACCTCCGAGTGGTCGCCGCTGTACTAGGGGCCCGCACATGAACATCGGCACAATTCTCGACGCCGCCGCGACCGGCGATCCCGACCGGGCCGCCCTGATCATCGACGGGCGATCCATCGGTTACGGGGAATTGGCCGCGACGGCGCGCACCTGTGCAGCCGGCCTGTCCGCCCAGGGCGTGATCGCCGGCCAACGCGTCGCGGTGGTCGACGGCGGCAGCCTGCTGTCGATCGCCACGCTGCTCGGGTCGGCTCGTATGGGCGCAGCGGCCGCGCTGATGAACCCCGCGCTGACGCCGCCGGAGCTGCGCGGGCTGTTGGAAAATGCCGGCTGCGCCGATGTGGCGGTCGCGGGGGAGCCGTACGTCGAGCGGCTCCGCGAAGCGGGTGCCCGAAAGGTGCTGACGGAGTCCGACCTCACAGGCGGACCGTTCGCACCAGCGCCCGACGTCACCGCCGCCCCCGACGACGAACGCGATGCCTTGGTGCTGTTCACCAGTGGCACGACCGGACTCCCCAAGGCGGTCGCGATCACCGGCGGCCAGCTCGCCCAGCGGACCCAAAGGATCTCTGCCCCATTTCGCGCCGACGCGAAACCGATGGTCGGCATGATGTGCGTTCCGTTCTTTCATGTCGGGGGCTCCCTCGGTGTCCTCGGCAGCCTGTACTCGGGCAACACCTTGGTGGTGCAGAAGCGGTTCGCTGCCGGCGAGTGGTTGCGCCTGGTCTCCGAGCACCGGGTGGCCACCACCTTCCTGGTGCCGACGATGCTGCAGCGAATCCTCGATCAGCCCGATTTCGCCCAGACCGATCTCACGTCCCTGGTCGCAATCGCCTACGGAGCCGCCGCCGCACCGATCACCTTGGTGCGCAGGGCGATGGCCGCACTTCCACATGTCGCGTTCGCCAACGTGTTCGGCCAGACGGAAACCCTTGGCGCGTATACGACTCTGCTGCCCGACGACCACCGCGATCCCGCCCGCGCGGGATCCGTGGGCCGGCCACTGCCCGGTGTTGAAGTCCGGGTCGTCGACCCGGCCACCGGCAATGACGTCGAACCGGGGACGGTCGGCGAGTTGTGGGTGAAAACGCGTCAGAACGTGACCGCAGGCTGGTTGCGCACGGGCGATCTCGCCCGCATAGACCCCGACGGTTACATCTTCCCCACCGGTCGGCTCAGCGACACCATTAACCGCGGCGGAGAGAAGTTCGGTCCGATAGAGGTCGAGGAGGCGCTGCGCTCGCACCCGGCGGTCAGTGATGTCGCGGTCGCCGGGATTGCCGACAACGAGCTCGGCCAGCGGGTGGGAGCTGCCGTAGTGGCTTGTGCCCCAGTGACACTCGAGGAGCTGCGAGCGCACTGCCGCGAGTCGATCGCTTATTTCAAGATGCCCGAGCGGCTGGCTATCGTCGACGACATCCCCTACAACGCGACCGGCAAGGTCAACCGCCGTCAGCTCGCTGAGCTGATCGCGGACAGCGCCTGAGGCAAAGGGAGTCACGGTGCTCTTTCTTCACGAGACCCATCGGGTGGTGGGGGCGCGGCAAGACGAATTCGAAGCCGCCTACCGCGAGGGCTGGATGCCCATCCTGGCCAACGAGGACGATGCGCGGCTGCTCTGGTACGCCAACCACGCGCACGGCAGCGGGTTGTCCTACAACGTCGTCACCATCACCGGCATCGTCGACGGCGCCGCCTGGGAGCGACTGGCCCGTCGCACACAGGCCGGGGACCTGACGCCGTGGATGCGCGAACTGGATCACCTGCGCCACGGCGTGACCGGCAAGATACTGCTGCCGGTCCATTGGTCACCGCTGCAGACGGTCGACCTGACGACTGTGCCCACCGATGGTGCGACCCACCCGCTGAGCCTTTTCATGGAGGACACCGGCTGGCCCTACGCCCCGCTCGACGACTACATCCGTTCCTGGGACGAGATTTACTACCGGGTGCTTTCCCAAGCTCCGCGCGGGATGCGGATTCTCGATATCCAGGCCTGCTTCCAGGTCGCGCACGGCAGCCATCGGCGACGGGAAGCGATGCTCTGGCAGAAGATCAACGACTCCAACGACTACGCGGCGCTCGTGCGCCTGCTGACTACCGAGACCCCGCCGGAGCACCGCGCGCCGGGCAGCTACATGGTCGAGGCGCTGAAGTACCGCGATCAGTGGGAGAGCCGCCTGCTGCGGACCTCAGACTGGTCACCCCTGTACTGACGGTGCGCTCACGGAGTCGCATGTACGCCCACGGTTGGTCCGCTCGACGTGTCCTCGCTATCGGCGGATGTGAGACGGAAGACCGACTGCAGGAATGGCTCGACGATCCCAAGAAAGCCCGCGGGATCCGACGAGAACACCACGTGGCCCCAGCCGGACCGAATACGTGCGCGCATTGCATGCTCGATTCCACGACCAGCCGGCCGAATCGATCGCCACGGCGGTGGCCGGACTACCACCGGGACGCGACCGGCTCGAGGCGGGGATGAACGCCTACCTCGACGGCTGTTTGTTGGAGCCGGCTACCAAAGCGCTGCTCGTCCAGTCGCGCACGGAGGCTGGGCCGCCCCGGGCCCAAGGGATTCCTCGACTTCACGATTCCGATTGATGGGCTCTACCTCGGCGGCGCCGGATGTCACGGTGGACCGGGAATCACCTTCACGCCCCGGCTATAACGCCGCCCATCAGGCGCTCGACGACCAGGCTTGAGGGCCATTCACGGGCGGCAGGCGGATGCCAGCGGAAGGACCGGGCCGAAGGATCGCAGGGATAGCAGATACAGGTAGGTGCCGAGCAAATGTTCGCAGGGCACGGTCGATTTGACCAGGATCTTCGGCGGCAATGGCAGCAGCCGCACCGGGTTGAGCTCATACGGATTGAGCACATGCTCGTAATACAGGGGCGGGGGCAGCGCCGGGACGATGTCGAGGCGATTGGCGATCCGGTAGGAGTTCTTGACCACCTGGTCATAGGTACGGGCGAACAGCGAATCGCCAACGCGCGGAATGCCGTAGGAGTACACCGCCGGCGTGGAGAAGGCGGTGTTCGCCGCAACGTCGAGGGCCAACAGCGTGGCCAGGGCCCCTCCCAGGCTGTGCCCGCAAATCGTCAGTGACGCAACGGGATTCGGAAGGGCCAGCTTCGGAAGCGCGCTCACTACCGTCGGCGCATCCGGGGCGGCGTCGGTCCGCAGCGATTCGTACATCTCGGTGAAACCGTCCTCGGTGTGGCCGGCCCCGGCCAGGAAAGGGCATGGCACCTGGAGAAAATCGGCGTCATGAACCCATTCGAGCATTCCCTCGGTGCCCCGGATCGCGATCACCACATCGCCCGTTTGCTCCTGACAGATCAGCCCGATTGAGACGTCGTCGTTGACGCGTCCCGGGTTCATATCGGTCGCCAAATCGTTGGCGTAGATCGTCGTGATCACCGTGTAGCCGACGCCACCGGCGGTCAACGCCCGACCGGCGACGTTCGTCAGATCGCTGGGATGTGTCGCGTAGGTTGCATCGACGAGCTCGCCGAATTGTATTGCCTTGGCGACATCTAACGTCGGCGGTGTCGGCATCGCGGGCGCGCCCGGGTCGTCACGCTTCGAATGTTCCGGTGAACTGCGCCTGTGCCGTCGCGGCCCGCGCTATCGCCTGCGCAGCCTGCGCGCCGACAAGTCCCGCGGGAAGTTGGTAATCGGCGGGAAGCTGGTAGAGGGTGAACCGGTAGTGATGCACCCGCGTCCCCGCGGGCGGGCAGGGCCCGCTGTACCCAGTCCGGCCGGCCGAGTTCGGCAGACTGGTACCGCCGGCGGGGGTTTGACCGTCGGAGGTGGTCCCCGGGCCCGGCGGAATCCCGACGACGATCCAGTGGATGTAGGGCCCGCGGGGGGCGTCCGGGTCGTCCAGGACAAGAGCCCCTCCCAGCGGCGCCGACCACGTCAACGGCGGCGCCAGGTCGGCCCCCTTGCAGGTGTACTGCACCGGAACCGGCGCACCGTCGGCGAACGCGGGACTGCTGATCGTCAACGGTCCGTCGGCAGGTGCCGCCGCGACCGTTCGACCCACAGTCGTCACCTTCGGCGTCAGCGAGGCGGTCGTGTTGCTGCCGGCGTGGCCGCCGCAGCCGGCCACCGTCACCCCCAGTGCCAGGGCGGCGACGGCAGACGCCGTTCGACGAAGCGTGCTCGCCAGTGTGAAGTTCATACGGGACAGTGTCGCTCGCGAACGCTGAGTTCGGAAGCTCCCGTTCACTTGCGCCCGGCGGGGGAGCTCAGGTCCTGGATCAGCACGCACTGCTCGGTGCCATCCAACCAAAGCAGGAATCGGGAGGGCGGCGGAAAGCGGTGGAGGACACTCCCGGTAGGGACGATTGTGGGGTTGCCCACCGGGATGGCACGGCCCTGCCAATGCAATTGCGCCCCTGCGGCCTTCAGGTTGACGTACCAGTTGGTTCTCGGTCCATAAGTGAGCGGGACGATGAAGCCGCCAGGCTGCTCCACCACGCGGACCGGGGTGGTGTAGCTGCGGCCGGTGCGCCGACCGGTGTGTTCGATCACCGCAAAGATGCTGTGTGGTCGGCCGGCGCGGCCGACGTGCGTCACCATTTTGTTCGCGAATCGCTTGTTGCGGCGCCGCTTGGCATCGATCACCGCCGGGTCGCCCCGGCGCATGCCCGCCGCGATGCGGAGTCGTCGTGCGACCGCCGCAACCAGCAGCGCGGCAAGCACTGCGCTTACGGCGCGGCTCGTCACCGATTGCCCCTACTTGCCGCGCTTGTTGACTTCGAGTACGCGCTTACGCAGGCCGTCGGTTGCCGTCTCCATCAGACCCTTTGCACCTCTTTTGACCAGGAATCCGGGAACCGGGACGGACAGGTCGACGGTGAGGTCGAAACGGACCCGGGTGGAATCGCCCTCGGGCATCAAAGTGTAGCGGCCCTCCTGGCCGCGTTGCTGTTTCGAGCTCTCCAGCGTCCAGCCGACCCCGTCGTCGTACACGAAATAGTCGAGCACCTGCTCGTCGCTGACGCCCACGATTTTCACGGTTTGCCGCGATCTGCTCGGACGGCCTTCCTCGTCCCGCTCCAGGATTTCGACCTTTTTGTGAAATGACGACCACTCGGTCAGCGACTCGAGGTCGAACAACACGTCCATGATCTCGTCGGGCGTCGCCTCGATGACGACTTCGCGGGTGTCGGTGATAGCCATTGCGAAAAGATAGCCGGTGAGGAGTCGCTACAAACTCAAGGCACCAACACGACTTTGCCGATATTCTCCCGGGCCGCCAAGATGCGGTGTGCCTCCGGCGCTTCGGCGAAGGGGACCGCCGCATGCACGACCGGGGTGATCGTCCCCGCATCGAGCGCCTCGCGCAGCGGCGCGATCCAGGGTTCCAGGGTGCCTCGGTCGTCCCAGAGCCGCAGCATGTTCACACCGATGACGGCCTTCGACTCCGAGAGTTGGTCGAGCAGGTTGAACCCCCGCAGCATCGCCAGAGCATGCGGAGCGGCCGCGCGCAGCGAGCGCTTCTCACCGTGCTGCATATTCGAAACCCCATAGGCCACAAGCCTTCCGCCGGGCCGGAGCAGAGCATAGGACCGCCGCAGCGACGTGCCTCCCAGCGCATCGAGCACCAGGTCGTACGGGCCCAGGCCCTTCCACCAGCCGTCGCGGCGGTAGTCGATCGCTCGGTCCACGCCCAAGTCGGCCAGCTTCTGGTGTTTCCCGGGTGAGGCGGTGCCATGGACCTCGGCGCCCGCCGCCTTGGCGAACTGGATCGCCGCGATGCCGACGCCGCCGGCGGCGGCGTGCACGAGCACCCGTTCGCCCGCCCGCAGCGACCCGTAACCGTGCAGCCCGGCCCATGCGGTCGCATAGTTGACCGGGACCGCGGCGCCCTGCTCAAAGGTCAACGATTCGGGAAGCGCCACCGAATCGTCCGCGGCGACGTTGACGATTTCGCTGTAGCCGCCGAATCGCGTGCCGGCCAGCACCCGTTCTCCGACCCGGGCCGGCTCAACGCCCTGGCCGACGGCCTCGACCGTCCCGGCGACCTCGTAGCCGACCACCGCCGGAAGTTTCGGCGCGTCCGGGTACATGCCGACGCGCGCAAGGTGGTCGGCGAAGTTCACCCCCGCGGCGCGTACCGCGACCCGCAGCTGGCCCGGGCCGGGCGGCGGCGGCTCGGGCCGCCGCTGGACCTGTAAGACGGACGGGTCGCCGTGCTTGGTGATGACCACTGAGCGCATCGTGTTGCCTCGTGTCTCTCTCGGGAGCGGCGAGCGGAACTAACCGCTGATGTTTGCACCCGTCGGGTTATGACCGCGCGGCGGCCTCGATGCGGCAAGGGAAATGTTTGCTCGTAAGGGCTCCCGGCCTGACCCGTGGCGACTACGTTCCTGCTTGTGCATTTCGCCTGGGAGCGGCTGGCCGGCGGCGTTTATCGCTGCCGGCTGCCGTTCTGCGACGTGACGGTAGGGCTGGTGCGGGGCCGGACCGGAGCGCTGCTTGTCGATACCGGCTCCACGCTCGCCGAAGCGGACGCGATCGACGCCGACGTCCGCCTGCTGGCGGGACAGCCGATCACGCATGTTGTGTTGACGCACAAGCACTTCGATCATGTGCTGGGTTCCTCCACTTTCACCGGAGCCGACGTCTACTGCGCGCCCGAGGTCGTCGAGTGCCTGACCTCGCAGACCGACCGGCTCCGCGACGACGCGTTGCGGCACGGTGCGAACGCCGCGGAGATCGACCGTGCCCTCGCGGCCCTGCGCCCTCCGCGGCGAGCGATCCGCGATGCCGTCATCGATCTCGGGGACCGCTGGGTGAGAATCGCTCACCCGGGTCGCGGTCACACCGCTTCGGATCTGGTCGTAGTGGCGCCCGGAATCGACGTGGCGCCCGGGATCGACGACCGGAGCTCCGTGGTGGTCTTCACCGGCGATCTCGTCGAGGAGTCCGCCGACCCGGCAATCGATTGCGACTCCGATGTCGCGGCGTGGCCGGGGACGCTCGATCGGGTGCTGGCTCTCGGCGGGCCTGACGCGGTCTACGTCCCGGGACACGGGAGGACCGTCGACGCCACATTTGTTCGGCGCCAACGTGATTGGTTGCTCAGAGCGGGCCTATGACGGAGCCGGAGCGCAGGCGGCGATGAGGGCATCCGGGTCGGTGACACCGACCCATAACGATCGCACCGTCACCGAAATCCCACAGCACTTCGCCCGAGTCGGCGGCTCGATCGTCAACGCCACCAGTCCCTTGCCCGACCCGTTGACCACCCAGCGCCCCCGCCAGTGGTGCACCCCTCGGGAGACTGGGCGCGCGTCCGTCGTCTCGGCGCGCGAGATCGACACCAAAGCGATATGGGCCTCGAATGCCCAGCCCATCTTGACGTGCAGCGTCTGATCGTCGACCCGCACCTCGCTGCGATCCGGGCCCAGTCCGAGGGGCACCGAC
>NZ_JAFBAT010000266.1 GCF_019247615.1 Mycobacterium sp. | reverse complement strand
TCCCAGTTGCCCGCCGGCGGTGTTGAACGGGAAATCGCCGCGAAAGGTGAGGTCGTGGTTGGCGACGAACTCCATGTCTGTGCCCTTCTCACAGAAGCCGGCGTCCTCCAGAGACAGCAGCATGACGACCGCGCGCGGATTGGCCATGCTGAAGGTTTTGACCGTCGCCGGCATGGAGCACGAGGAAACCGCCACCAGGCTGCGCGCCGGGTTCAGTGCCCCTCTGCACGACCGCGTCCGGGTGCGGCTGGTCGCCGCCGGCATCGACGGGACCGCCGCCCGAGTCCGCGGCGGACGCCATCGTCGGAGGGGTCGTGTATCCGATACTTTCTGGGGCACAACGGCTTTCACGGCAGCGTGCCGAACGTACCGCCCGAATCGTCGTCGACGCGCTCGCGCCCGGATGCTGACCAGGAAAACCTCTCGTTGATTCGAATCATCAAGGCAGACAACAAGTTATTGGTGGCCGGGTGGCGGTGGCAGAGGAATTGGTCCCGAATCCGCAATGGCTTCGGCCGTACCGTCTGGGTCACGTCGGCGCGTTCTGCGGGTAATATCTCCGCGAACCGGTAGCACATCTTCAGCGACGGAATCGCCGTGGACGAGGAGCGGCCATGGACGACGACTGCCTGATGCTCAGCGTCTATTTGGCGGAGCGCCGGCGGACCCGTGAAGGCTTTGTCTCCGATGTGCTGCTTGGCCTGTATGAACAGCACCGCATTGCCAGCAGCATCGTGCTGCGCGGCATCGGCGGGTTCGGAACGGGCCGCCACCTGCGCACCGACGAGTCGCTGACGCTTTCCGAGGACCCGCCGGTGGTGGTGGCGGCGGTGGACACCAAGGCAGCAATCGAAGCGGTGCTCGGCCCTGTGCTTGCCATCAAACAACGCGGTCTGCTCACCCTCGAACGAGCGCGGCTGCTGCGCGACGACATCGGACCGCTCGAACTGCCCGTCGATCACGAAGCGGTGAAGTTGACGATTTACGTCGGGCGCAAGGAACGCGTCTTCGGCGTGCCCGCCTACGTCGCCCTGTGCGATTTGTTGTATCGCCGAATGGTTGCGGGCGCGTCGGTGTTCCTGGGCGTGGACGGCACCGTCCGCGGGCAGCGGCAACGCGCGGCCTTCTTCGGCCGCAACCCCGACGTTCCCATGATCGTCATCGCCGTGGGGTCCGCCGAGCGCATCGGTCGGGTATTGCCCGAGCTCGGAGGCCTGCTGCGGCGGCCCACGATCACGGTGGAACGGGTTCGGGTGTGCAAGCGCGACGGTCAATTGCTGGCACCGCCGCACCCCCTGCCGGCATTCGACGAACGCGGTCTGCCGCTCTGGCAGAAGTTGATGATCTACACCTCCGAATCCGCCCGCCACGACGGCGTGCCGATTCACCGCGGCCTGCTCCAGCAGCTTCGCAAACGCAGGTCGCCCGACGGAGCGACGGCGATCCGGGGCATCTGGGGCTTCAGCGCCGACCAGCAACCGCACGGCGACAAGCTGCTGTCAGTGAGCCGCGACGTCCCCGTCGTCACCATCATCATCGACACGCCGGCCAACATCGCCGAATCCTTCGAGGTGGTCGACGAACTCACCCGGCACCACGGGTTGGTCACCAGCGAGATGGTTCCCGCGCTGGTGTCGGACGAGGCCGATCCCGCCCCGGGCACACCGCCCATGGCCGACCATCGCTATTGATTGCGCCCGAGCCCCGACCCGGGCGCCCGGTTCACCCTGCGACAGAGGCGTCGTAGATCGACTGGATCGACTTGTCCAACGTGACGTTGAACTGCTCATCGGACTGGTCGACCGAAAGCCCCTCGGTGAGAGCGCGGCTGAAGCTGGCGATCAGCCCGGTGTTCTTGGCCAACAACTCGTTGGCCTCGTCGCGGGAGTAGCCGCCGGAGAGTGCGACGACCCGCATCACTTTCGGGTGTTCGATCAGGGGCCGGTAAAAGTTGACCTCGGTTGGCAGGCTCAGCTTGAGCATCACGCGCTGCCCCTCGGGCACGGTCTCGAGTTGCTTGGTGATCTCGTCGCGCAGCATGCCCTCGGCCTCTGGTTTGTCCGAGATGGAGATGGTGACCTCGGGCTCGATGATGGGCACCAGGCCGTGCGACAAGACCTGATGGGCGAGCTCGAACTGCTGGGCGACCACCGCTGCAATGCCCTCGGCATTGGCGCCCCCGATCACCGAGCGTTCCTTGGTGCCGAACACGCCTTTGCTCACGGCCCGTTCCAGCAGCTCGTCCAGACCCGGTATCGGCTTCATCAGCTGGGCGTCGTCGGACGCCTCCGCCAGGCCCTTGTCGATCTTGAGGATGGGCACCACGCCCTTGGTTTCCCACAGGTAGGTGGTGGACGGCTTGCCCTCGATCTCGCGGTCCATCGTTTGCTCGAACAGTATCGCCGCCAGCACCCGGTCTCCGTTGAACGCCGGCGAGGTGATGATCCGTGAGCGCATCTCGTGGATGAGATCGAACATTTCCTCCTCGGAGGAGTATGCGTCGTCCTCGATGCCGTACAGGCGCAGCGCCTTGGGCGTCGAGCCCCCGCTTTGGTCGAGCGCCGCGATGAAACCTTTGCCCGACGTCATCCGGTCGGCTTGCTGCTGGTTCGGCATAGCCCTCTCGCTTCCTCGTCCGCTTCCTCGTGGCACCGTCGGTAGACGGCGCCGATCATATTCGTCCGATCGGGGCAGGGACAGGCCGGTAGTCAGTCGGCGGCGGGAACCTCGTGTTGCCCGATCACACCGCTTATACCCGTTACGCCGAGCCGCTCACGGAACGCCTGCGCTGTGTAGCCGATCGCCGTCGCGTCGGTTCGCGCGCGCACCGTCGCCGAACGCGGCATGTGAAAAAGCACGCCCATCTCGCCGAAGTAGTCCCCCGCTCCGGCGACCTTGACCAGCTCCTCGCCGCCCTCGGCCAACTCGCGCACGATGTCGAATTCACCCTCCGACACCACATAGATCAGCTCGCCCATCGTGCACTGCTCGAAGAGAACCTCGCCCGCCTTGAGGCGCACGGTTTCGGGGAGGCGGTTCGCCGACGCGTGCGCGGGTGCCATCTCGACGACGTGATCGGCCATCGGCAGTATCCGGCTGTCGTGGGTCGCAACCACCACGACGCGCTCGCCCTCCGCGAGGGAACGGATCAACCGCAGCACCTCCTCCACCTGGATGAAGTCCAGGTGCGCGGTGGGTTCGTCCGCGAGGATCAACGGCGGCTCCAACGCGATCGCGCGAGCGACCGCGACGCGTTGCTGCTGTCCGCCGCTGAGGTCGCCCGGCCGGTGCTTCATCCGGTCGGCGAGGTTGACGCGGTTCAGCAATTCCTCGGCGCGCCGGCGCGAGGCCGCGCGCGACCATCCGGCTGCGCGCAGCGGAACCATCACGTTTTCGAGGGCCGTCAGGCTGGCCACCAGATTGAAGGCCTGGAAGACGATGCCCACCGTGTCGCGCCGGTACTTTGCCAGCCCGCGACCGTCGAGCCCGGTCACGTCGACGCCACCGAACTTGATCACTCCGCTCTTGGGCCGCAGAATGCCGCCGAGGCAGGACAGCAACGTCGTCTTCCCGCAGCCGCTGGGGCCGAGCAAGATGACCAGCGAGCCCGCCGCTACGTCGAGGTTGAGTCCGTTGATCGGCCGCAGCGCGTACCCGCCGCTGGAGTACTCGACGACCAGGTCTTGAATGCTCAGATCGGCCACGGTCACGGGCCCCCGAACGCGAGCGCGGGATCAACCGCCACCGCGCGTCTCAGTCCGGCAACACTGGCGAGCAGCCCGATCGCGGTGGCAATCAAAGGTAAGGCGAGGTAAGCGCGCATGGGCACCACGACAAGCATCGGGAACAGCGGCGCGAGCAGCTGCGCGAGGATGACTCCCACCCCCGCGGCGAGCAGCGCCACGACGACCGCCTGCAGCGCAAGACCCCCCAGGATTTGCCGCGTCGGCACACCGATCGCCTTGAACACCGCAAAGTCCCGCAGCCGCTCGAGCGCGGACAGGTAGACCAACGATCCCACGATCAGCACCGCCACGATCCACAGCAACAAGGCCACGATGGTGATCGCACCGACCGCCACCTTCAAGGGGCGCATCAGATCGGTCACGCCCGCGGCTCGATCGACGGTCTGGTATCCCGCCGGCAGCTGTCGGGGCTTGCCGACGATCCCGATCGACGTGATCATCGGCTGCCCGTTGTAAGCCAGTTGCTGTAGGCCCGCCGTCGTCAGGAAGATGCAGGGCGTCTTGGCCAGCGCGGTGGCATTGGGCACGATGCCGACAATCCGCAACGTACGCGCACCGATCTGCAGGTCCTCGCCGATGTGCTTGCCCAGTGTGCTCGACACCTCGACCTCGTCGGGCGTCGTCGGCGTCTGACCCTCCGAGGGCTGCGGCATGCCGGGTCCGTGCGCCGGCGCGCCGAAGGCCGTGGCGTTTCGCGCCGAGGTGCCTTCCGTGATCGCCGAGGCCGCCGTGGCCAGCGGCGCGGCGGCAACGACGCCGGGCTCGGCTGCGATCGTGGCCACGTCCACCTCGGCGAAGGGAGTCGCGCCCAGGAACGGTCCGGCAGCGCCGGCTTTGACGACGAACGCGTCGACACCGATGGCATCCACGGTTCGCTGCGCCTCCACCCGAAACCCGTTCGCGAGACCCGTCAAAACCAGGGTCATCGAAAAGACGAGCCCGGTGCTGATGATCGCGATGACAAGGCGCCGCCTTCGCCATTGCATGTCGCGCAACGCCGCGAACAGCATGCCCAGACGCTACCGCCGTGACGCGTTCGGAGACAGGGGGGTCACGCGCTTCAACCGATCCCCCACCTTTCCGCCCTCGGGAATTAAGGCGGCGTCATACGCGAGTTCCATCCTGTTGCCGGGACGTGGGCCTGGCGGGCCACAGTGCCATGCGATCAAGGAGCCGGTCGCGCAGCGCCAGCGTATGGAACAGGACTGCACAGACATGCGCGGTGAACGTCGCGAAAAGCAGCAAGGCAAGGACGTTGTGGGCCTGCCGGAGCGCCGCGTAGAGATCGATGTCGTGCGGCGCGATGCCGGGCAGCTGCATCGGGCCCACCACGATGATCGGAAATCGCGCCGCCGCCAGCATTGCCCACCCGATCAGCGGCTGCAGAAGCAGCAGCGCGTAAAGCAGGTACTCCGACCAGGATGCGATACGCCGTTCGGCCGGGCCCATGGTGGCCGGGAACGGCGGCAGCCGGTGCGCGAGCCGGTTCGCCAGCCGCACCACGGCGAAGACCAGAATGAGCAGCCCCAGCGGGCGGTGTATGGCCAGCAGCAGCGGGTAGTAGCTCAGGGATGCGATCATCGTCACGCCGATGAGCAGTTGCGCGATGACCATCGGCGCCATCAGCCAATGCAATATCCGGGATGGAAGCGCGAAACGCGTTGCGGCGGCGGGCGTTTCGCTCTCATGGGCCGTCATGAGAGCACCTTGGCCACGTCGACCTCGCTGGGTGACTTGCGCTCCTCGGCGCGGCGGGTGAAAGAGCGCGCATAAACGGCCGATCTCGCCGCGGGCAGGGGGTCATCGGATGCAGTGATGCCGTCCGGCAGGACCAGCGGGTCGAAGTTGATGTCCCGCGCGTTGCCCGCCTCCTCCGTCTGCACCGCGGAAATGGTGATGGTGCCGGCGTCCACGGCCCGCCTCGACTGCGGCCACGGTTTGGTGGCGTCGTTGGTCGGGTCGCCCGGCTCGCCGACCGTGATCATCAGCCGCCACCTCAAGGGTCGCAGCGCGACCGCGCGGATGATGTCGTCGAACAGGTAATCCCTGCCGGGCGCCGCCGATGGCGGCGCGGCCGCCGGGACCTCGTGCGGAACGGCGGACCAGCGCACCGCAACGGTCGCGCCCGCGCTGTTGGTGAAGAAGAAGGCGTTGAGCCCGTGAAAGGTGCTGTCGGCGAATCCCGCACTCGGCGGCGACTGTTTGATGATCTTCATCGCCGCGGCGGTCTCGGGATGACGCTCGAGGAAGGCGGACATCTGCTGGGGGTCGGGCTTGCCCGTCTCAGGCAACGGTTTGGACGCGAGCAGACGCTCGTAGAAACCCTCCGGGGTGCTGTCTGTGAAGACGGGAAGGTTGATCATCGCCGTGCGCCACTGTTGGCCGTCCGCCTCGAGCAACAGACCGAGACCCCGGACGGTATCGGGCCTGTCCGCCTGATCCGGCAGGCCGCCGCCCAGCGAGAACCGGCCGACGAGCGGAACGCTGCCCTCGCGAAATACCGCCGCTCGGCAGATGGCCGCGGCCGCGCCGGTGCTCACGAAAGTCCCTGTGGCGCTTAGCCCTTTGGCATGATTTCGACGAAACCCCGCGTGGCGGCCGTAAACGTGTTCGAACCGATCCGCGAATTTCTCAGGCAGCGGCGGGCTGGGTGGGTCGCCGCGCCGAAGCCAACCACCGGCATAGGCAAACCCGGCCACATCCGCCACAGCGAACCCGACCACCGCGCCCACCCCGAGCAACGCGCTCCGTCGGGTCAGCGCGGCGCGCCACGGCGATCCACGCTTCGCCTCCGCGGTTTCCCGGGATGCGGCGTCCGGATCATCACGACCACCTTTGCCTCTGTTGGGATCGCCGGCCTCCATGCCCCACACCCTTCCTTCTTCGCGCGCCGAACCGCCGCCGACCGCCCGGGGCCCCCTGGGCCGGCCCGGCCACCGGAGAATCCACACCAACCACGACGCGCGCCCGAAATTCGTTCACGGCGCGCCAAGCACCACCTCACTCGGCGGTGGCGAGGTTGCGGTGCTCGATGAGGTCACGCACGCCCCCCGCGCCGAGCCGCTCGCGGAACGCCGGCGCGGTGTAGCCGACGACGGTCGCGTCGGTGCGAGCGCGTGCCGTCGCCGCGCGCGGCATGTGAAAAAGCACCCCGATCTCCCCGAAGTAGTCGCCGGGCCCAGCGATCTTGATCAATTCCTCACCGCCGTCGGCTAATTCGTGCACCAGCTCGAACTCGCCCGTGCGCACGACGTATATCAGCTCGCCCATCGTGGACTGCTCGAACAGCACCTCGCCGGCCTTGACCTCCACCGTCTCGGGTGACTTGTTCGTCTCGGGGAAATCGGGCGTCAGCTCGACGACGCGGTCGGCCATCGGCAGCATCCGGGCGTCGTGGGTGGCGACCACCACCACCCGGTCCCCGTCCGCGAGTTCGCGAATCAGCCGCAACACCTCCTCCACCTGGATGAAGTCCAGATGTGCCGTCGGTTCGTCGGCGAGGATCAGCGGCGGATCCAACGCGATCGCGCGGGCGACGGCGACGCGTTGTTGCTGCCCGCCGCTCAGGTCGCCCGGGCGGTGCTTCATCCGGCCTTCGAGGTTGACCCGCGTGAGCAATTCCTCGGCACGCTTGCGTGCCGCCCGGCGCGACATCCCCGCCTCCCGCATCGGCACCATCACGTTTTCGACGGCGGTGAGGCTGGGAACCAGGTTGAACGCCTGGAAAACAATGCCCACCTTCTCG
Organism: Mycobacterium sp.; assembly: GCF_019247615.1. GTDB lineage: Bacteria > Actinomycetota > Actinomycetes > Mycobacteriales > Mycobacteriaceae > Mycobacterium. The sequence goes on along the minus strand of NZ_JAFBAT010000266.1, from coordinate 22,243 downwards.
CGCCGATAGTTTGCCAGCGCGGCGCTGTCGAGTGTCGTGATGTCGACCCCGTCAAACTTGATCGTCCCGGACTTCGGCCGCAGGATGCCGCCCAGGCAAGACAGCAGCGTCGTCTTCCCGCATCCGCTGGGCCCGAGCAGGATCACCAACGACCCTGCCGTCACGTCGAGGTTCAAACCGTTGATCGGGCGCAGCGCGTATCCGCCGCTGTAGTACTCGACGACGAGGTTCTGGATGTTGAGATCGCCCACGCTAGGGACCACCGAACGCCAGCGCCGGATCGATGGCCACCACGCGCCTCAGCCCGGCAAGACTGCCCAGCAGGCCGATCACGATCGCGACCACCGGCAACAGCACGTACGCACCGGCAGGCACCGCGACGACCATGGGAAACAACGGTGCCAACAGCTGCGCGAGGAGGACACCGAGCGCCGCCGCCAGCAGCGCGACCACCAGCGCCTGCAGTGCCAGCCCCGACATGATCGAGCGCGTCCGGGTCCCAATAGCCTTGAACACTGCGAAGTCACGCACCCGCTCGAGCGCGGACAAGTAGACCACCGAGCCGACGATCAGCGCCGCGACCACCCATAGCAAGACGGCGACGATCCAGATGGACGTGACCGCGACGTTCAACGGCCGCACCAGATCCTTGACAGCGCCCGTCCGGTCGTATTTCTGGTAGCCGTCCGGAAGATGCCGGGCGGTGCCGACGATCCCGATCGAGGTGACCATCGGCTGGCCGTTGTACGCCACTTGCTGCAGACCCTGAATCGTCAGGAAGATGTTGGGAATCTTCGCCAGCGCGGTCGAATTGGGCACGATCCCGACGATCCGCAACACGTGCGCGCCGACCTGCAGGGTGTCGCCGACATGCCGGCCGAGCGTGCTCGACGCCGCGACTTCGTCGGGCGCCGACGGAACGCTGCCCTGCGAGACGCGGGGCATGCCGGGCCCGTGCTCGGGCGCGCCGAAAGCCGTGACGTTGCGCGTTGCTCCGCCCTGCTTCATGATCGTCCCCGCACAGGCCAGCGGGGCCGCAGCTACGACGCCGGGTTCGGCCGCGATGCGCGCCAGGTCGACGTCGGGGAATGGCGTCGAGCCCAGGAACGGGCCCGCCGCGCCGTCTTTGACCACGAATGCGTCGACGCCCATGGAATCGACAGTGTTGCGGGCCTCGACTTCGAAGCCATGCGCGAGGCCGGTCATCACGAGCGTCATTCCAAAGATCAGTGCCGTGCTGACGATGGCGATAATGAGGCGCCGCTTTCGCCATTGCATGTCGCGCAGGGCCGCGAAGAGCATTTCCCGAACGTACCAACGTCCCCATTGCGGGGACAGAGATTTGCGGGTGCTGGATCCGCCCTGATCAGTGCCGCAGTCACCCATCGGATGCGGGCACTAACGCCGTTTGCGCCGGTGTCGAATGCCATGAGCGAATCAGGGGCGACTCCTCAGTTGCGCGGCGGGCCCGTCGGCCGGGGCCGGGACAGATTGGGACCCCGACCGAAGGCCCATCGAGGCCTATCGCCGCGGAGGTGCGCGCCCGATTATCCGCGTGGCTTACCATCTACTGAACGCGATGCAGTGCCGTCACTCGACGAGCGAGGACCTGGGGTGTTTCTGCCTGATGAAGCGTGTGGTGCGGGGTTGAGTCAGCAGCCCGGCTTGCAGTGGCTCGTCGGAAGCCAGCGGGGTCCCGCGTGGGACGGATGTGAGTGAGTGATCATGGTCGAACATTCGGGCGATTCAGTCGAGCCGACCAATTTCCAGGTGGGGAAACACCAGGTCGAGCAGGCTGCCGTGCTCACCGTCTCGGGCGAAGTCGACATGCTGAGCGCGCCGCAGCTGGCCGAGGCCGTGCGCACCGCGCTGACGGACAGACCCGCCGCGCTGATAGTCGACCTGTCGAAAGTCGATTTTCTCGCGTCTGCCGGGATGACGGTCCTGGTGACGGCCCTGGATCAGGTCGTTCCACCTACCCGTTTCGCGGTCGTCGCCGACGGCGCCGCCACCAGCCGACCGATCAAACTCATGGGACTGGACAGCGTCCTGTCGCTGTACAGCACGCTTGATGGCGCGCTGAGCGGTGTCGCCGCCGGCTGACCGGCTGGCGGCAAACAACCCGATCACGAACGCCCGTAAGCGGGGCGTGCGCCGAGTCAGATAGCTTGAGGCGCAAGCCTTTTCGGTGCGGCACTGTTGGCGGGCCCGGCATGTTCCCATGGTCCCCGAGCTCCATCGGGGTCAACCCCTCGCCATCAACGCCCCCACGAGTTACGCTACTTAGCGTAGCGAAATGTCGCTCGTCTGGCGTCCACAGCGCATGGCGACAAGGAGAGACCCTCATGCTGGACCTGAAGATCACCGGCGGCACCGTCGTCGACGGCACCGGCGCGCAGCGCTATCCGGCCGATATCGGCATCAAGGACGGCAAGATCGTCGACGTCGTCCGTCGCGGCGTCGGCGACACCGCCCCATCCGGTTTGGATCTGGCCGGCGCCACCGAGACCATCGACGCGACCGGTCACCTGGTAGCGCCCGGTTTCGTCGACATCCACACCCATTACGACGGCCAGGTGAGCTGGGACAGCCTGCTCGAGCCGTCGAGCGGGCACGGCGTCACGACGGTGGTCACCGGCAATTGCGGCGTCGGCTTCGCCCCGGTGCGGCCCGGCACCGAAGAGTGGCTGATCGAGCTGATGGAGGGTGTCGAGGACATTCCCGGCACCGCGCTCACCGAGGGCATCACCTGGGGCTGGGAAACCTACCCCGAATACCTCGACGCGATCGACAAGCACAAGTTCGCGATCGACGTGGGCAGCCAGGTCGCCCACGGCGCGGTCCGCGCGTATGCGATGGGTGAGCGGGGAGCCCGCAATCAGCCCGCCACGCCGGAGGACATCGCGGCGATGAGCCGGCTGGTCACCGAAGCGGTCGAAGCGGGCGCGCTCGGGTTTTCGACGTCGCGCACCATGGGCCATCGGGCCATGGACGGTGAGCCCGTCCCCGGCACGTTCGCCGCCGAAGATGAGCTGTTCGGCCTGGGGCGGGCCATGGCGGCCGGCGGTCAGGCGGTGTTCGAACTGGCCCCCCAGGGCGCGGCGGGCGAGGACATCGTGGCCCCCAAGAAGGAACTCGAGTGGATGCGCCGGTTGAGCGCGGAGATCGACCGGCCGGTGTCCTTCGCTTTGATCCAGGTGGACGCCGACCCCAAGCTGTGGCGCGAACAGCTCGACCTGTCCGCCGCCGCGCACGCAGCCGGAAGTCGGCTGCATCCTCAGATCGCGGCGCGTCCGTTCGGCATGATGATCGGTTTCCAGGGTCACCACGGCTTCAGTCACCGCCCCACGTACCGCAGGCTCGCCGCCGAATGCAGCCGTGAGGAACTCGCGCACCGCCTCGCCGATCCCGCCGTGAAGGCCGCAATCCTCTCCGAGGACGACCTGCCCGTGGACCCCACCCTGCTGTTCGACGGCATGTTCGCGCTCGTGCAACACTCGCTGCACCGCCTCTACGCGCTGGGGGATCCCCCGGACTACGAGCCCACGCCAGACCGCACGGTCGCCGCGATCGCGCGGGCGCGCGGCGAGGACCCGCTGTCGACCCTCTATGACCTCATGCTGCAGTCGAATGCGACCGCGATGCTGATGCTGCCGCTGTTCAACTACGCCGACGGCAATTGCGACGCCATCCGCGAGATGATGCTGCACCCAGCCGGAGTGCTGGGTCTGTCCGACGGCGGCGCGCATTGCGGAATGATCTGTGACGCTTCATATCCCACGTTCCTGCTCACGCACTGGGCGCGGGACCGCCGACGCGGCGACAAGCTGTCCCTGGAATACGTGATTCGCAAGCAATCGCGCGACACCGCCCACCTCTTCGGCCTCACCGACCGCGGCACCATCGAGCCGGGCAAGAAGGCCGATATCAACGTGATCGACATCGACGCGCTGCGGTTGCACCCCGCCGCGATGGCGTGGGACCTGCCCGCGGGCGGGAACCGGATCCTGCAGCGGGCGAGCGGCTACGCGGCGACCATCGTCAGCGGGACGGTGACGCGTCGCAACGACGTCGACACCGGGGCGCGCCCCGGTCGCCTGGTACGCGGAGCGCGCTGAGGTCATGAGCCTGGCCGCCGGCAACCCTGCCCGCACGCGCCCCAATGCCCAAGAGGACGCGATCGGCACCCCGCCCGCATCCCCGACGCTGGTGCCGGCCGAGCGCTACTATTCGCCCGCGTTCGCCGCGCTGGAGACCGAGCGGATGTGGCCGAAGGTATGGCAGCTCGCCTGCATGGTCGACCACGTCGCCGAGCCCGGCGACTACTTCGAGTACCGCTGCGGGCCATACGGAGTGCTGATCGTCCGCGGGGATGACGGTGTGCTGCGGGCGTTTCAGAATGCGTGTCGTCATCGCGGCAACTCGGTGTGCGTGGGCTCGGGATCGGGGTTGCGCGAGCTCCGATGCGGTTATCACGGCTGGACATGGGACCTGGCCGGCACACTCAAGCGGGTGCCGAACCGCAAGGGCTTCGGGTCGCTCAGGATGTCCGACTTTCCGCTGCTGCCGGTACGGGTCGAGTCCTGGGAGGGCCTGGTCTTCGTCAACCTGGACCTCGACGCAATGCCACTGCTCGAGTACCTGGAAGCGATACCCGCCGACCTCTCCTGGACCCAACTGAGCGACTTCCGCTGTTACGCCACCCTGACCATCGAAGTGGACGCCAACTGGAAGACGATCGCCGACGGTTTCAGCGAGACATACCACATTCAAACACTGCATCCCGAGCTGTTACGCTGCGTCGACGATATCCATGCGCCGCAACAGATTTGGGGCCACACGGGCAAATCCGATCAGCCGTACGGCGTGCAAAGCCCGCGCTTTGACGGCGCGCTGAGTGACGAAGAGGTCTGGGACGCTTACGTTTACACTCAGGGCGCGCTGATGGGTGCCGCCGCAGGCACGCCGTTCCCTGCCGACGAACGCCAACCCGGACAGACGGTTCAAGATCTGATTGCCGCGCGCACACGGGCGTTTGCGGCCGAGCGAGGCGTCGACCTGGAGTGGGCCGACACCGACCGCATCACCCGGCTGCACCAATACAACGTGTTCCCCAACATGACGCTGCTGACCAACGCCGACCACCTGACCATCATGTGCTCGCGGCCCGGCACCAACCCTGACCAAGGCGAGATGGTCATCTTCCTGACGACGCGGATGCCGGCCGGGGCGCCACGCAACAAGCCGACCGATGTCCGCACCGCCGCCGAGGAGGCCGAACCGGGCGTGGTGCTCAAGCAGGACATCCAGTTGCTCGCGGGATTGCAGCGCGGCCTGCACCAACCGGGCTGCACTCATTTGGTGCTCTCAGGCGAGGAGCGGCGTGTGATCAACATGCATCGCAACCTCGAGCGCTACCTCAACCTTTCTGAAGACCTGCCCGCGTCCGAGCGGATGAGCGGCGGCTGATCTTCGGGCGCGAGCAGACGCAGAATCGCATCAGCCGGGCCGTCTGCATGCGATTCTCTGTCTGCTCGCGGAACACCATCGTGGAGCAGGTGAATCCGAGCGAATCCAATTCGCTCAGACCGGCCGAATTCAGCCGGAAGCGAACTACAATCCCGGCTTGTGACGACCCCGTCCAACGCCTGGGGCGACCAAAGACGGCAACTCTTGCAGCAGCTACGGGTGCGAGACCAGGCGCTTGGCCGAAGGCGGGCGCGTCGCCTGTGCCGGTGCTTCGAGCGCGTCGGTGTCCACACCGAACCCGACCGCCTACGGGCGATGTCGGCGGGCGCGCCCGTCGCCGATGAGGAAGTGACCGACGTCAACTTCGCTCTGATCGCCCTGCGGCTGAACGACGAGGCGCGGGCGACCAAGTTCAAGCGGTTGCGGCGGCGGGCCACCCGCTCAGCGTTGTTTGCCGGCCTGGTTCTGGTGGTGCTGCACTTCCTGTTCTGTGTGGCCTACGTGTTGCTGAACCTGACCCAGCAGGCCGCGCCGTACTGAATGCCGGGCTGACGCTCACGCCGCGCCGCGCCCATCGCCCGCCAGCTTGAGCAACAGGCGCGCGCCACCCAGTGGGCTGGCGTGTAAAGAGGCCCGACCGCCGTGCAATTCGGCCTGCTGCGCGACCAGCGCCAAGCCCAGCCCGGAGCCCCCACGCGCCGCCGTCGAGCCCCGCGAGAATCGTTCGAAGACGGCGGCGCGCTCGGTTTCCGGAACCCCGACGCCGTTGTCGTCGACGGCGATTTCCACCCCTTCGCCGGAACTGGAGACGTGCAGCCTGATCTCGGTGGCGCTGCCGTGCTTGACGGCGTTGGCGATGGCGTTGTCGATCACCAGGCGCAGCCCGGTGGGCAAACCCACCATCAACACCGTGGGCGACGGCACCAGCGACACGTCCACGCCCGGATAGATGCGAAGCGCGTCGTGTGCGGCGCGGTCCAGAAGTTCCGTGATGTCGAAGGAGACGAAATCGTCGACGGTGGTCAGTTCGCCCTGCGCCAGTCTTTCCAGCGCGGTGAGAGTCGCCTCGATCCGGCTCTGCGTGCGGATGACGTCGCTGAGCACTTCCTTTCGCTGCTCGGCCGGTAACTCGAGCGTGGAGAGCACCTCGAGGTTGGTTCGCATGGCCGTCAACGGGGTGCGCAGCTCGTGCGAAGCGACGGCGGCGAAGTCGCGGGCAGACTCGAGCGCCGCCCTGGTGCGCTGTTGCTCATTGCCAATGCGGGCCAGCATTCCCTCCACCGCCTCCGCGATCTCAACGGCCTCGCGGACGCCGCGGACCTGCAGCTCGTCGGGGCTCGACTGAGCGCTGATGGCGCGGGCCTGCTGAGCCAGCAACAGGAACGGGTTGACCATGATCAACGAGATCACCCAGCCGACAAGAACCGTGCCGCCGATGACGCTGCCACAGATCAACAGCACCCGTAGGTGCAGTTCGTTGATTCGATGCTGCGCCTCGGCCAACGGCGCCGCGAGCGCAATCGAGGCCGGACCCGCCGTGAAGGTGCGCACCCGGTATTGCACGCCGTCGATGGTCGTGTTCGCGTAGCCGTTTGGGAGCCTCGGCAGAACGATATTCCCGGGCACCGAGACCGTCGTGTCGCCGATGCGCGCGGTGCGCACCAGGCTGCCGTCCGGCGCGGGCCGATCCGGGTTGGTGAGCTGGGCAGTGTTGAGCAGCGTGTTGATATCGCCGAGGCTGCTGACCGAATCCAGGCGGCGGTCGAGCTGACTGTATTGATCGTTGGTGACGCCGATCCAAACCCACGCGCCCAAGAGGACGACGAGGGCGATCACCGATAGGGCGGCGACGATGACGATGGTGCGCAGCGACAGCACCCGCCTCGGTAGCCGCACACGGCGGCTTCCGCGGCTTCCGTCAGTGTCGTGCACTGTCGGGCTCCATCAACGAGCCGACGGGGCCACGTCGACATCGCTTACCACAGAAGCAACGGTAACTTCCCTCGTCCTCTTCGCCGTTGCACGGGGCGGGTTGCGGACGATTCCCCCGAGAGAACGCGAGGTCGCTCGAGGTCGTTTGCCATACGACATGGTGAGTGAGTACTCTCTCACCATGCTCAGCGAGTCCAGTCGGGGACGCGAGCGGCTGCTGGCCGCGGCGCTGAAGCTTTTCGCCGCCAAGGGGTACGCCGCTACGTCCGTCGCCGATATCCAGCGGGCGTCCGGCCTGGCGCCGGGATCTGGTGCGCTGTACAAACACTTCGGCTCCAAGCGGGAGTTGCTGGAAGCCGCCGTTGCCCACCGGATCGACAGCATCGTGGCCGCGCGCGAGCAGTACGACGCGGGGGCGCCGGGCAACGTCGAGCGGGCGGTGCGCACCGCCGGGCAGCTGATCTGGAGCAACCTGAAGCAGAGCGAGGACTTGCTCAAGGTCATGCTGCGCGAGCCCGACGAGCTCGGCGATCTCGACGAGAAGACGTGGCAGGTGATCACGGACAACGCCTACCAGCGGTTCGCCGGCGAACTGGCCGCGTCGAATCGTTCCGGCCGCACCGACATCCCGGATCCCCAGGCGGCCGCGGCCGTGGCCATCGGGTCGCTGTCGTATGCCGCGACGCTGCAGGCCCTGACCGGCCGCCTGCCCGGCAACATCGACGAAGACCGCTACTTCGAGGCCTGGGTGAAGCAGACGCTCAGCCTCCTCGCGCAATACCGAAAGCTCGCAAATTCTCAGCCGATTTCAGGAGTCAACCAATGACCTTCTCCCTGCAACTGAGCGACGACGTGATCGAGATCCGCGACTGGGTGCACAAGTTCGCGGCCGACGTGATCCGCCCGGCAGCGGCCGAATGGGACGAACGTGAAGAGACCCCGTGGCCCGTGATCCAGGAGGCCGCGAAGGTGGGGCTCTACTCCCCCGACTTCTTCGCGCAGCAAGCGGCCGAGCCCACCGGGCTCGGCTTCCTCACCACGTTCGAGGAGATGTTCTGGGGTGACGCCGGCATCGCCCTGTCCATCCTGGGAACCGGGCTGGCCGCGGCCGCGCTGGCGGGCAACGGAACTCCCGAACAGCTGGGGCGTTGGCTTCCCGAGATGTTCGGCACGCCAGACGATCCCAAGCTCGGCGCGTTCTGCTCGTCGGAACCCGATGCCGGTTCCGATGTCGGCGCCATCCGCACTCGTGCGCACTACGACGAGGCGGCCGGGGAATGGGTGCTCAACGGCACCAAGACCTGGGCGACCAACGGCGGCATCGCCAACGTGCACATCGTGGTGGCATCGGTGTACCCGGAATTGGGCACCCGCGGCCAGGCCACATTCGTCATCCCTCCGGGAACCCACGGCCTGGCTCAGGGGCAGAAGTTCAAGAAGCACGGCATCCGCGCCTCGCACACCGCGGAGGTGGTGCTCGACAACGTCCGCCTGCCTGCGGACGCGATCCTCGGCGGCCGGGAGAAGTTCGACGCCCGGATCGCCCGGGTCAAATCCGGTTCCTCTACCGGCGGGCAGGCGGCGATGAAGACCTTTGAGCGTACCCGGCCCACCGTCGGCGCGATGGCGGTCGGCGTGGCCCGCGCCGCCTACGAATACGCGCTCGACTATGCCTGCCAGCGTGAGCAATTCGGCCGCAAGATCGGTGAATTCCAGGCGGTGGCGTTCAAGCTGGCGGACATGAAGAGCCGCATCGACGCCGCGCGTCTGCTGGTGTGGCGGGCCGGCTGGATGGCGCGCAACAACCAGAGCTTCGACTCGGCCGAGGGCTCGATGGCCAAGCTGGTCGCCAGCGAGACCGCGGTCTACGTCACCGACGAGGCCATCCAGATTCTGGGCGGCAACGGGTACACCCGCGACTACCCCGTGGAGCGGATGCACCGCGACGCAAAGATTTTCACGATCTTCGAGGGAACCAGCGAGATCCAGCGTCTGGTGATTTCGCGGGCAGTGACCGGCCTGCCCATCCGTTAACGCGGGGCGCGGGACATGATGTCCCCATGCCCAGCGAGATCCGTCTTCTCGAAAGTGAAGACGAACTGATCGCGGCGGCGAACGTGTTTCGCGCCGCGATGGTCGGGTTCCCACCCCTGTCGAACCTGGCGCCCGGCGAGATCACCGGGCTGCTCGAAGCCGGACGCACCATCGGGGCATTCGTCGGGGGACAACTCGTGGGCACCGCGGACGCCGTGACGAGTCGGCTGACGCTGCCGGGTGGGGCAATCGTGAGCCATGCCGCCGTCTCGCACATCGGGGTACTGCCCTCGTTCACCCGAAAAGGCATCGCCACCAATCTCATGCGTCATCAGTTGCGCGACATCGCCGCACGGGACGAGGTGCTTGCCACGTTGCGAGCATCGGAGGCGACGATCTACGGGCGGTACGGCTATGGAGTGGCGAGTTCATCGCAGACCGTGGAGCTGCACACCGCACAGGCGACGCTGCGCCCCGATGTCGGGCCGGGCGGTCCGGTCCGACTGCTGGACGCAAAGCAGGCGTGGGGCGTCCTGCCGCAAATCTATGACCGCAATCGGCCGTCCCGTCCGGGAACCATCGATCGCCCCCTGGTTTGGTGGCGAGGAGCGCAGAAGCGGACCGAATCGTCTTCGGCCCCTTGCTATTTCGCGGTTCACGGTGAACCGGGATCCGAGTCGGGGTTCGCCCGCTACCGCCCCGTCGCCACCGAGTCATGGTTCGTCAGCGACCAGCGCACCATCGCGGTGGAGGATTTCTTCGCTCCCACCGCGCACGCGTATGTCGGGCTGCTGCGGTTCCTGCTCGGGCTCGATCTCATAGACCGCGTGGTGTTCTGGATGCTGCCCCTCGACGATCCCCTGCCTTGGCTCCTCACCGATCGGCGAGCCTTGCGGGTGACCGCGGTGCGCGACGAAACGTGGCTTCGCGTCGTCGACGCCGCGAAGGCGCTCGCGGCACGTCGGTACGAAGCGGGCGAAGCCGTCACCATCGCCGTCAATGACACTGTGCTGCCGGATAACTCGGGCAGCTTCACCATCTCGGCCGACGGCGCCGAGCCGACCGGCCGAAGCGCCCAACTCCACATCGGCATCGAGGGCCTGTCAGCCGTCCTGCTCGGTGGAGCGACCTGGCGCAGTCTCGCCCTCGCCGGGCTGGTCCGCGCCGAGGACCCGTCGGCGCTCGCCGTGGCCGATCGGCTGTTCGCGGTGCGCGACGCGCCGCACGCCGGATTCTTCTTCTGAAACGAGCGCAGGACAACAGCATGATCGTGATCGTCGGCGCCGGAATATGCGAGCTGCCGGCGCCGCCTTCTTCTGCCCCGGGAGCTCGTGGCGACCCGAGATGCCGGCCCTTCCGAAAGCCCAGGATTGCGCTACTTGGGGACGTTTGGCCCTAGGTCTGTGCGGCGGTTATCGGAATGACTGGTCGGTTCGGGCTCGGCCGCGAGTGCGGTCAGCCGTGGGGTGCTTCCGAGATCTTGGTGTCGGGCTTTCCCAGCGTCTGGCAGTACGTCGCCGCCGATAACCGCGTCGCCGATATCTCCGCGTTGGTCGGGTCGGCGCCATTCTTGTCCTTGAGCATCTTGCTCACCTCGTCGTTCTGCTTCTTTTCGTCCTGCGAGGTGAAGTCCTTACATTTCGTGTCACCGCCGGTGTTGATGACCTGTGAGGCTGAACACGCGCCAGAGAGCAGCGCGGCGATGGCAATCGTGGCCGCAGCGATTTGCTTCATCATTTGCCTTCCTGCATTCCAGTGATGGTATTGATACACCAAATCGACTGATTTCAAACCTGGATTGCGATTTGCGCCTTCGCGTCATGTGTTTGCGGCGCCGTCCCAAAAGCACGGATGAAAGCCTGCCGTCGCCGGTGCTTTTCGGCGCTTCAGCGGGAATAGCTCCCTGGCAGGCATCGCGTTGGGGCGTCTGTCGACCCGCCCTCGCAGCGGCCCCGGGGAAGGATGAAAGTGATCTGGTCGAATGGGTCAACGGGATTGACGAGCCCGCCGCGGTCCAAGCGGTCCACGCCGGCCGTAGCGGCCGGCTCTGGCACGGGTGGCGCGGACGCACCGAGTCGGACCCTCTTCATGGGCGTGCTGTGCCTGCTGCTGGCCACGGGGTGGGCCGCCAACCACTTCGTCGCGTTGATGCCCGTGATCGGCCGTCAGCAACACCTCGGCCCGGCCACACTCGATGCGATCTTCGCCATCTACGCGGTGGGCTTGTTGCCGGGCCTGCTGGTCGGCGGGCGCGCATCCGATGCGTTCGGGAGGCAGTCGGTGGCGTTGGCCGGCTCGACACTTGCTCTGGCAGGGACGGTGGCGATGCTGCTCTCGCAGCACACCGACGCCCTGCTGGCGGGGCGCTTCATCGTCGGACTGGGTGTTGGTCTGATAATGACGTCCTGCACGGCATGGGCCTCGGATCTTCAAGGCGCCGCCGGTGCAGCCGCCGCCGGCGCGGTGCTGACCGCCGGTTTCGCCGTCGGCCCGTTCGCCGGTGGGCTCACCGCCCGGGCCGGCCGATCCGCCCAGACCGGCGTCGGCGTGTCGTTCGCTGTCGCCGCAGCCATCGTCGTGGTGGCGACATGCGCGGTGCTGCTGACGGCGCGCACGGACGCCAGCTCGCCGGCGACGCGGCACGCCACGCGGCCGACGGTGTCACCCAAGCCCGCGCCGCACGCAACCGCGCGGGCGCTGGGCTGGGCACTGCCACTGGCGCCGTGGGTGTTCGCCTCCGCGACGCTTGGCTTCGTCACCATCCCCGCGCGGCTCCACACCGGGCTGGCCGCCCCCATCGCCGCGGGCGCGGCCGCGCTGATCGTCAACGGCATCAGTGGGTTGGTTCAAGTACTTGCCCGCGCACTGCGATGGGGTCCACAAGCCGGCACCGCCGGTGCCGTGCTGGCGGCGCTTGGCTACGCCGCGACCGCGGCGGCCCCGCCGACGATGGGGCCGGTGTTGGGGGTTGCGCTCTTCCTGGTTCTCGGATGCGCGTCCGGCCTTCTCCTTCGCGAGGGCTTGATCGACCTGGAAGCCGCGGCGCCGCAACGCCTGCGGGGTGCCCTCACCGGAGTGTTCTATGTGGTCACTTACGTCGGCTTCGGCGTGCCGCTGATACTGGCCACGGCCGGGCCCGGGGTTTCGGCGACGATCCTGTCCGCGATGGCGGTGCTGGCGTCGGCAGCGGCGGTCGGTCGAGCGCTGCGGCTGCGACGAGACGATCACCGTCGGGCCTGATCCGCCGCCCCGCTTTCGGCACGGACGCCCCGGACGCCACCGGGCGCGCCACAGGTAACGTCGTACCCGATGCAATGCTGCCCTCCGCCGTTTTAATGCAAAGCCGACCCATAGATCTGATCCACAGCGACGCCGGGAGAACACCATGAGCGCCCAGCAGCCCGCCATCATCTACACGCAGACCGACGAGGCGCCGCTCCTGGCGACCTACGCCTTCCTCCCGATCGTGCGTGCCTTCGCCGAACCGGCCGGCATCGAGGTCAAGACGAGTGACATCTCGTTGGCGGCCCGCATCCTCGCCGAGTTTCCCGATTACCTGACCGAAGACCAGCGCGTGCCGGACAACCTCGCCGAACTGGGCGGGCTGACGCAGCTCCCGGACACCAACATCATCAAGCTGCCCAATATCAGCGCTTCGGTGCCGCAGCTGGTGGCCGCCATCAAGGAACTGCAGGGCAAGGGCTTCAAGGTTCCGGACTATCCACACTCCCCGAAGACCGACGAGGAACGCGAGATCCGCGACCGCTATGCGAAATGCCTGGGCAGCGCGGTCAATCCCGTTCTGCGACAAGGTAATTCGGATCGCCGCGCACCCAAGGCCGTCAAGGAGTATGCGCGCAAGCATCCGCACACCATGGGCGAGTGGTCGATGGCATCGCGCACCCACGTCGCGCACATGCGACACGGCGACTTCTACGCCGGCGAGAAGTCGATGACGCTCAACCGGGCACGCGACGTGAAGATGGAACTGGTGACCAAGCGGGGCGAGACGATCGTGCTCAAACCCAAGGTTTCGCTGGACGCCGGTGACGTCGTCGACAGCATGTTCATGAGCAAGAAGGCACTGTGCGAGTTCTACGAAGAGCAGATGGAGGATGCGTACAAGACCGGCGTGATGTTCTCGCTGCACGTCAAGGCGACGATGATGAAGGTCTCGCACCCCATCGTCTTCGGCCACGCGGTGAAGACCTTCTACAAGGACGCCTTCGCCAAGCACCAAGAGCTGTTCGACGAACTGGGCGTCAACGTCAACAACGGTTTGTCCGATCTCTACAGCAAGATCGAGTCGCTGCCCGCGACTCAACGCGACGAGATCATCGAAGACCTGCACCGCTGCCATGAACACCGCCCTGAGTTGGCGATGGTGGATTCGGCCCGGGGCATCACCAACTTCCATTCCCCGAGCGATGTCATCGTGGACGCCTCCATGCCGGCGATGATCCGCGCCGGCGGCAAGATGTACGGTGCCGACGGAAAGCTCAAGGACACCAAGGCCGTCAATCCGGAGTCCACCTTCTCCCGCATCTATCAGGAGATCGTCAACTTCTGCAAGACCAACGGCCAGTTCGATCCCGCGACCATGGGCACGGTGCCCAACGTCGGGCTGATGGCACAGCAGGCGGAGGAATACGGCTCGCACGACAAGACTTTCGAGATTCCCGAGGACGGCACGGCCAATATCGTGGACCTAGCCACCGGCGAAGTGCTGATGCCGCAGGAGGTGGAGGCCGGCGATATCTGGCGCATGTGCATAGTCAAAGACGCGCCGATCCGCGACTGGGTCAAGCTGGCCGTCACCCGGGCGCGCAACTCCGGCATGCCGGTGGTGTTCTGGCTGGACCCGTACCGGCCCCACGAGAACGAGTTGATCAAGAAGGTCAAGGAATATCTCGCAGACGAATACACTCATGGCCTCGATATCCAGATCATGTCTCAGGTGCGCGCCATGCGCTACACACTGGAACGCCTGGTGCGGGGCCTGGACACCATCGCCGCAACGGGCAATATCCTGCGCGACTACCTCACCGACCTGTTCCCCATCCTGGAGCTGGGTACCAGCGCCAAAATGCTGTCCATCGTGCCGCTGATGGCGGGCGGCGGGATGTACGAGACCGGCGCGGGCGGTTCGGCGCCCAAACACGTCAAACAACTGGTGGAGGAGAATCACCTGCGCTGGGATTCGCTGGGTGAATTCCTCGCCCTAGGAGCCAGTTTCGAGGACATGGGCAACAAGACCGGCAACACGCGGGCCAAGATCCTGGCCAAGACGCTCGACGCCGCGACCGGCAAACTGCTGGAGAACGACAAGGGTCCGTCGCGCAGGACCGGTGAGCTCGACAATCGGGGCAGCCAGTTTTACCTCGCCCTGTACTGGGCCCAGGAGCTTGCCGCCCAGACCGAGGACGACGAGCTGCGTGAGCACTTCGCCCCACTGGCCGAGAAGTTGGCCGCCAACGAAGACGTCATCGTGCGCGAGCTGAACGAGGCACAGGGGGAGCCGGTGGACATCGGTGGCTATTACGCCCCGGACGCCGAAAAGACGGCGTGCGTGATGCGGCCCAGCAAGACATTGAATGCCGTGCTGGCGGAATCGCGGTCTGGTTAGTCGACGGTCAGTCGGCTGCTTAGTCGGCGATGTTGCGCAGAGTCTCTATCAGCTTGACCCGTTCGGCGGGCGTCTCCGCGATGGGTGCCACATTCAACGTCGTCACCCCGGCCTCGCGGAAGGCCGCCACCCGTTCCTTGACGAACTCGCGGGCACCGATCAGGTTGACGTCCCGCACCAGCTCGTCGGGCACCAGCTTGGCGGCGCCGTCCCTGTCGCCGGCCAGGTAGAGCTCTTGAATGCGGTCGGCCTGGGGGCCGTAACCGTACTTGGTGGCGAGGGCATGGTAGAAGTTCTTGCCCTTGGCACCCATGCCGCCGATATAGAGAGCCAAGTGCGGTTTGACGAATTCCCTTAGCGGCTCAACGTTTTCACCGATTGCGAGCGCCGGGCCGGCATACACCTCGAGCTCGCCGAGATCGGGATCCCGCTCGGCCCGGCCGGCGGCCAGGGCGTTGCCCCAGACCTGCTGCGCCTTTTCGGGTAGATAGAAAATTGGTTGCCAGCCCTCGGCGACCTCGGCCACCAGTTCGACATTCTTGGGCCCCAGCGCGGCCACCAGTATCGGGATACGTTCCCGCACGGGCCGATTGATCAGTTTCAGCGGTTTACCCAGCCCGGTGCCGCGTTCGGCGGGCAGCGGGATCGTGTAATGCTTGCCCTGGTATTTCAGGTACTCACGACGCCACACCTGGCGGCAGATCTCGATCACTTCCCGAGTGCGCGCGATCGGGGCGTCGTAAGGCACACCGTGGAAACCCTCGATCACCTGGGGGCCCGAGGCGCCGAGCCCGAGCGTGAACCGTCCGTCGGACACGTAGTCCAGGCCCGCCGCGGTCATCGCGGTCAGCGTCGGTGTTCGGGTATACAGTTGCAAGATTCCCGAGGCCAACTCGACCCGTTCGGTGCTGGCGGCCAGGTAGCCCAGAGCGCTGACCGCGTCGAACGAATATGCCTCGGGCACAAAGACGATGTCCAAGCCGGCGCGTTCCAGGTCGGCCACTTCGGCGGCGACTTCCTTGAACCCGCCCGCGTAGTTGATGCCCAACCCGATCCGCATGCGGGCTCCTACGATGTGGCGAGCCGGTTGGCCAGTTCGAGCGCCTCTCGCTGGATGTGGTCGAACTGGGCGCCCATCGCCTCCGACAACGCGGTCGCGCCTGACAGCGGCCGGACCATCACCATGAAGTCGTCGATCAGCCCGTCATCGTTGAAATGCACGAAGTCGCAACCGGTGATCTTTACCCCCGGCCTGCCGCGCAGTCCCGTTTCGAATACGAACGCGTGGTCGCGGCCGTTGCTGTCATGGAATTCGCGCAGGTAGTGAAAATCCTCGAAGATCCGCAACACACCCCGCAGGATCGCCGCGGTGATCGGCTTGCCGACGTAGGGCTTGAATGCCACCGGGCTGGTGAACACGACGCCGTCGGCCAGCATCGCCTGGATGGCGGCCTCGTCGCGCTCCTCGACTGCCCTGCGGAAGGGATGCACCAGACACCTCACATATCGACTTGTTGGGGACTTGCTGGGTCCTGTTGGGTCACTGTGATCGATGCTAGCCCCGGCCCTGAGTCCCGCGCGGAAGGGCCATCGCGCGCCCCGTGACGCCGCCGATGGGCGCCGGGCGGCCTACACCGACTTGGCGTTCACCGCGTCGCCGGGATGCTGCTCGCCGAGCAGTTGGTCGGCGCCGACCTCCGGGACACCCTGATCGTCGTCGGGCTGGCGACCGGGCAGCTCATCGTGTCCGGCCTCCTGGCCGCCCTTGCGATCACCGTTGGCCCCACCGCGTTTCGGCGACTTCTTTTTCGCCGTTTTCTCCGGTGCCGCGGCGGATGCGCGGAGATGATCGTTTGCCGCCGCCGCCGATCCCGCCGCGGCCATTGCCATCTCAATGGCCTTCTCGGTATACACGCGGTAGCCGAATTCCGGTAAGTAGCCGTGGATTTCGGGGGTGTCGAGGTCGCGCATGAACTGCAGTATCTCGCGGCTGAACACCTGACCCGGCACCAGGACCGGGAAGCCGGGCGGATAGGGCGTCACGTAGGTCGCGGAAACGATGTCGACGCCCGCCTCCAGCCGTTCGTCGATCTGGTCGCCGGTGAGGTACTCGCAATTGGTGTCGTCGTAGGAGAGGTAGAACGCCCGGCGAACATCCCCTTCGGGCGTCGCCTCGCTCCCGCTGTGATCGAGGAACGCGGGGTGGAAACCGCTGAAATCGGGAAGCGGCAAAGACATTTCGGTAAGCCGATAAACCGCTCGCTCGAAGTGCTCACGCTCTCCAAGACTCATCTCGGAGATGTTTTGGTCCAACTCGCGGGCGATGTTGACCAGCACTTCCACCAGAAAAGCGACCGAGCTGCGGGTGGTGCCGATGTTGGTCATGAACAGCACGCTGTTGCGCGACGTCTTGTTGATCTGAATTCCGTAGCGATCCATCAACTGTTGGCGCTTGAAAGTGTCGCCGTCGTAGCCGGTTGGCCCGATGAACAAGGTGATTCTTGACGGGTCGAGCACGAATTCGTCCTGATCCCAGGCCGCCATCATGTTGCGCAGACCCGAGCGCAGGGGCTGGGCGATGGCAGACGGCCGGAATCGCTCCGGGATCAGGTCGGAGGTCCGCAGACACCTCATGTACTTGCTCAGCAACGGATGGTTGTCGATCGCGTCGCGCAGTTGCATCGCATTTTCGATCTGCCGCTGCACCAGTTCAACACCTTCCAGCGCCACTTGCCGGCGACCGAGGTCCAGCGATGCGAGGATCTGGTAGTTGGGTGATGTCGAGGTGTGCGCCATGTACGCCTCGTGGAACGGCTCCGCCACCTTCTGGTCGAAGTCCTGATCGAAGACGTGGATCATCGATCCCTGCCGCAGCGCGGTCAACGTCTTGTGGGTCGACTGCGTGGCGTACACCCGCACGCGGGCCCTCGCCGGGTCCGGAACGAGGCGACGGTCCAACAGGTCGTCGTCGCTGGGAGCATGTGCGGAATCGGCGGTGAGCTGCTCCTCGTACTGGCGCCTGCAGTCGGGATCCTGCAACCGCTCGCGCAACGCCCTGGCCGACTCCATCGCGGTGCGCGTGCGGTAGACCGGGTGGAAACGTGCAAAAGCGAACCATGCCTCGTCCCACAGGAACACAAGGTCGGGCTTGATGGCCAGGCACTCTTCCATCACCCGCTCGACGTCGTAGACGATGCCGTCGAACGTGCAGTTCGTCAACGACATCATCTTGACGCGGTCGAGCTTGCCGGCGCGCTTGAGCGCCAATAACTTCGACTTGATCTCGCGCAAAGGGACCGCGCCGTACATCGAATAGTCGTTGAGCGGATAGGCCTCGAGGTAGATCACGTTCGCGCCGGCCAGCATCATCCCGTAGTGGTGGGACTGGTGACAGTTACGGTCCAGCAGCACGATGTCACCGGGTGCCACCAATGCCTGCGTGACGACCTTGTTCGCCGTCGACGTTCCGTTGGTGACGAAGTAGGTGCGGCGCGATCCGTACGCCTGTGCCGCGAGCTGCTGCGCCTCTCGCAGCGGCCCGGTCGGTTCGAGCAGTGAGTCCAGACCCCCGCAGGTCGCCGACGTCTCGGCCATGAACACGTCCAGGCCGTAGAAGCCGACCATGTCCTTGATCCAGTGTGAGTTCACGATCGACTTCCCCTGCGAAATCGGCAGGGCGTGAAAGACACCCGTGGGTCGGTGGCTGTACTGCTTGAGCGCACTGAAGAAGGGCGTGCGGTAGCGCGCGGCGACGCCCTGCAGTATCGACAGGTGCAGCTCGAGCATGCCTTCGCGCGCATGGAACACCCTGCGGAAGTACTGGCCCAGGCGGCCGGCGATGTCCTCCACGTCGATCTCGGTCATGAGGTAGAGGTCGAGTTCGGGTCGCAATTTGCTCAGGGAGACCGCCAGTATCTGCGCCCGCTCCTCCGGCGTCTGATGATCGGCCAACTCGTTGGACACCGCGGTGTCGACGAACTCCGCCAGGCTCGAAAGATCCCGGGTGGATTGGTGGGAGAAACGCCGCCTGATCACCACCGCCTGCAGGTTGACGTTGAGCCGCGCCGCGATGAGCGCCTCGTCTCCGCTGGACACCACGACGAGCTCGTAGACGAACTCGTCGTCGGGGCGACGCCATTTGCGGACCTCGTTGCGCAGCGCCCGTTCCTGATCCTCGGTCATCTTCTCGACGACGAGCACCTCGAAGTAGGGCCGGTCGCGCTGCGACGCCGGCTGATGTTCGAGGAGCTGGCGTGGATCCGACGGGAACATGTCGAGGTCGTCGGCACCGGCGTTCTCCACATCGCCCGAGCGGTACGACTCCGTGGTCAGCGCGCGGTTGATCTGGCCAACCGCCTGTGCGAACTTGTCATAGCCGCCCGCGGCGAAAAGCCTTTGCACCCGGGCGAATTGCGGCGACCCGGGATAGGCCCAGTAGGGCTCGAGGCTGCTCAGGCGAGTCAGCAATTCCTGGCAGACGCCGGCCCACTTGTCTTTCAGCGCCCCCGTCGTGGTCGGGCGCATCAGGCGATCGGCGGCTTCTTCCAGCCGACACCACGAGTCGCTACGGACCTGCCACAGACTGTTGTATGCGCGTAGGTGTTCGGTCATGGCCGGCCTTTCTTGCAGTCGCGGCGACTCCTGCGTGCAGGAGCGTCGGTCAAGGTTCGCAGATCCAATGCGCCCGCCGGTTACCGGGAGACCAACAATGCACGTCCGTCAGATGATAGCCGCCGGGAAGCGGGGCTGATCGAGTCACTTTTGTCGCTACTGGCCCGCTACGGACCCCCACTGTTTAACGAGGGCACCCACGGGTAGCCGTCCCGTACACGCATCTTTGAGATAACTGAGGAGGAATGGTGGCAACGGGGGAAACCGGATTCGATGACGTGACCTACGACTTGGTCTCGGTTCAATACCACTCACTCAAGGCCGGGCATGACTACGGGCAGTACGTCCGCGACGCGAAGAACGCGGGCCTCGACGATGTGGCGTCCTTCTTCGAGGACGTCATGGCGGAGGATTCCAAGCGCGCTCAGCGGTGTCACGAGCTGCTGGCTCAGCTCACCAAGTAGGCCGGAGTTTGGCCGCGTCTCAACACGATCGCTGCGTCCGGTTGGCAGTCCAGTAGCGTCGAAGGCATGTCCGAAGTTTCCGGTAACGACCGAATCGACGACGTCAGCCCGGGCGACTCCATCGCCATCGACCGCGGCGCCGGTGAGCAGCCGTGCCGAGTGGTGTTCAAAGACTTCACCGACGGCCGTTACCTCGTCACCCTCGAGGCCGGTAACGGTGAAACCTTTGAGGTCGAGCTGCCGCCCGGCGCCACGGTGAAGCGATCGCTCGGGTCGAAGTGGGAGTCTGTGCAGAGTCCGACGCCGGAAAGTTAGGACCGGCTGTCGGGGGTCGCTGCGCCGCCGGTTACGGGGAGGGCAAGCCCCAGCCGTTCGGTCAGTTGGGACGCCGAGTAGTGGCCGGGCCCAAGACCGCTTCGGACCGCTTCGCGTACCGCGCGCGCCAGCGCGGCATTCAGTGGTGCGGTGATGCCGTGCCGGTGAGCGAGGCGGACGATCTCCCCGTTGAGGAAATCGGTTTCCACGCTGCCGGTGTTGCGGCGAAACGACTGCCAGGTCGAGTTGCTCGGCCCGGCGTCCCACCCCGGTACCGGGCGTATCGTCGGCCCATCTGCCCGCGCCGCCGTGGAGGTCTCGAACGAGACAACCTCAATTCCCGCGTGCCGCAACACTTTCTCGCCTTCCCGACGTATCGCGGCGACCAGTTCGCCGGTCTCGGCCGGCTCGGCCGAGAGGGCGCCCACCGCGTTGCCGAGGTTGCTCAACAGCTTGTTGTACTTCCAGGGCGCGACGTCGTCGGGGATGGTCACCCGAATCCCGGCGGTGCTCCACCCCTCGGCCAGCCCCGTCAAAAGCTCGGCGTCGGTGTCGGTGGCCACCGACGCGGGCCACCGTGCGATGTGGAACTGACCCACCACCGGCCACGACCGGATGATCACCTCACCCGGCTCGAGGTGCACGGCGGGCAACCAGACGCAGACACCGAACACCCGGCGGAAGTAGCGCAGCGCCTTGTCCTCGGCCGCAACGCCGTTGAGCGCCGTCATCGCCGGCAGCAGCTCCCCAGCTGTCCCGACGACGCCGTCCGTGCCGTGCACCGGCTGATCGACCCATTCCTGAAGTGCGGTATCGAGCTGCTGGGTCTTGGTGGCGAAGACCAGCACGTCGCGATCCGTCAACCGCACATCCTCGGCCCGGGACGCCACGGGGACCGGCGCACGGAATGTGCCGTCGGGCGTTCTGAGCGTCAGGCCGGCCGTCGCCAGGATGTCGGCGTTTCGACCGCGCGCAATCAGCAGTGTCGTCGTCCCTGCCCGTGCCAGCACGCCGCCCACGGCGCCGCCGATCGCGCCGGCACCCACGATCACGAAACGGTGGTCGTCGACGATTCCGGCGTCCACTGCCGCGTTCCCCTCGCTCGGTGTGTGCAATGACTTCTACCATCGCACCCGAGGGTGCTGAGATGAGCGTCGGGGAGGCTGGGAGCGTGCATGGCTGACATCACCGTCGTGATTCGCGCGGACCACGACTGGTTCCGCGAACAGTTCGCCAAGCTGGACGAGCTACATGCGCAGAAACCCCTCAATCGCGGCGCGCTCGAGCGGGTATGGCGGCCGCTCGCCGACAAGCTCGACGTGCATGCCTACATCGAGGAGAAGATCTTCTATCCGCAGCTGCTCAAACGCGGCGCCGACGATCCCGAAGGCGAGACGCTCGATGCCATCGGCGATCACAACGAGATTCGCGACGGCGTGCGCGCCGCCAACGCGGCCCGTATCGGTACCGAAGAGTGGTGGGCGGCGGTCGGGCGCACCCGGTCCGCCAACGACCACCACATGAGCGAAGAGGAGCGGGAGGGACTGTCGGACTTCCTTCGGCATGCCCCGATCGGCCTTCGAGAAGCACTCGGACGGCAATTCAGCGAGTTCATGGCCGAGCATCCCACCACAAAGGGATTGCCGATCGTCGACCGCGACCCCGAGGGCTACATCGAGGATGCGGCGCAGGCGCTCCCGTCCAGACCCGCGGATCATTCGCTTGGCATCGGCAGCCTGAAGGGCAAGTAAGCAGCCGAGAGGCTTACTTGGCCGCGGCCGGCGGCGGATGG
>NZ_JAFBAT010000179.1 GCF_019247615.1 Mycobacterium sp. | reverse complement strand
GACTCGATGCGAGCGGGACTGCAGGCGCTGGCCTGGATCGCGCACCGCGGGGAGAAGGGCGGGTCCGCCGTCCGGCGCAGCTGGGCGGTGCTCGGCGAGATGGCCGAGCTCGGTGAAGACGCGATCACCGAGCACGATCGCATCGGGCGCCTCGCGGTGCGCTTAGATGTGTCTCGACTCGTTGTCGTGGGAACCGGGAGGTCGATGAGCGCCATGCACCACGGGGCTGTCCTGGAAGGGGCGTGGGGCTCGTGGGGCACGTCCGGTGATCTGGGGTCCGACGGCGGGGCTGACCGGGGGGCGGTCAGCGTGCCCGACGGCGACGCCGCGCTGGCCCTGTTGCGTGCTGAGCTGCGGCCCGGCGACGTCGTCCTGGTCAAGGCGTCGAACGCCGCCGGGCTGGGCGCACTCGCGGAGGCGCTGGCGGCCGACACCGGGGCTCCCGCGTGAGGCAGATCCTCATCGCCGTTGCCATCGCGCTGACCGTGTCCATCCTGCTGACGCCGGCGCTGATCCGGCTGTTCACCAGGCAGGGGTTCGGCCACCACGTCCGCGAGGACGGACCGCCGAGCCATCACACGAAGCGCGGCACCCCGTCGATGGGCGGTGTCGCGATCTTGGCCGGCATCTGGGCGGGTTACCTGGGCGCGCACATAGCCGGGCTGGCGTTCGGCGGCGAGGGCATCTCCGCCTCGGGTCTGCTGGTGCTGGGGTTGGCCACCGCCCTTGGCGGCGTCGGGTTCCTCGACGATCTGATCAAGATTCGCAGGTCGCGCAACCTCGGGTTGAACAAGACGGCCAAGACCGCGGGGCAAGTCGTCGCCGCCGTGCTGTTCGGCGTGCTGGTGCTGCAGTTCCACAACCCGAGCGGCCTGACCCCGGCCAGCCCCGACCTCTCCTATGTGCGCGAGATCGCGACGGTCACGCTGGCTCCCGCGCTGTTCGTGCTGTTTTGCGTGGTGATCGTCTACGCGTGGTCGAACGCGGTCAACTTCACCGACGGCCTGGACGGGCTGGCCGCCGGCAGCATGGCGATGGTCACCGGCGCCTACGTGCTGATCACCTTCTGGCAGTACCGCAACGCGTGCGCCACCGCGCCGGGTCTGGGCTGCTACAACGTGCGCGACCCGCTGGACCTGGCGCTGGTCGCGGCCGCCACCGCGGGCGCCTGCATCGGCTTTTTGTGGTGGAACGCCGCGCCCGCCAAGATCTTCATGGGGGACACCGGGTCCCTGGCGCTGGGCGGCATCATCGCGGGGTTGTCCGTCACCAGCCGCACCGAGATCCTCGCGATCGTGCTGGGATCACTGTTCGTCGCCGAGATCACCTCCGTCGTGTTGCAGATCCTGGCCTTTCGCACCACCGGGCGCCGGGTGTTCCGGATGGCGCCGTTCCATCACCACTTCGAATTGGCCGGCTGGGCCGAAACCACCGTGATCATCCGTTTTTGGCTGCTCACCGCGATCACCTGCGGCCTGGGCGTCGCGCTGTTCTACGGTGACTGGCTCGCCACGATCGGTGCGTGATGAGCGGTCACGATCCCCTGGATCCCTTGGCGCCGGGCGCACCCGTGCTGGTGGCCGGCGCCGGCGTGACCGGCAGGGCGGTGCTGGCGGCCCTGACCCGCTTCGGGGCGGCACCCACCCTGTGCGACGACGACCCGGTCGTGCTGGGTCAATACGCGGAACGCGGAGTGGCGGCGACGACGCCGTCGACGGCGGCCCAGCAAATCTCCCGATACTCGCTGGTGGTCACCAGCCCTGGCTTCTCACCGACCACTCCGCTGCTGGCCGCCGCGGCACGGGCGAGAGTGCCCATCTGGGGCGACGTGGAATTGGCCTGGCGGCTCGACGCCGCCGGCCGCTACGGGCCGCCGCGGCGCTGGCTGGCGGTGACCGGGACGAACGGCAAGACGACGACCACCTCGATGCTGCACGCCATGCTGACCGCGGGTGGCCGAAACAGCGTCCTGTGCGGCAACATCGGCAGCCCCGTGCTCGACGTTCTGGAACGAGACTGCGCCCGGGCCGCCGAACTGCTGGCCGTCGAGCTGTCCAGTTTCCAGCTGCACTGGGCGCCGTCGCTGGTGCCCGAGGCAGGCGTGGTCCTCAACATCGCCGAAGACCATCTGGACTGGCACGCCACGATGGCCGAATACACCGCCGCGAAGGCCAGGGTGCTGGGTGGCCGAGTGGCGGTGGTGGGGCTGGACGACAGCCGGGCCGCTGCCCTGCTGGACACCACGGCGGCGCCGGTGCGGGTCGGCTTCCGGCTGGGAGAACCGGCCCCGGGTGAACTCGGCGTCCGCGGTGGGCAACTGGTCGACCGCGCCTTCGCCGACGACCTGGCGCTGTTGCCGGCCGAGTCGATACCGGTGCCCGGTCCCGTCGGAGTGCTCGACGCCCTGGCCGCCGCCGCCTTGGCTCGCAGCGTCGGCGTGCCCGCGGAGGCCATCGCCGACGCCGTGGCGTCGTTTCGGCTGGGCCGGCACAGGGCGGAGGTGGTGGCCGTCGCCGGCGGGATCACCTACGTCGACGACTCCAAGGCCACCAATCCGCACGCCGCCGAGGCCTCGGTGCTGGCGTATCCGCGCGTGGTGTGGGTGGCCGGGGGTCTGCTGAAGGGCGCATCGGTCGACGCGGAGGTCAGCAGGGTCGCGTCGCGCCTGGTCGGCGCGGTGCTCATCGGCCGGGATCGATCGGAGGTTGCACAGGCGTTATCGCGACACGCGCCGGATGTCCCCGTCGTCCACGTTGTGACAGGCGAGGATGCTGATATGGATGCGACCCCTGTGGTTTCTGATGCAGATGTGACAGAAGTTGGACGCTCGGGCGGTGATTTGGGAGCTCGTGTCATGACGGCGGCCGTGGCCGCGGCCCGGCGAATGGCCAAGCCGGGGGACACGGTCCTGCTCGCGCCGGCCGGCGCCTCCTTCGACCAGTTCTCCGGGTACGCCGACCGGGGCGACGCCTTCGCTGCCGCCGTCCGTGCGGCGATCCGGTAGGCGGGCGTGGGTAACGCGCTGACCCGCCTCTTACCTCGGGGCACCCGCCGCGGCAAAGCGACGGAGACGGCTTCCGAAGACGGCGAGCACGGCGAGGCGTCATCGGAAGCCCCCGACGGGGAGGCTACGACGGACGCTTTCGAGACCGTCGACGCGTCGGCTGCGAGCAAGGGCGACAAGCATCAGGCAGCCGCGGAACGCAGCGGCCTGCGCAGCCGGTTCGGTGCCTGGCTCGGCCGGCCCATGACGTCGTTTCACCTGATCATCGCCGTCGCGGGGTTGCTGACGACGCTGGGCCTGATCATGGTGCTGTCGGCCTCGGGCGTGCGGTCCTACGGCGCCGACGGGTCGGCGTGGGTGATCTTCGGCAAGCAGGTGCTCTGGACCGTCATCGGGGTCATCGGCGCGTATCTGGCGTTGCGGGTGTCGGTCCGGTTCGTCCGGCGCGTCGCCTTCACCGGATACGTGGTGACCGTCATCCTGCTCGTGCTCGTGCTCGTTCCCGGGATCGGCAACCTGGCCAACGGCTCCCGGAAATGGTTTGTGATTGCCGGGTTTTCGATGCAGCCCTCCGAGCTGGCGAAGATCGCGTTCGCCATCTGGGGTGCGCATCTGCTGGCGGCCCGGCGCATGGAGCGCGCCTCTCTGCGCGAGATGCTGATCCCGTTGGTCCCGGCGGCGGTCATCGCCCTGGCCTTGATCGTGGCCCAGCCCGACCTCGGCCAGACGGTGTCGCTGGGCATCATCCTGTTGGCGCTGCTGTGGTATGCGGGGCTGCCGTTGCGGGTGTTCGGCACCTCACTGATCGCGGTCTTCGCCGCGGGAGCGGTGCTGGCGATGTCCGCGGGCTATCGCTCGGACCGGGTGCGGTCCTGGATGAACCCGGAGAATGACCCGCAGGACACCGGCTACCAGGCACGGCAGGCGAAATTCGCGCTGGCACACGGCGGCGTCTTCGGCGACGGTCTCGGCCAGGGCGTCGCCAAGTGGAACTATCTGCCGAATGCGCACAACGACTTCATCTTCGCGATCATCGGCGAGGAACTCGGTTTTGTCGGCGCGTTCGGACTGCTCGCGCTTTTCGGGGTGTTCGCATACACCGGGATGCGCATCGCGCGCCGGTCCGCCGATCCCTTCCTGCGGCTGTTGACCGCGACGACAACGATGTGGATTCTCGGTCAGGCGTTCATCAACATCGGGTATGTGATCGGTGTCTTGCCGGTTACCGGCCTGCAGCTACCCCTCATTTCCGCGGGTGGGACATCAACGGCGGCAACCCTTTTCATGATCGGGATGATGGCCAACGCGGCGCGGCACGAACCGGAGGCGGTGGCCGCACTGCGCGCCGGGCGCGACGACAAGGTCAACCGGCTGCTGAGGCTGCCGCTGCCCGAGCCGTATGTGCCCAGCCGTCTCGAGGCGTTCCGCGACCGCAAGCGGGTGAAGCAATCCCCAGCCAACGGGGGCCGGAAGGCCTCCCCGGCCGGCCCCCGCAAGGCTTCCCGGACCTCCGATACCCCGCTGCGGCCGGCCGGCGGCCGAACAGCTGCCCGGCCGGCTCGGCGTGCAGTGCATCATGGATCTGGCCAGCGCTCCATCAGCCAGGGCGCCGGCCCGCGTCGGAAACGGCGAACTCGCGCATTGGAAGGTCAGCGTTACGGGTGAACGGCACGGCCAAACAGCCGGCCGGCGGGTTGGGGGCCAGCCCCCCGCCCGCCGGTTCCGCGTCATCGGTCAATTCCCCGTCATGTCTTGATTGCTTGTCGGTCGTGCTCGCCGGCGGCGGTACGGCCGGCCACGTGGAGCCCGCCATGGCGGTCGCCGATGCGCTGACAGCGCTGGATCCGCGCGTCCGGATCACGGCGTTGGGCACCGCACGCGGACTGGAGACCCGGCTGGTGCCCGAGCGCGGCTATCACCTCGAGCTGATCACGCCGGTGCCGCTGCCGCGGAAGCTCAGCGGGGACCTTGCGCGCCTGCCGCCGCGGGTGTGGCGGGCGGTCCGGGAGACCCGCGCGGTGCTCGACGCCGTCGGCGCCGACGTGGTCGTCGGCTTCGGGGGATACGTGGCTCTACCGGCGTATCTGGCGGCGCGCGGTGGCCGGGGCGGTGCCGGGTCGCCGCGTTCGAGGCGCCGAGTCCCGGTGGTGATCCACGAAGCGAATGCCCGTGCCGGGCTGGCCAACCGCGTCGGCGCCCGCGGCGCGGACCGGGTGCTCTCGGCGGTGCCCGATTGCGGTTTGCGCGGCGCCGAGGTGGTCGGCGTACCGGTCCGGGCGGCCATCACCACGCTCGACCGCGCGGCGTTGCGCGGCGAGGCACGCCAGCACTTCGGCTTCGCCGACGACGCCCGGGTGCTGTTGGTGTTCGGCGGTTCCCAGGGCGCGGTATCGCTCAACCGCGCCGTCTCGGGCGCCGCCGCCGCCCTGGCCGCCGCCGGAGTGTCCGTGCTGCACGCCCACGGACCCAAGAACACCCTCGAGCTGCGCGAGCCCGAGCCAGGCGACCCGCCCTACGTGGCGGTTCCCTATCTCGACCGGATGGACCTGGCCTACGCTGCGGCCGATCTAGTGATCTGCCGATCGGGCGCGATGACGGTCGCCGAAGTCTCGGCCGTCGGCCTGCCCGCCATCTACGTTCCACTGCCGATCGGCAACGGCGAGCAGCGGCTCAACGCGCTGCCGGTGGTGAACGCCGGGGGCGGCGCGCTGGTGGCCGATGCCGCCCTGACGCCGGCGGTGGTCGCCGAACAGGTGACCGGTCTGCTCACCGATCCGCCCCGGTTGGCGGCGATGACCGCCGCCGCCGCGCGGGTCGGCCATCGCGACGCCGCCCGACAGGTGGCCCAGGCGGCTTTGGACATCGCGCGCACACGCCATCGCGCCGCGGCGGGCGGGGAAAGACCGTGACCGCCGAACCGCTGCCCGCCGAGCTCCAGCGCGTCCACATGGTCGGCATCGGGGGAGCCGGGATGTCGGGCATCGCCCGGATCCTGCTGGACCGCGGAGCGCTGGTATCCGGG
This sequence comes from Mycobacterium sp., assembly GCF_019247615.1. Taxonomy (GTDB): domain Bacteria; phylum Actinomycetota; class Actinomycetes; order Mycobacteriales; family Mycobacteriaceae; genus Mycobacterium. The sequence goes on along the minus strand of NZ_JAFBAT010000179.1, from coordinate 11,173 downwards.
TCGGACGCCAAGGAGTCGCGCGGTTTGCACGCGCTGCGCGCCCGGGGGGCGCTGGTTCGGGTCGGCCACGACGCGACCTCATTGGATCTGCTGCCCGGCGGCCCCACCGCGGTCATCACCACCCACGCGGCCATCCCGAAGACCAACCCCGAGCTCGTCGAAGCGCGCCGGCGCGCCATCCCGATCATCCTGCGGCCGGCCGTGCTGGCCACGCTGATGGCCGGGCGCACCACGCTGATGGTCACCGGCACCCACGGGAAGACGACGACGACGTCCATGCTGATCGTCGCCCTGCAGCACTGCGGACGTGACCCGTCCTTTGCCGTCGGCGGGGAACTCGGCGAGGCCGGGACCAACGCCCACCATGGGAGCGGCGACTGCTTCGTCGCCGAGGCCGATGAAAGCGACGGCTCGCTTTTGGAGTACACCCCGAACGTCGCGGTGGTCACCAACATCGAGAGCGATCACCTGGACTTCTACGGCAGCGCCGCGGCCTATGTCGAGGTCTTCGACTCGTTCGTGGAGCGGCTGGCCCCCGGCGGCGCGCTCATCGTGTGCACCGATGACCCGGGAGCGGCGGCCCTCGCCCAACGCAGCAGTGAGCTGGGAATCCGGGTGCTGCGGTACGGCTCCGCCGACCAGTCCGGTGGCGATTTGGCGGCCGCACTGTTTTCGTGGGAGCAACACGGCACGGAGACGGTCGCACACATCCAACTGGCTGCCCAACTCGACCCGGAACCGCACCCGCGGGTGATGCGGCTCTCGGTTCCCGGACGCCATATGGCCCTCAACGCGCTGGGCGCATTGCTGGCCGCCCTCGAGATCGGCGCGACGGCCGACGAGGTGCTCGACGGGCTGGCCGGCTTTGAGGGTGTGCGCCGCCGCTTCGAATTGGTCGGAACCTCGGGAACCGGCCAGGACCCGAGCTTGGTGGTCCGGGTGTTCGACGACTACGCACACCACCCGACGGAGATCGATGCCACGCTGTCCGCGGTGCGCACGGTGCTGGAGGAGGACGGCGGAGGTCGGTGCCTCGTGGTGTTTCAGCCCCACTTGTATTCGCGGACAAAGGCTTTCGCCGCGGAGTTCGGTCGCGCGCTGAGTGCCGCCGATGAGGTGTTCGTCCTCGACGTCTACGGCGCCCGCGAACAACCGATCGCCGGCGTCAGCGGGGCCAGCGTCGCCGAGCACGTCAGCGCGCCCGTGCGCTACCTTCGGGACTTCTCCGCGGTCCCCGGCGAGGTGGCCGCGGTCGCACGCCCGGGCGATGTGATCGTCACGATGGGCGCAGGCGACGTGACCTTACTGGGCCCCGAAATCGTGACCGCGCTGCGATTGCGCGCCAACCGCAGCGCGCCGGGCCGGCCGGAAGTGCTGCAATGACCGAGCCGACCCCTGAACCACCCGGGGCCACGCCGACCGACGTGGTGGCCGAATCCGGCGACGACTCGCCACTGAACGGCGCCGACGGCGCGGTCACCGAGCCGCTCGTCGCCGGGCCGGGGGACGGTGAAGGGGCGGAGTTCGAGGGTCCGCGGCGGCGCGCCCGCCGGGAACGGGCTGAACGCCGCGCCGCGCAGGCACGCGCCCGAGCCATCGAGGAGGCTCGCCGCCAGGCCAAGCGCCAGGCCGGTGGAATCGCCAGCCAGCCGTACCCCGCCAAGAAACCGGCGCGCGGCGTTGTTCGCGGCTTGAAGATGCTGCTTGCCAGTGTGGTCCTGGCCGTCATCGGCGTGGGCCTCGGGCTGGTCCTGTATTTCACGCCCGTGATGTCGGCGCGCAACATCGTCGTCACGGGAATCGGGAGCGTCACGCGTGAGGAGGTCCTCGACGCCGCAGGGGTGCGGCCGGGAACCCCTCTGCTGCAGATCAACACCAACGAGGTCGCCGAACGGGTGGCGGCCATCCGGCGGGTGGCCAGCGCTCGAGTGCAGCGCGAGTATCCGTCGGCGCTGCGCATCACCGTCGTCGAGCGGGTTCCCGTGGCGGTGAAGGACTTTCCCGACGGTCCACACCTCTTTGACCGCGACGGGGTCGACTTCGCGACCGCGCCGCCGCCGCCGGCGCTGCCCTACATCGATGTCGCCGATCCCGGGCCGACCGACCCGGCTACCAAGGCCGCGCTGCAGGTGCTGACGGCCCTGCGCCCCGAAGTCGCGGGCCAGGTTGCCCGGATCGCGGCGCCGTCGGTGGCCTCGATCACGCTGACGCTGAACGACGGGCGGCTGGTCATTTGGGGGACCACCGACCGCGCGGACGAGAAGGCCGAAAAACTCGGGGCGCTGTTGACGCAGCCCGGGAAGACCTACGACGTGTCCAGCCCGGATCTGCCGACCGTCAAGTAACGTCGCCGGGCGCCGAGAGTGCGGCCAGCCGCACCCTCGGCGGCGACGGTGCGGCCAGCCGCACTCTCGGCGGCGGAAAAATTTGCGCACCGCGCGTCGGCGCGCCTGCGGGGTTAGGGCGCGTCGTACCCATACCGTTCTGGTTGCGCGGAACTACTTGACATAACTCTAAGCCTATGGTTGAGGTTGAGGGTTTGGCCAGGCGGAGCACCCGAGTCCCACCAGGTCCCATCAGGGAGGAAGACGAATGATGACCCCCCCGCACAACTACTTGGCCGTGATCAAGGTTGTGGGTATCGGTGGCGGCGGCGTCAACGCCGTCAACCGGATGATCGAACAGGGCCTCAAGGGCGTGGAATTCATCGCGATCAACACCGACGCGCAGGCGCTGTTGATGAGCGACGCCGACGTGAAGCTCGACGTCGGCCGCGACTCCACCCGAGGATTGGGCGCCGGCGCGGACCCCGAGGTCGGCCGCAAGGCCGCCGAAGATGCCAAGGACGAGATCGAGGAGCTGCTGCGCGGGGCGGACATGGTCTTCGTCACCGCGGGCGAAGGGGGCGGCACCGGCACCGGCGGGGCGCCCGTCGTCGCGAGCGTCGCCCGCAAGCTGGGCGCGCTGACCGTCGGCGTGGTCACCCGGCCGTTCTCCTTCGAGGGCAAACGGCGCGGCAACCAGGCCGAAGCCGGCATTGCCGCACTGCGCGAGAGCTGCGACACGCTGATCGTGATCCCGAACGACCGGTTGCTGCAGATGGGCGACGCCGCCGTATCGCTGATGGACGCGTTTCGCAGCGCCGACGAAGTGCTGCTCAATGGCGTGCAGGGCATCACCGACCTGATCACCACGCCGGGGTTGATCAACGTCGACTTCGCCGACGTCAAGGGCATCATGTCGGGCGCCGGCACCGCGCTGATGGGCATCGGCTCCGCCCGCGGCGAGGGCCGTTCCCTCAAGGCAGCCGAGATCGCCATCAACTCCCCGCTGCTGGAAGCCTCGATGGAGGGCGCCCAGGGCGTGCTGATGTCGATCGCCGGCGGCAGCGACCTGGGCCTGTTCGAGATCAACGAGGCGGCCTCCCTGGTGCAGGACGCCGCCCATCAGGACGCGAACATCATTTTCGGCACCGTGATCGACGACTCGCTGGGCGACGAGGTGCGGGTGACGGTCATCGCGGCCGGATTCGACGCCGCCGGGCCAGGTCGCAAACCCGTCATGGGCGCTCTGGGCGGCACCGCCGGCGAGAAGGCAGGCGGTGCGCACCGGATCGAGTCCGCCAAGGCGGGCAAGCTCACCTCGACGCTGTTCGAGCCTGTCGACGCGGTCAGCGTGCCGCTGCAGACCAACGGTGCGACGCTCAGTATCGGCGGTGACGACGACGACGTCGACGTGCCGCCGTTCATGCGCCGCTGAGGCCCGAGAAAAGCCGACACGGTCGTGACGTGTGCGTCCCGGCCCCGAATGAGGTCGAGCCGGGGTATCTTGCCGGACAAGGGCTTTGAGGATACTGGTCACGTGAGCGTACGTATCCGACGGGTCACCACCACGCGCGCGGGCGGTATGTCGGCGCCGCCGTTTGACACCTTCAACCTCGGCGACCACGTCGGTGACGACACCGATGCGGTGGCGGCCAACCGGGCCCGGCTCGCCGCCGCCATCGGCCTTGGCGTCGACCGAGTGGTGTGGATGAACCAGGTCCACGGCGACCGAGTCGAGGTGGTCGACGGGCCGCAGCCGGGCGCCGTCGGGGGCGAGTTGGGCGCCGACGCGTTGGTCACTCGTACGCCCCGGCTCGCGCTGGCGGTGGTGACCGCCGACTGTGTGCCGGTGTTGCTGGCCGACGCTCGGGCCGGCGTGGTCGCGGCCGCCCATGCGGGCCGCGTCGGTGCGCAACGGGGGGTCGTGGCTCGTACGGTGCAGGCGATGGTGGCCCTGGGCGCGCACGCCACCGACATCTCGGCGCTGCTCGGCCCGGCTGTCAGCGGTCGCAACTATGAAGTGCCGGCGGCGATGGCCGACGAGGTCGAGGCCGCGTTGCCGGGCAGCCGGACCACCACCGCAGCCGGCACGCCCGGCCTCGACCTTCGGGCCGGAATCGCCTGCCAGCTCAGGGATTTGGGTGTGACGGCGATCGACATCGATCCGCGCTGCACGGTGGCCGACCCGGCGCTGTTCAGTCATCGCCGGGATGCGCCGACCGGCCGGCTGGCGTCGCTGGTCTGGATGGAATGACCGCGATGGCGGTTGGCGCGGCGGGCCCCGGATCAAAGGGGAACAATCGTGAATCGGAATTGACCCACGCGTTGGCCGCCGTGCGATCGCGACTTGCGGCCGCCGCTGAAGCGGCGGGACGCAATGTCAGCGAAATTGAACTGCTGCCCATAACCAAATTCTTTCCGGCAACCGATGTGGTGATTTTGTCTCGATTGGGTTGTCGTTCCGTCGGCGAATCTCGGGATCAGGAAGCCTCGGCGAAGGTAGCGGAAGTCGCTCGGTTGGCCCGCAACTCGTCGCCGGCTTCCGCGCGAGATGACTTGCGGGATATGCATTGGCACATGGTGGGCCGGATCCAGCGGAATAAGGCGCGCTCGTTGGCTAATTGGGCGCACACCGCGCACTCGATCGACAGTTCGCGGCTGGTGGCCGCGCTCGATCGGGCCGTATCGGCGGCACTGTTCGAGGGCCGCCGGCAGCACCCGCTGCGGGTTTACGTCGAGATCAGCCTCGACGGCGACGCGTCTCGCGGCGGCGTGGACATTACCGCGCCGGGCGCCGTGGATGACATCTGCGCGCAGGTCGAGGAGTCGAGGAGCCTGCGACTCGTGGGGTTGATGGGCATTGCGCCGCTGGACTGGGAGCCCGACCGGGCCTTTGACCTGCTGCAAGCGGAGCACCGCCGCGTGCTGGTGGCGCACCCGACGGCGGTGGGCCTGTCCGCTGGCATGTCCGACGATTTCGAGAGCGCCGTCAAACATGGTTCGACATGTGTGCGTGTCGGTACCGCGCTAATGGGTCCGCGGCGGTTACCGTCACCGTAAGTAGTCACTGTAGTCACACCTTCATCACGGACACCATACTTCCCAGGGGCTAGAAGGGGTTACGCAATGAGCACACTGCACAAGGTCAAGGCCTACTTCGGTATGGCTCCCATGGAGGAGTACGACGACGAGTACTACGACGACCGCGCGCCCTCCCGCGGTTTCCCTCGTCCGAGGTTCGATGACGGGTACGGCCGCTACGAGGGGCGCGACTACGACGACCCGCGCGGCGAACCGGACTATCCGCCGCCCAGCAGCTACCGAGGCGGCTACGGGGACGAACCGCGCTTCCACCCTCGCGAGTTTGAGCGGCCCGAGATGAGCAGGCCGCGGCTCGGGTCCTGGTTGCGCAATTCCACTCGGGGCGCGCTCGCGATGGACCCACGCCGCATGGCGATGATGTTCGAAGAGGGCCACCCGCTTTCGAAAATCACCACGCTGCGGCCCAAGGACTACAGCGAGGCCCGCACCATCGGCGAGCGGTTCCGCGACGGCACCCCGGTCATCATGGATCTCGTATCCATGGACAACGCCGACGCCAAGCGGTTGGTCGACTTCGCGGCCGGCTTGGCCTTCGCGCTGCGTGGCTCGTTCGACAAGGTGGCGACCAAGGTGTTCCTGCTGTCGCCCGCCGATGTGGACGTGTCACCGGAGGAGCGCCGCCGCATCGCCGAAACCGGCTTCTACGCTTACCAATAGCCTCACCCGCCGCGGTCTGGCGCGCGCCGCGCCCCAGAGTCGGTACGCTGACGATGGCCGCTCTCGTGAGCGGCGACCGACAGTGTCGGTCAGTGTCGGTCATCTTTTCGTCAACGTCGGGGCTTGTAGAGTTGGTGCTGTTTTTTAAGATCCTTGGGTTCGCGCTGTTCATCTTCTGGCTGCTGCTCATCGCCCGGGTCGTCGTGGAATTCATCCGCTCGTTCAGCCGTGACTGGCGTCCGACCGGCATTACCGTGGTCATCCTCGAAAGCATCATGACGATCACCGATCCGCCGGTGAAGCTGCTCCGCCGGCTGATCCCGCAGCTCACCATCGGAGCGGTCCGCTTCGACCTGTCGATCATGGTGCTGCTGCTGGTGGCATTCATCGGCATGCAACTGGCATTCAGTGCCGCGGTGTGACGGGCCCGAAGCCGGGAGACAGTTCAGCCACGATTTAGCGTCGGTTTGGCGGCCCGGATTTAAAAAATCTAAGGATTTGGATTTTATTGCTCTGACCGTGTGAAATTGGATCTTATTAATCGGGCTAATCGGCTACCGCCGGGTCTGATGTGACAGGATGGACGCCAGTTGCACGACGGCAACCACTCCGTTCTACACTTTCCAGATCGTTTGACAGGAACTCGAGGGGACGAACAATGCCGCTTACACCAGCCGACGTCCACAATGTGGCGTTCAGTAAGCCGCCGATCGGCAAGCGCGGTTACAACGAGGACGAGGTCGACGCCTTTCTCGACCTGGTGGAAAACGAGCTGACGCGGCTCATAGAAGAGAACTCCGATCTGCGTCAACGGATAGAGGAGCTGGACCGCGAGCTGGCCGCCGCTGGCGGCGGCGGGGCCGCCGCCCCCACCCAGGCGATGCCTGCCTTCGAGCCGGAGCCCGAGCCGGTCAAGCAGGCGCCCGTCGTCGTGCCGGCGGCTCCCGCCGCGCCGTCGGGAACCAACGAGGAACAGGCCATGAAGGCCGCCCGCGTCCTGGCGCTGGCGCAGGACACCGCCGACCGGCTCACCGGCACCGCCAAGGCCGAATCGGAAAAAATGCTCGCCGACGCCCGCGCCAACGCCGACCAAATCCTCAGTGAGGCCCGTCACACCGCCGAGACCACGGTCGCCGAGGCCCGCCAGCGCGCCGACGCCATGCTGGGCGATGCTCAGTCTCGTTCCGAGGCACAACTGCGTCAGGCCCAAGAGAAGGCCGACGCCCTGCAGGCCGACGCCGAGCGCAAACACTCCGAAATCATGGGAACCATCAACCAGCAGCGCACCGTGTTGGAAGGCCGACTCGAGCAGCTGCGTACCTTCGAACGCGAATACCGCACCCGGCTCAAGACCTACCTGGAATCTCAGCTCGAGGAACTGGGCCAGCGCGGATCCGCGGCGCCCGTCGACTCCAGCGCCGACGGCGGTGGGTTCGACCAATTCAATCGGTAATAACTAGCCTCGAACCGCTCCGACCCACGCCGCGTTCAAGTGCGCCGGGCCTGGCGGTTCGCTCGTCGGCTGGAGGATGACGGATGCTGATCATTGCGCTGGTATTAGCCCTTATCGGGCTCGTCGCGTTGGTGTTTGCGGTGGTGACGAGCAATGAGCTGGTGGCATGGGTGTGCATCGGCGCCAGCATCCTCGGCGTCGTGCTGCTGATCATCGACGCATTGCGGGAGCGTCGACGGCGCGACGCCGGTGGCGAAGATCACGACAAAGAAGATCAGGCAGCGGCCGGAGGGGACGCCCAAGCCTGGGTCGAATACCCCGAGGAAATCCCGGACGAGGGATACCCCGGGGACACCGCCCTCCACGAGTCGTCCGAACACACCACCAGCGACGCGGGTCGGGAGTCGGCCACATCGGGCGACGGCCGCAACGACGACCGGACCAAGTAGCCGAGCCCCCTAACAGTCTTCAGGCTGTGGGTGTTGCGAGCAGCGCGCGCACCTCATCGTCACTGACCTGGTGAAAATCGTCGTATGCCTGCCCGACGGCTTCGAACCCCGGCGGCATGGTCGCGCATACCACGTGGTCCGCTTCCCGCGCGAGCTCGCCGCAGGTTTCACGGGGCCCGACGGGGACGGCGACGACGATCGATCGCGGGCCGGCGGCCCGCAGCGCCCGGACGGCCGCCAGCATGCTGGCGCCGGTGGCGATCCCGTCGTCCACGAGGATCACGGTCTTGCCACTCGGGTCGGTCATCGGGCGCCCGCTCCGATAGGCCGTCTCGCGGCGGGTGAGCTCGGCGGTTTCGCTGGCGATCACCTCGCGTACCTGCTCGTCGGTGATGTGCAGGCTGGAGAGCACATTGTCGTTCATGACCACACCGCCGCCGCTCGCCAAGGCGCCCATCGCGAGCTCCGACCATCGCGGAACCCCGAGCTTGCGGACCAGGAATACGTCGAGCGGGGCTTTGAGGGCCGCGGCGATTTCCCATGCCACCGGGACGCCGCCACGTGCCAATCCGAACACGACAACATCGTCCTGGTCGCGGTAGGACGACAATTCCTCGGCCAGCGCGCGGCCCGCTTCGCGGCGGTCGCGGAACGTGCGCGTCGCCGTTCGCCGGAGGAAGCCGCTCGGTGGATTCATTGGCCGTCCTCCAGGCTACCGGCTTTCGGCCGACTGACCAGGGGCATTGCGGCTCGACCCTGGGCCGCCGCGAACTGCGTTGTGCAGCTTGGTGTTTCGGGGGGTCCGCGCGGCGACGATCGCCAGAACCGTCTCACCGGCGCGGATCGGCGGGGCCGGGCGCAATTGTGCGGGCGTCCGCAGGTTGTCCGAGGGGGGACTTGGCCTCCTGCGACACGGGTCGAGGTCTTCCAGGTGGGTCATTGACCAGGAGAAATATGCACAACTATATCGTTATCGCTATAGTTGTGTGCGTGTCAGATATGGTCACCGCAGCGCAAGCCGCGGAGCGCTTGGGCGTGAACCCGTCTAGGGTGCGCGCTCTGATCGCTGCTGGAGCATTGACGGCGACCCGGGCCGGTCGTCAGTGGCTCGTTGACGTCGACAGTCTCGATCGCCAGTACGAGTTGACGGTCGCGGGTGCGACTGGGCGTCCGTTCGCACCGCGGATCGCGTGGGCGGCGGCCGCTCTGTGCGATAGCCAGCGAGATGGGCTGGGTCCGAACGAACGGACTCGATTACGCCGTCGCCTGGCGGGTGTCGACATCAAGAGCAGCAACACCTGCGCGCAGGTTCAGCGGTGGTTGGCGCGGCGTGCGCTGTCGGTGTGCCGCTACAGGATCGGTGAACGCGATATTACGGAGTTGCTCGGTGCCGATGGTGTCTTGGCCACCGGGATCAGCACCGTCGAGGCCTACGATCTCGGGCTGGGTACCGGCGGTTTCGCCGACGCGTATGTCGATGAGCGCGTTCATCGCAAGCTCGTGAAGGATTTCATTCTGATCGACAGTGCGCGAGGCAATCTCACGTTGCGGACTACGGATTCTCGGTTGTCCGATGCCGTGTTGGAGAGCAAGGTGGCGCCGCGGCTAATCGCCGGCGTCGATCTCGCTGAAGACACCGACGCGCGCACCCGGGCGGCCGGCTGCGCTCTTGTGAGCCACGCGCTTCGCGCCGTGCACGCGCCACGTAGAGGGTGAATTTGGTGGGTGACACGATCGGCGTATGCAACGCGACTGCGGTGGCGGCCTTGGCTGCTATCACTGGCCAAACGGTGGACGGTGCTACCGAAATGTTTTGCGGGATTGTCGAATCCGCGCCAGACCATACCGTGGCCGGCAGTGGGGACATTGACGGTGCGGTGAACCGGCTCTGCACCCGTGTTGGGTTGGCGCCCGCCCTGGATAAGCCTGAGCGAGACCGGCATATTGGTGCGTTGCGCGGCCTGGCCGCCGATGATGTGGCGACTCTTACTTACGGCGATCTGCAAGCTTGGGACGCGATCCTGCGTAGCGTCCCAGAGCGGATTCCGACCATTGACCGTGAAGCGGTACTGCTGCCCGACATGCCTGCGCACCAGGCGGCGATGTGGTCGACGCTGCTGGATTTTGAGGAGACCGATCCGCCACCGTGGGTCCTTGTGGGCGGCCAGATGACAGCGCTGCACCTGGCCGAACACGGCATCACAGTGCACCGGCCCACCGACGACGGCGACGTCATCGTTGGGGTATGGACCCGCCGTGATGCGTTGCGCACGACAGCGCTCTACCTGACGGGCAATGGATTCCATGAAGCAAAGACCGCCGACGGCTATGGGTATCGGTTCACCCGTGGCAAGACTGCTATCGACGTGATGCTGCCCGAGGGCCTGGATCGCCAAGACCGTTACCCCACAACGGCATCAGGACGCCCCGGCCTGTCGGCCGCTGGCGGCAACCAGGCGCTCACGCGGGCCGAACAGTTGCCGGTGAACATCGGTGGACGCGTCGGCCATGTCCGTCGCCCAACTTTGTTGGGTGCCTTGGTCGCGAAAGCCCACGCGCAGATGGTGGATAGTCGCGATCCTGAACGCCACGCGCAGGACCTGATTGCGCTGGCCGGATTGGCGCTGTTTGATCCGCGAGCGGTGATTAGCCAGGCACGCCCCGATGACCGCCGTGCTGTCCGACGCGTGTTGCGTGACCTTCCGGCCGGTCATCGCCTGTTGCGGTCGGCTGAGGATCCTGAGGCGGTCCATGAGTTCCTGAAACGTCTGGCCGAGCCGACTGGATAGACCTCTTGCATATGGGTCGATGGGCCGGCCGATGCTGCCTGGGGGACAGAGCGGTCCGTCGCATTTATTGATGCGGACCGTCCGCACTTGGCCGGCCCAGCAGTAGGAGCATGGAGCCGGTAGGCCGGGATTCTCGCGAAGCGGTAGGGCACAATTTGGGCGCCGACGCCGATACCCCGTCCACGTCAGCAAATACCGAAAATCCGCTCTGATCGAGTTCAGAGCGGGTTCTCGATATGAATAGCTAACAAATTGTGTCCGAGGGGGGACTTGAACCCCCACGCCCATTAGTAGGGCACTAGCACCTCAAGCTAGCGCGTCTGCCATTCCGCCACTCGGACAAGACCAAACGAGAGTTGGCAGCTAAGGCTATCGGATAGCCATGCGCGCGCCCAACCC
>NZ_JAFBAT010000254.1 GCF_019247615.1 Mycobacterium sp. | reverse complement strand
GGGCCCCTCGTTGTCGGCTTCCTCTTCCTGCAAGATGTCGCGCACCGCGCCCTCGAACGCCCGGATGAACTGCCGCCCGATGATCTTGCGCTTGCCCTCGGGATTGTGCACGCCCGACAACGCCTGCAGGAAGCTGTCCGCCGCATCGACAGTGACCAGGTTGGCGCTGGTGGCGGCGACGAAGTCGCGTTGCACTTGGTCGCGCTCGCCGGCGCGCAACAGCCCGTGGTCGACGAAGACGCAGGTCAGCCGGTCGCCGATGGCGCGCTGCACCAGCGCGGCGGCCACAGCGGAATCCACCCCGCCGGACAGCCCGCAGATCGCGTGGCCGTCACCGATTTGCTCGCGCACCTGCTCCACCAGCGCGCCGGCGATGTTGGCGGGCGTCCACTCCGCGCCGAGCCCGGCGAAGTCGTGCAGGAACCGGCTGAGCACCTGTTGTCCGTGCGGCGTATGCATCACCTCGGGGTGGTACTGCACCCCGGCCAGCCGCCGATCCCGGTTCTCGAACGCCGCCACCGTCGCGCCGGCGCTGCTGGCCACCACGTCAAACCCATCGGGCGCGGCCGTGACGGCGTCGCCGTGGCTCATCCACACCGGCTGGACGTCGGGCAGCCCCGAATGCAGCTCGCCGCCAATAACTTTCAGCTCCGTGCGGCCGTACTCGCTGGTGCCGGTGTGGGCGACCGTCCCGCCCAGCGCCTGCGCCATGGCCTGAAAGCCATAGCAGATGCCGAACACCGGCACGCCGAGGTCGAACAGCGCCGGATCGAGCTGCGGGGCCCCCTCGGTGTAGACGCTGGCCGGACCGCCGGAGAGCACCAGCGCCGCCGGGTGGCGGGCCTTGACCTCTTCGACCGTCGCTGTGTGCGGGATGACCTCGGAGAAGACGCGGGACTCGCGGACCCGGCGGGCGATCAACTGCGCGTACTGCGCACCGAAGTCGACGACCAGTACCGGCTGATTGGGCGGTCCGGTCGCAGCGGAATCATCAGGTTTCGCCACGCCGCAAGTTTAGTGGGCACCGCATCACCGCGAACCGGGTCGGATCCCGGCCACCACCGCGGTTACTGCGAGACAGGCGTAAGGCCAGACGAGGGAATGTAAGAGGGCGGCGGGGGTGGCGGAGGCTGCGGAGGCGGCGTTTGCGGCGGCGGAGGTTGCGGCGGCGGAGGTTGCGGCGTCGGTGTCTGCGCAGGCGCTGTCACCGGCGCCAGCAGCGAGCCGCCGCCGCCGGTGATATCCAAGTCCCCACCCGCAGTCATCGGAACAAGCTCAGCGGCCCGAGCGGTCACTTGGATACCCGTCCCGACGTTGATCAGGCCGGCGTCAGCAACACGCCGGGCGGCGCCAAGGACGTCAAGCCGCCTCATGTCCATGGCCGCAGCCGACAGGTCGGCGGCGGTATCGGCTCGCGTCGTTGACACCTGGTGGCCGGTCAACGCCCGGTAGCCCGCATACTCAGACCGGTCATAGGCCGTCAGGCCGTGCCTGCCGTGATACGGACCATAACCCGGTCGCGCCGCCGGCTGCGAAGCCGTCGCCGTCTGGGCGCCCGAAGTAACGGGTGCCACGGGTGCGGGCTGTGCGGGCGCCGCGGGAATCGCCTTCAGAGGGCCGGCGCCGCCGGCGATATCAAGGGCCTGGCCGGCGACCAACGGTGCGGCTGCTGCGCTTCTGCCGCTCACTTGCAATGCCGTACCGGCGTTGACCACGCCCGCGTCGGCGACATACCGGGCCGCCACTTCAACGCGCGGGCGGCGAGCGACCGCCGCCGCCGGGGGCCACCGCCTCAAAGCGGTGCCCGCAACCAGAAGGTCTTTTCTGGTCAGTGCCTGGGTTGCGCTGATCTGGTCCGCGTTCGTCGTTTGCACCCCGTGAAGGTCTTGACGAGTGTTTGTCGATATCCGCGAGGCGGCGCCAATACCAGCGGGAGTCGACATGGCACCGGGCAGAGCTTGCAGCGCCTGGGCCCACGGGGCCAGCCGCGCCGCCGCCGCCGAAGCTCCGCCGTGATAGCCCACGAGGGTGGCCATGTTCTGTGCCCACATCGCTTCGTATGCGGCCTCGGTGGCCGCTATCGCCGGGGCGTTGAAGCCAAACGGGTTCCATCTCACCAGCGAGCTCAACTGAGTCCGGTTGGCCGCGACAGCCGCCGGATGCGTGATCGCCGACTTCGCGGCCTCGAAGAGGCCGGCCACGGCGTTGGCCTGCTCGGCCGCCGCCCCGGCTTGAGCCGCCGCCGTGCTGAGCCAGCCGCCGTACTGGGAGGCCATGCCGGCCATCGCCGTCGCCGCCGAGCCCTGCCAGGGCCCACCCACCAGCGTCGAAATCACCGAGGAGAACGCGTCCGCCGCGGCGGCCAGCTCGCTGCCCAGGCCATCCCAGGATGCCGCGGCGGCAAGCATCGGCCCGGATCCGGCGCCGCCGTACATCTGCGCCGACGTGATCTCTGGTGGGAGCATCCAAGAACTCATCACAACGGTCCCTTCACCAGGGGGCCATGCCTAAGCGCCATCGCTGACGGCGGCCACCATCACTAACGGAGTCCGCCCCCCGGGCGGAGTCGAAAGCCATATCAACAAAAATCGCCATCGTTTGGTAACCGCCCGCGTCCCATCCCCATCGCCATGGGAGTACGTGAGCTGATGGCGATGGCGACTATCAATATATGGCAGATCGCGGCGGACGCACACACTTTTTCCGGCGCCCGTAGTACCGAGTTCGTCTTGGCGTCAATAACTTTCGCTCCGGTTACCACGACCTGTCGGTGCGGTATCGAGAAGGTGGATCGCGGTGTGTGCGGTGCTGACCTACAGCGCAAACGCCCGACGCATTGCGTCGATGGCATCCGGGTCGCCTGCGAAGCTGACCCGCCGCAGCGCCGACTTGCGTTTGGCCTCGCTTGCGCCCATACGCGCGGTAAGCAGGTCCGCCGCGCTGGCGGTGACCGTCACCGCGGGCCCACCGTTGCCGGCCGCGAGATGGCCATCCTTTACCGCGAAATCGAAACGGCGGCCGTCAATCACGACACGGTAGGTGGCATCCAAGCCGACGGCCCCGGCCGGATCGAAGGGCAGCAGGATTCCGGCGAGGAAACCGTTCAATGGCGAGACCGGGCCGTCGCCGTTGAACGGTTCGAGCCGATCGAGCCCCAACCAGGCGATGTCCCGCAGGACGGGCAGCACCTTCTGCCAGCCGAAGTCGCTGAGGGTATATACGGTGCGCCCGATCGGGGCCGGCAACTCGGTGCGGTCGACAAGCCCGCTGTCTTGCAGTTCCCGCAATCGCTCGGCGAGGAGATTGGTTGCGATGCCGGGTAGCTCGTCGCGCAGGTCACTGTACCGGCGAGGGCCGCCCACCAGCTCGCGCAGGATCAGCAATGTCCATCGCTCCCCGATGATGTCAAGCCCGAGAGCGATGGGGCAGTTCTGGTTGTACTTGCGGGCGCGCACCCCAGTCACTTTACCAACCGATAGACATCTTTCCCAACTATTTACTTGATTTAATTGTCTAATAGCTTTAACCTCTTGTCCATGAGCACACGCCCAACGTTCCCGGTCTTCCGTAATCGCCCGATCCCCGCGCTTGCCATCATCTGCCTCGGCGTCTTCGTCATCAGCGTCGACGCCACCATCGTCAACGTCGCGCTGCCCACCCTGTCGCGCGAACTCAGCGCCGACACCGCGCAGCTGCAATGGATCGTCGACGCCTACACCCTGGTCATGTCGGGCCTGCTGCTCTCGGCCGGCAGCCTGTCCGACCGCTACGGCAGGCGGGGCTGGCTCAGCTCCGGGCTGGCGCTGTTCGCGGTCACGTCGGGCGTTGCGGCACAGGTCAATTCCGCGGATCAGCTCATCGCCGCCCGCGCCGCCATGGGCATCGGCGCGGCGGTGATCTTCCCGACGACGCTCGGGCTGATCACCAACATCTTCACCGAACCTGCGGCCCGCGCCAAGGCGATCGGACTGTGGGCGGCCATGGTGGGCGTGGGGGTGGCCGTGGGGCCGATCAGCGGCGGATGGCTGCTCGAGCACTTCTGGTGGGGCTCGATTTTCATGGTGAACATTCCGATCGCTGCGCTGGCGATCATCGGCGGCGCCCTGTTCGTTCCGACGTCGCGTGACCCGGCGGCGCCGCGCGTCGACGTCCCCGGCCTGATGCTGTCCGCTGCAGGGATCACGACGCTGGTGTACACGGTCATCGAGGCGCCCACGTGGGGCTGGACCAATGGGCGAAGCGCGGCCGGATTCGCGCTTGCCGCAATCCTTCTCGCGGGATTCGCGCTGTGGGAACGGCGCACCAGCCATCCCATGCTCGATGTCTCGGTCTTCGTCAACCGTAGGTTCTCCGGCGGCAGCCTCGCGGTGACCGCCGGTTTCCTCACGTTGTTCGGGTTCATCTTCGTCATCACGCAGTACTTCCAATTCATCAAGGAATACACGGCGTTCCAGAGCGGAGTGCGGTTGCTGCCGGTCGCCGCCTCGATCGCGATCGCGAGCGTCGTGGGGCCCCGGCTGGTGGAACGGGTCGGCACCACCGCCGTCGTCGCCGCCGGTCTTACGGTGTTCGCCGCCGGACTGGCATGGGCATCCACGGCCGACGCCGCCACACCCTACAACCAGATCGCCCTGCAGATGGTGCTGCTGGGTGGCGGCCTCGGCCTGACGACGGCGCCGGCCACCGAGGCCATCATGGGGTCGCTGCCCGTCGACAAGGCCGGCGTCGGATCGGCGGTCAACGATACGACGCGCGAACTCGGCGGCACCCTCGGCGTGGCCATCGCCGGCAGTATTTTCGCGTCGGTGTACTCCGGACATCTCGGCGCGGCCGCTTTGACGGGTTTGCCCGCTGACGCGATGCGGCACTCGATGGCGCTGGCGCACAGGGTGATTCAACAGCTGCCGATTCAACAAGCCGGCTATGTCCGCGGAACTGTCGATCGCGCCTTCCTGGACGGGATGCAGGTGAGCTCGCTGGTGTGCGCGGGCATCGCGCTGGGGGCGGCGATCGTCGTCGCCTGGTTGTTGCCGGCGCGTGAGCGGCAGGCGGCGCCCGTCCCCGAACTTGCAAACGCCTAACACCCTCGAAGAAAGGCATGGAAGACATGAGTACGACGTCAACCGCCAGCACTTACGTGCTTGGACACGCCGACGCGGAGGTGCAGCGGCTGCTGTTGCAGGCGCGCCTGTACAACGACTACACCGAGCATGCGCTGCGGCTCGCCGGGCTGCGGCCGGGCATGCGGGTGCTCGACATCGGGTGCGGTCCCGGTGACGTGTCGTTCGTCGCCGCCGGCCTCGTCGGTCCGACGGGCAGCGTGCAGGGGGTGGACGCCGCGCCGGAGATGGTCGAGCTCGCTCGCGCTCGCACCGCCGAGAAAGGCTTGACCACAACGCATTTCACGCAGGCCGCGATCGACGCGATCACCGTGGAGGAACCCGTCGACGCCGTTATCGGTCGGCTGATCCTGATGCACCTGCCCGACCCGGTCGCCACGCTCCGGCGCCTGAGTTCGTTGGTGCGCCCCGGTGGCGTGATCGCGTTCTCGGAAAACGACATCACCGCGGCGCGCAGCGTCCCGGAGATCCCGTTGTTCGGTCGGGTGATCGCGGGCATCGTGCGCGCCTTCGAGGCGATGGGGCTCAGCCCGCGGTTCGGCACCACGCTGCATACCGTCTTCGCCGATGCCGGCCTGGGCTCGCCGCGGCTGACCCTCGGCATGCCGGTCGGCACGGCCGCCGACACCGACCTGCTGGCCTACGCCGCGGAAGTCTGGCGGCTGGTATCGCCCATCGCGCAGCGGGACGGCTTCGCCATCGACGAGGTCGCCGACATCGACAACTTCATCCCTCGCTTCCGCGAGGAGGCGCTCGCGGCCAACGCAATCGTCACGATGCCACCCATCATCACCGCGTGGACGAAGGTGCAGAAATGAACGCTACCATCTGCGACCAGTATTCGACCGGCCTGTCGCGCAACAACATCGAGCGCGCGCTGGGCTCCGCCGGAATGGACCTGGACCACCTGGCGCCGGCCGACCTGGCGATGCTGGAGGACTTCCACACCATGGGCCGCATCGCCACCGTGCAACTGGTCGACCTCGCGCGCCTCACCGCTGACAGCGACGTCCTCGACGCCGGCAGCGGCGTCGGCGGCACCGCCCGCTACGTCGCCGACCGCTTCGGCGCCCGGGTCACGGCGGTGGATCTCACCGACGAATACTGCGAAACCAACCGCTGGCTCAACCGGCTGGTCGGGCTCGACGGCCGAGTATCGGTTCGCCAGGCCGACGTCACCGAACTCCCAGTCGCCGACGGCACTTTCGACGTCCTCATCAGCCAGCACGTCCAGATGAACGTGCCCGACAAGGCGCGGCTGTACTCCGAGGCGCACCGGGTGCTCAAGGACCGCGGGCGGCTCGCCCTGTGGGACATCACGATTGGCGACGGCGGTCAACTCGACTATCCCCTGCCCTGGGCCGACGAACCGACGCGCAGCCACCTGGCGACCCCCGGCGAGCTGCGCGCCGCGATCGAGTCCGCCGGGTTCGCCGTCGAAGCGTGGAACGACCTGACCGACCAGGCGGCCGCGGTCATGCGGGCCGTCCTGGCCCAGCCCGACGGTCCGCTGGGTCTGCACGCCTTCGTCACCGACTTCCGCCGAAAGGCCGAAAACCTCGCCCAGGCCCTGGCCGACGGACGCCTGCGGACCATCCAGGCGGTGTGCGAACGATGAACGCCCCCAACGAAATTCCGGACCAGCGCTATACGCTGGCGTGGAGCAGCGGCCGCGGCGAGGTCAAATTCCTGCGCCGGTCCGACGGCTCCCGGCTGCGCTACTTCACGGCGGGAATGGGCCCACCGCTGGTCCTGCTGCACACCGTCCGCACCCAGCTCGACTACTTCCACCGGGTGGTGCCCGCACTCTGGGCCGACTTCACCGTCTTCGCGCTGGACCTGCCCGGCATGGGGTGGTCCGACATCGTCCCGGGGGCCCGCTACGATGAGCCCCAATTACGCGGCGCCGTCGTCGAATTCGTCAAAGCCCTGGACATGCGTGGCGTCACCCTGGCGGGCGAATCGATGGGTGGTGCGCTCGCGCTGCTGGCCTCGATCGAGCTGACGGACCGGGTGAGCAACGTGATCGTCTTCAATCCCTACGACTACCCCGGCGGCCTGGAGCGCGGCAACTGGTTTGCCCGCGTGATCGGCACGGGCGTCCGGCTCCCCGGTTCGGGGCCCATCTTCGCCCGGCTCGAAAACCGCCTCATCCTGGGCGGCGTGCTGGCCGGCGGCTTCGCCGACCGCCGAGCCATGCCGAAGGACTTCCTCACGGAGCTGCGCCGCAGCGGCCGACGCCGCGGCTACGCGACGGTGAGCCGCGCGATCATGCGCAGCCTCAACGGGTTCGTCGCCGCGCGCAGCCGCTACGCCGGTGTGCGTGTCCCGGTCACGTTGGTCTACAGCGAACACGATTGGTCGCACCCGGCCGAGCGCCAACAGGTCGCCCGCGAGCTGAAGGTCGACGCGATGACGCTGCCCGGCACCGGCCACTTCTCGGCGCTGGAACGGCCGGCCGACATGGTGCGCATCATCCGCCAAGCCGCCAATCCATGAAGCCGGGCGGCGCGGCGTCCTGGCTCCCGGCCCCGCGCCGGGTCGATTCGCGGTGATCTCTGGCGACACACATCGCGGCATGGTGGAGTGGGTATCGCTGAAGTACTACCCCCGATGCCCGAGAGTGAGGTCCACAGTGAGCCCAGCGCTGGGTCTGCCAGAGAAGGTACGTGCCTGCCTGTTCGACCTCGACGGTGTGCTCACCGATACCGCGAGTGTGCACACCAAGGCCTGGAAGGCCATGTTCGATGCCTATCTGTCCGAACGCGCCAAGCGAACCGGCGAGGAGTTCGTCCCCTTCGATGCGGCCAGCGACTACCGGACGTACGTCGACGGCAAGAAGCGCGAGGACGGAGTTCGCTCGTTCCTGGGCAGCCGGGGAATCGAGCTCCCCGACGGCACTCCGGATGACCCCGACGACGCCGAGACCATCTTCGGCTTGGGCAACCGCAAGAACGACATGTTCCAGAAGGTGCTGCACGACGACGGCGTCAAGGTGTTCGACGGGTCGCGCCGCTATCTGGAGGCGGTCTCGGCCGCCGGCCTCGGCATCGCCGTGGTGTCGTCGAGTGCCAACACCCGCGACGTCCTGCAGATCACCGGCCTCGACCGGTTCGTCCAGCAGCGGGTCGACGGCGTCACGCTGCGCGAGGAACACATCGCCGGCAAGCCGGCCCCCGACTCCTACCTGCGCGGCGCGGAGTTGCTGGGCGTCGGACCGGACGCCGCAGCCGTCTTCGAAGACGCGTTGTCGGGCGTGCAGGCCGGCCGCGCCGGCAAATTCGGCTACGTGGTCGGCGTGGATCGGGTGGGCCAGGCCGAAGACCTGCGCCGCAACGGCGCCGACGTCGTGGTCACCGATCTCGCCGAATTGCTGCAGGGCTGATCCGCCGATGATCACCGAGGAAGCCTTCCCCGTCGAACCGTGGCAGGTCCGCGAGACGCGGCTGGATCTGAACATACTGGCCCAGTCGGAATCCCTGTTCGCCTTGTCCAACGGGCACATCGGGCTGCGCGGCAACCTCGACGAGGGTGAGCCGTACGGCCTGCCCGGCACCTATCTGAACTCCTTCTACGAGATCCGGCCGCTGCCGTACGCCGAGGCCGGTTACGGCTATCCGGAGGCCGGCCAGACGCTCGTCGACGTCACCAACGGCAAGATCATCCGCCTGTTGGTCGAGGACGAGCCGTTCGACGTCCGCTATGGCCAACTCATCTCCCATGAGCGGGTGCTCGACCTGCGCGCCGGGACGCTGACGCGCCGCGCGCACTGGAGCTCGCCGGCCGGCAAGCAAATCAAACTGGTCTCCACCCGGCTGGTGTCGCTGGCGCAACGCGGCGTGGCCGCCATCGAGTACGTGATCGAGGCGGTCGAGGAGTTCGCGCGCGTGACCGTGCAGTCCGAACTCGTCACCAACGAGGACCAGCCGGAGACCTCTGATGACCCGCGGGTCTCGGCGATCCTGGAGAACCCCCTGGAGGCCGTCGAACACGAAAAGACCGAAACCGGAGCGCTTCTCATGCACCGGACCCGCGCCAGTGCGCTGATGATGTCCGCCGCGATGGATCACGAGATCGATGTTCCCGGCCGCGTCGAGTTCAGCACCGATGCGCGGCCGGACCTGGCACGCACCACGGTGATCTGCGGGCTGCGCCCGGGCCAGAAGCTGCGGATCGTGAAGTACCTGGCCTACGGCTGGTCGAGCATGCGCTCCCGCCCGGCGTTGCGCGACCAGGCCGCCGCCGCGATACACAGCGCCCGCTACACCGGGTGGCAGGGGTTGGCGGAGGCGCAACGGGCCTACCTCGACGACTTCTGGGAAAACGCCGACGTCGAGGTCGACGGCGATCCCGAATCTCAGCAAGCCGTCCGCTTCGGGATGTTCCACCTGCTGCAGGCCAGCGCCCGCGCCGAACGCCGCGCCATCGCCGCCAAGGGCCTCACCGGAACCGGCTACGACGGCCACGCCTTCTGGGACACCGAAGCCTACGTTTTGCCGGTGCTGACCTACACCGCGCCGCACACCGTCGCCGATGCGCTGCGCTGGCGAGCGTCGACGCTGGACCTGGCCAAGGAGCGGGCCGCCGAACTCGGACTTGCCGGGGCCAGCTTTCCGTGGCGAACCATCCGCGGGCAGGAGTGCTCCGCGTATTGGCCGGCCGGCACGGCGGCCTGGCACATCAACGCCGACATCTCCATGGCCTTCGAGCGCTACCGCATCGTCACCGGCGACCACGACCTGGAGCGGGAGTGTGGCCTCACGGTGTTGGTCGAGACCGCCCGGCTGTGGATGTCGCTGGGGCACCACGACCGGCACGGCGTCTGGCACCTCGACGGCGTCACCGGTCCCGACGAGTACACGGCGATCGTCCGCGACAACGTCTTCACGAATCTCATGGCGGCCCACAACCTGGTGTCCGCCGCCGAGGCCTGCAACCGTCACCCGGAGCTGGCGGCGGGTATGGGCGTCACCACCGAGGAGACGGCCGCGTGGCGGGACGCCGCCGATGCCGTCAACATCCCCTACGACGCGGAGTTGGGTGTCCATCAACAGTGCGAGGGATTCACCACTTTCACCGAATGGGATTTCGAAGCCAACACCACATACCCCTTGCTGATGCACGAGGCCTACGTGCGGCTCTACCCCGCCCAGGTGATCAAGCAGGCCGACCTGGTGCTGGCGATGCAGTGGCAGAGTCACGCGTTCACGCCCGAACAAAAGGCGCGCAACGTGGACTATTACGAAAAGCGCATCGTGCGCGACTCGTCCCTGTCGGCGTGCACGCAGGCCGTGATGTGCGCCGAGGTCGGGCATCTGGAGCTGGCGCACGATTACGCGTACGAGGCCGCGCTGATCGACCTGCGGGATCTGCACCACAACACCCGCGACGGGTTGCACATGGCCTCGCTCGCGGGCGCGTGGCTGACGTTGGTTGCCGGGTTCGGTGGCCTGCGCGACGATGAGGGCATCCTGTCACTGGACCCGCAACTGCCCGACGGCATTGCGCGGCTTCGCTTCCGGCTGCGGTGGCGCGACATCCGGCTGACCGTCGACGTCAACCACACCGAGGTCACCTATGCGGTGGACGACGGATCGGAGCAGGAGCTGATCATCCGCCACGCCGGTGAACAACTCAAGCTCTGTACGAATTCGCCGACCACCGTCCCCGTGCGCATCCGCAAGCCCTTGCTGCCGACCCCACAGCAGCCGGCGGGCCGCGAGCCGCTGCACCGCCGCGCCCTGGCCCGCAGTCAGTGAGGTTCGACGATCCGCGCCACCTCGGCGTCCACCGCCTTCCGCAGCTCGGCATCGGTCAGCTCGTCGAGACCCGTGGCCGACCGCAGGATAGGGGCAAACAATCGCCAACCGAATTGCAGCGCAAGGGCATTCGCGACCGCCAGCCGCGCACCGAGCTCGGTGGCATGACGTGGCCGCACCCCGTCGAGCAGACCGGCAACGTTGGGGAAGCGCTTCTGCAGCTGTCCGGCCGGATACCCGTCGAGCACCGTGCGGGCCATGACCCTTATCTGCCGGTCCAAAGCCTTCTCCACCGCGTCGGCCGGCGCGCCCGACTGCAGCAGGCCGGTCAAATCCGCGCCCAGGTGGTCGAGCACAGCGCCGACCAACTGCTCCTTGGCGCCGAAGTGCCGAAAAACCAGCCCGTGATTGACCTTCGATCGGGCGGCGATGTCGCGGATCGACGTCGCGGCCGGCCCGCGCTCGGCGAACAGGTCGGTGGCGGCCTCCAATATCGCCGCCGCTACCGCTTCGCGCCCAGTGGGAGCTTCCTGACCGGCGGGCCCCGGCCGCGCGGTGCGAGGTTTACGGGCGACTCTTGCCGATCGGGTAGTCATATGACTACACTAGCGTATGTAGTCAGTTGACTACGGTGACCTCCGCCAAAGGACGACAGTGATGGAAAAGACGATAAGCGTCACCAAGCTGGGCAGCCGGATCGGCGCCCGAATCGATGGGGTGAGACTGAGCGGCGACCTCGACCCGGGGATCGTCGAAGAGATACGGGGTGCGCTGCTGGCCAACAAGGTGATTTTCTTCCGCGGGCAGGACCACCTGGACGACGATCAGCAGCTTGCCTTCGCCGGCCGGCTGGGCACGCCGATCGGCCACCCGGCGGCCCACCCCACCGCCACGAACGGCTCGATCATCACGCCGATCAACTCCGACTACGGCAAGGCGAACCGCTGGCACACCGACATCACCTTCGCCGCGAACTACCCCGCGGCCTCGATCCTGCGTGCCATCACCCTGCCCGGCTACGGCGGCTCGACCCTGTGGGCCTCCACCGCGGCCGCATATGACGGCCTGCCCGAGCCGCTTAAATGGCTCGTCGACAACATGTGGGCGCTGCACACCAACCGCTACGACTACGTCGCCGGTGAATCGATCGAATCGCTGCCCGAGCCGCAACGGGCGTTCCGGCGAGCATTCGAGAAGCCCGATTTCCAGACCGAACACCCAGTGGTGCGGGTGCACCCCGAGACCGGTGAACGCACGCTGGTGTTGGGAAATTTCGTGCGCGGCTTCATCGGCCTGGACAACCACGAGTCGGCGGTTCTGCTGGAATTGCTGCAACGACGAATCACGATGCCGGAGAACACGATCCGCTGGAACTGGGAGCCGGGCGACGTCGCGATCTGGGACAACCGCGCGACCCAGCACCGGGCGATCGACGACTACGACGGTCAGCACCGGCTCATGCACCGGGTCACCTTGATGGGCGACGTGCCGGTCAACGTACACGGGCAACGCAGCCGGGTGGTTAGCGGAGCACCCCTCGAGGTGATCGCAAGCTCGGCGTAGCCGAGCGCCGCGGGTCACCGACCCGACCAACCCGAGGTGATCGCAAGCTCGGCGTAGCCGAGCGCAAGGTGAGGGTCAGCCCGCCTCGCTGGCCTCCACCGGCCGAGCGGCCGGATCGACCGGCAGCCAGCGCAGGGCGCCCGGTGCGTCGAGGGGTACCACCGGGTGCTCGGGCGGGATCGGGTCCAGCCTGCGGTAGGCGTCGCCCTGCAGGGGCCGCTGATCGTTGCGGCCCTTGTTCGGCCACAGCGAGGCGGCGCGCTCGGCTTGCGCGGTGATGGACAACGACGGGTTGACGCCCAGGTTCGCCGAGATCGCCGCGCCGTCGACCACAAACAGGGTGGGGTAGCCGTAGACCCGGTGATACGGGTCGATGACGCCGTTCTGGGGGCTATCGCCGATGACCGCTCCGCCCAGGAAGTGGGCGGTCAGCGGGATGTTGAACAGCTCGCCCCAGGTGCCGCCGGCCACGCCGTCGATCTTTTCGGCGATGCGGCGGGTGACCTTGTTGCCGACCGGGATCCACGTCGGGTTCGGCTCCCCGTGGCCCTGTTTGCTGGAATACCAGCGAATCCCGAGCTTGCCGCGCTTGGTGTACGTGGTGATCGAGTTGTCCAGGTGCTGCATCACCAACGCGATCAGGGTGCGTTCGCTCCACTGGTGGACGTTGAGCATCCGGAGCATGCGGCGCGGGTCTTCGCGGCCCTGGTCCAACAACTGCTTCCACCGCGGCACGTCCGTCCCTTCCGGGCCCTGACCGTCGGTCATCAGGGTCTGCAGCAGGCCCATCGCGTTGGAGCCCTTGCCGTAGCGGACCGGCTCGATGTGGGTGTCGGCCGTCGGATGGATCGACGACGTGATCGCCACTCCGTGGGTGAGGTCGAGATCGGGCCGGACCTCCAGGCGGCCGGCGCCCACGATCGACTCCGAGTTGGTTCGGGTCAACACACCCAGGCGCTTGGAGAGCCGCGGCAGCTTGCCCCTGTCCCGCATTCTGAACAGCAGATGCTGGGTTCCCCAGGTGCCCGCGGCCAGGATCAGGTTTGCGGCGGTGTAGGTGTGCCGGTCGCGTCGCAGCCAGCTTCCGGTGCGAACCGTGTGCACCTCCCACAGCCCATCCGAGCGCTGCTCGAAGCCCTTCACCGTCGTCATCGGATGAACTTGTGCGCCAGCCGATTCCGCGAGCCCCAGGTAATTCTTCACCAGCGTGTTCTTGGCGCCGTAGCGACAACCCGTCATGCAGCAACCGCATTCGAGGCAGCCGGTGCGATCGGGCCCGGCGCCGCCGAAGAAGGGGTCGGGCACGGTCTTTCCCGGCGCCTTGGTGCCGTCGGGGCCGAAGAACACTCCGACCGGGGTGGCCACGAAGGTGTCGCCGAACCCCATCTCGTCGGCGACCTCCTTGACGACGCGGTCGGCGTCGGTGAAGGTCGGGTTCTTCACCACGCCGAGCATCTGTTGAGCCTGCTCGTAGTGCGGCATCAACTCATCGCGCCAGTCGGTGATCTGCGCCCACTGCGGATCCTTGAAGAACGGCTCGGGCGGCACGTACAACGTGTTGGCGTAGTTCAGCGAGCCGCCGCCGACCCCGGCGCCGGCCAAGATCATCACGTTTTTCAGCGGATGGATCCGCTGGATGCCATAGCACCCGAGCTTCGGCGCCCATAAGAACTTGCGCAGGTCCCAGGAGGTCTCGGCGAACTCCTCGTCGGCAAAGCGGCGGCCGGCCTCCAGGACGCCCACGCGATAGCCCTTTTCGGTCAGCCGCAACGCGCTGACGCTGCCCCCGAATCCCGAACCGATGATCAGGACGTCGTAATCCGGCTTCATCGCACCAGTATGGCCTTACCCGCCGGTAATAAACAGCGGCCGGAGCTGGGCCCGCCACCGGACCCGAGGGTGCGGCTGGCCGCACTCTCGCGCTCGACGGTGCGGCCAGCCGCACCCTCGGCGCGAACCCCGGGTTGATGGGGTGATGCGCGACGTCGAGTTGCTGACCGCCCTTTGACCGAGCGCCGTCAGCTTCCGACGGTCAGGCCGACCTTCTGAAACTCCTTGAGGTCGCAGTAGCCGGCCTTGGCCATCGATCGGCGCAGCCCGCCCACCAGGTTCAGCGTCCCGAACGGATCGTCGGACGGGCCGCCCAGCACCTGCCGCATCGGCGGGCGTTCACCGACGGCGATCTGCAGCAGCGCGCCGCGCGGCAACGACGGGTGCGCCGCGGCGGACGGCCAGAACCAGCCGCCCCCGAGGGCCTCGGCGCATTCGGCCAGCGGCGTGCCCAGGACCACCGCGTCGGCCCCGCAGGCGATGGCCTTGGCCAGCTCGCCCGAGGTGTGGATGTCCCCGTCGGCCAGCACGTGCACGTAGCGGCCGCCGGTCTCGTCGAGGTATTCCCGCCGTGCGGCGGCGGCGTCGGCGATCGCGGTGGCCATCGGCACGCTGATGCCCAGCACCTCGTCGCTGGTGGTCACTCCCTGGGTGGAGCCGTAGCCGACGATCACCCCGGCGGCGCCCGTGCGCATCAGGTGCAGCGCAGTGCGGTGGTCGAGCACGCCACCGGCGACCACCGGAACGTCGAGCTCGGAGATGAAGGTCTTGAGGTTCAGCGGCTCGCCATCGCTGGCGACGCGCTCGGCGGACACGATCGTGCCCTGGATGACCAACAGGTCGATGCCCGCCTGGAGCAGCACCGGCGTCAGCGACTGGGCGTTCTGCGGGCTGACCCGCACCGCGGTGATCACGCCGGCCTCCCGGATGCGGGCCACCGCCGCCCCCAACAGGTCCGGATCCAGCGGTGCCGCATGCATCTCCTGGAGCAGCCGGATTGCCGCCGACGGCTCCGGCTCCTTCTCGGCCGCCTCGACCAGCTGGGCGATCTTCGCCTCCACATCGGCGTGCCGGCCGATCAGTCCCTCGCCGTTGAGCACACCCAGCCCGCCCAGCCGGCCGAGCTCGATCGCGAACTCCGGCGATACCAGGGCGTCGGTCGGGTGCGCGATCACCGGAATCTCGAACCGGTAGGCATCGAGCTGCCAAGCCGTCGAGACATCCTTGGACGAGCGGGTGCGCCGCGACGGCACGATGCTGATTTCGCTGAGTTCGTACGTGCGACGGGCGGCGCGGCCCATCCCGATCTCGACCATGGCCAGTTCGCTGTTCACCGCGCGTAGTAGTTGGGCGCTTCGACCGTCATCGCGACATCGTGCGGGTGGCTCTCGCGCAGCCCGGCCGCCGTGATCCGGACGAACTGGGCCTGCTGCAGCACCTCGATGGTGGGCGAGCCGGTGTAGCCCATCGCGGCGCGCAGGCCCCCGGTCAGTTGGTGGATCACCGACGACAGCGGGCCGCGGAACGGCACCCGGCCCTCGATGCCCTCGGGCACCAGCTTGTCCTCGCTCAAGGCGTCGTCGGCGAAGTAGCGGTCCTTGGAGTAGGACTTGCCCCCGCCCGACCCGCCGGAGCCCCTGCCCGCCATGGCCCCCAGCGACCCCATGCCCCGATAGCTCTTGAACTGCTTGCCGTTGACGAAGATCAGTTCGCCGGGCGCCTCGGCGGTGCCGGCCAGCAGCGAACCCAGCATGGTCGTCGACGCGCCGGCGGCCAGCGCCTTGGCGATGTCGCCGGAGTACTGCAGCCCACCGTCGGCGATCACCGGCACGCCGGCCGGCGCGCACGCCGCGACGGCCTCCAGGATCGCGGTGATCTGGGGCGCGCCGACGCCGGCCACCACCCGCGTCGTGCAGATCGATCCCGGTCCCACCCCGACCTTCACCGCGTCGGCCCCGGCGTCGACGAGGGCCGCGGCCGCCGCCCGAGTGGCCACGTTGCCCCCGATCACCTCGACGCGGTCACCAACCTCGAGCTTGAGTTTGCTGACCATGTCGAGCACCAGCCGGTTGTGGGCGTGCGCGGTGTCCACCACCAGGACGTCGACCCCGGCGTCGACCAGCATCATCGCGCGGACCCAGGCGTCGCCGCCGACACCGACGGCAGCGCCCACCAGCAGCCGGCCGTCGCTGTCCTTGGTGGCCAGGGGGTGCTGTTCGGTCTTGACGAAGTCTTTGACGGTGATCAGACCCGTCAACCGGCCGTGACCGTCGACGACGGGCAGCTTCTCAATCTTGTTGCGGCGCAACAGCCCCAGCGCCGCGTCGGCGCTAACACCCTCCTGGGCGGTGATCAGGGGAGCCTTGGTCATCACCTCGGCGACGTGTTTGGACTGGTCCACCTCGAACCGCATGTCGCGGTTGGTGATGATGCCGACCAGCGCGCCGGAGTCGTCGACCACGGGCAGACCGGAGATCCGGAACCGGGCGCACATCGCGTCGACCTGGGCCAGCGTGTTGTCCGGGCGGCACGTGACCGGATCGGTGACCATGCCGGCCTCCGAGCGCTTCACCATCTCGACCTGGCCGGCCTGTTCGGCGACGGGCAGATTGCGATGCAGCACGCCCATTCCGCCTGCCCGGGCCATCGCGATGGCCATCCGCGACTCGGTGACGGTGTCCATCGCCGAGCTGACCAGCGGCACCTTGAGCCTGATCTTCCTGGTGAGCTGGCTGGAGGTATCGGCCGCGGCGGGAACCACATCCGAGGCCGCGGGCAGCAACATGACATCGTCGAACGTCAACCCCAGCATCGCGATCTTGGAGGGGTCGTCGCCGCCGGTGGGCACCGGGTCAGCGGCCAGGCCTCCGACCGGAGCGTCGCGCACGTAGGGACTGGCGACCAGCGGGGAGCTGTCTTCTAGGTCGGACATGCCACGAGACATCAGTCGGGCCCTCCATGCGCGTGCGGAGTGAGAAACCCATCCTATCGGCTAGGGAGCGCCGCGGCGGGTAGCTCCCTGCTGGCGTTATGACGGCCCGCTTGCGTAGTGTAGAGGCGTGCGCGACCACCTGCCGCCGGGTTTGCCGCCCGACCCGTTCGCTGACGACCCCTGCGACCCGTCGGCTGCGCTGGATGCCGTTGAGCCGGGACAACCCCTGGATCAGCAGGAGCGAATGGCCGTCGAGGCGGATCTCGCCGATCTGGCCGTTTACGAGGCGCTGTTGGCGCACAAGGGGATTCGCGGGCTCGTGGTCTGCTGCGACGAATGCCAGCAAGACCACTATCACGACTGGGACATGTTGCGGGCCAATCTGCTGCAGCTGCTGATCGATGGCACCGTGCGTCCGCACGAGCCCGCGTACGACCCTGAACCGGACGCGTACGTGACGTGGGATTACTGCCGGGGCTACGCCGACGCCTCGCTCAACGAGGCGACGTCAGACGCCGACGGGTTTCGCCACTGATTTCTCTCGCTTTAGGGCGTGACGCTCGGCGTGGTCGTCTGCCCGTGATGCCTGTGCCGGCCGGAAGACGGGCTGGGCGACGGACTGGTCGAAGCGTTTGAGGGGCTGTTGGACGGGCTGTTTGAAAGGCTCGGCACCGGCGTCGTCGCGCTTGTGAGTGCCGGTGGTTTCGTGCTCGGAGTCGGCGCGACCGGCGAGGTGGTCGGGCCTGCCGGAGCGCTGGGCGGCTTGCTCGCCGCCGGGGGCAACGTGGCGTTCGGGTTGCGGGATTCGACGCGGGTATTCAGCAGATTCACCTCGTCCATCAGGTTTTGTCTGCTGGTCCCGTCGTCGAGGGACTGCACGGTGCTGCTGACCTCGGCGAGTTGATTCTGGGCCTGGCTCCACTGCCCCTGGTCGATCATTTGCTGAACCTTCGCCAGATCGGCCTTGGCGGACAACGCGATCTGAGTGTCGTTGACCCTGGGCTGGTCGAAGAACATCGCATGCAGCCCGTACAGCGTGTCGCCGGGACGGGCCTCGACCACCATGGCGCCAAAACCACTCAGGACCAACAGCCCGGCAGCGACCGAGCCGATCGCCGCCAGGCCGCGGCGAGC
Source organism: Mycobacterium sp. (assembly GCF_019247615.1). GTDB lineage: Bacteria > Actinomycetota > Actinomycetes > Mycobacteriales > Mycobacteriaceae > Mycobacterium. The sequence goes on along the minus strand of NZ_JAFBAT010000254.1, from coordinate 11,184 downwards.
CTGCCGGCGTTCCTCGATACCGGTGTGCAGAGCTTCGATGGCCTCCTCCGGCGACACCAGGGCGCTGGCCGGTGGCCACCTCAAGTCGTCGCGCCAGTCCCCCATCAGGACGGCGAGCGCTTCGAGATTGGGTTCGCCGGCGTCGGCAAGATCGACCGGGCGGCGCGCCGCGAGCGCGTCGAGGAGCAGATCGGTGCGAGCCAATTCGTCCAGGGCCGGTTGGTCGGGGAACGCATAACCGTGTTCAGGCATAGTCACCCGCCGCGACGATTTCGGACTTGAGCCGTGACAACGCACGGTGTTGTGCCACCCGGACCGCTCCGGTGGTGCTGCCGACGGCGGCCGCGGTCTCCTCGGCGGACAGGCCGACGACGACGCGCAGGATCAGGATCTCGCGCTGCTTGGCGGGCAAGATCGCGAGCAACTCGTTCATGCGGCTGACCGAATCCGCCTCGATGGCCATCTGCTCGGGCCCGGCGTCGGACGACCAGCGCTCGGGAACCGACTCGGCGGGATAGGCGAGATCGCGGCCGGCGGCCCGATGCGCGTCGGCGACCTTATGGGCCGCAATTCCGTAAAGGAAGGCCAGAAACGGGCGCCCGCGGTCCCGGTAACGCGGCAGTGCCGTGATGGTGGCCAAGCACACCTCCTGGGCTACGTCGTCGGCCGACAGACCACCGCGGTCGACGGTGCCGACCCGCGCGCGGCAATATCGCACGACAATCGGACGGATGGTCTCCAGCACCTCCCGCAGTGCGTTCCGGTCGCCCGCCGCCGCATCCGCAACCACAGCGTCGAGACGTTCTCCTGGAATTGTCATCGACGGCGGTATCTCCAACGTTACGAACGGGACACATCGCGGGCTAACTAACCAATCGACAATAACGGCCGGAAGGCCGTTTCAAGCGCAACGCCACGCGCCCCCGGCGCGCCGCACGTGGCCTGCGCAGATATCGCGAATTTCCCGCAGCTTTTGTGCTGAAAACGACACGCTTCCGAGATCGATCAGCAAGCAAGCCAGGGCCCAGCGAAGCGGCAGCAATCCCATTCGGCCGGCGGCCCCGAGCGCCGCCTCCCCGATCGCGCGGGCGCGCTCGGTATCGCCTGCGCTGCTCAGGGCGGCGGCCAGCACGACTTGGCTCTTCACCCGGTGGCGCTCCGACGGCACGGCCATCGCCTGCACAAGCTCGACCGCCTGCTCCGCGTGCCGCACCGCGGACGCGCCGTCCGCCGAGGCCATCGCGAGCTCGGCGGCCACCCACCGTCGGCGCACGGGGAGCCGATCGGGCACGGCCGAGTCGGGCGCCGGCACAAAGTCCACGCGTGCCAACAACGTTGCCGCAGCGGCGAAGCGGCCGACACCAAGGGCGTCGGCCGCCAGCCCGATCAGCGCATCGCCGCGGGCCTCCGGGTCGGTGGCGGCCAGCGCCAGCGCGCGTCCGTCCCACCCACGGGCCAACGTGTGCCAGCCGAGCTGACGCAGAAACGACGCCTGCGTGCTGTGAGCCAACGACCGCAAGCGACCGGCCGGACCGTTGCGACGAAGCTCTGCCAGATCGCGGTACGCGCTGCCGTAGCGGCCCTGGCCGCCGGCCGCGACCGCCCGCAGCCACAATTGCTCCGGCGTGGTCGCCGTCGGCAGCGGCCAACCACCGGGCCGGTCACCGAAGGCGGCGGCGGCCAACTCTCGGTCAACCATCGAAGTATGACGAGTTTCAATCACGGTGATAGTAGTAAACACTTCGTGCTGTCCGTGTTACCCGCCTGTTAATTGCGATCCACTCGGTACCAATTGCGGCTGCCGGTTCGCTTGCGCCTGAGCAGGGAAATCGCAGTTTGGACAAGTGCCTGGTAGCACGCTTGTCTGTCGGCCAAAGCATCGCAGATGAACGGCGAGTTAATTCTGCTGCAACGCTCACATATTTTGCCGGGCTAAGTGATGGTTGACGGAAATTCGCCACCGCCCCTAAGTTCTACATGTGACGGGTAGTCATCGGTGACGCCACCCCAAATCAGTACACAACCGGTTTCGGACGCTTCGCGAACCTGACCTTATGGGCGTGCCGTGCAGAGAGGGAACGATTCAATGCCACAGCCGGAGCAGCTACCTGGGCCGAACGCCGACATCTGGAACTGGCAACTGCAAGGCTTGTGCCGCGGCGTCGACTCGTCGATGTTTTTTCACCCCGACGGCGAGCGTGGCCGCGCGCGGATGCAGCGCGAGCAGCGCGCCAAGGAGATGTGCCGGCGCTGCCCGGTGATCGAGGAGTGCCGTTCCCATGCGCTGGAAGTTGGTGAGCCCTACGGGGTTTGGGGCGGTCTGTCCGAATCCGAGCGCGAGCTACTGCTGAAGGGCGACATCGGCCGTACTCGGGGCATCCGCCGCTCGGCCTAATTGATCGTCGAGCCAGTCGAACATCGTTTGATGGAGCAGCGACATCGCGCCGACGTGGCAGTGCTCGCCCGCGCCTTCGCTTTCTGTCAGGGTGATCAGGGTGGTGTCGGCATTGATCATCGCGTCGGCGGCCCGTTGCGGCTCGCCCTTGAGGAACTGGTCGTTATCGGGGTTTAGGACCAGCGCCGGAGCAGTGATCCGGTCCGCAACCCCGGCCAGTGTGTAGCTCTTGAAAGCTCGCGGCACGTCGGCGATCGAGTCCACACCCGTGACCCACTTGCCATTGCGCAGCGCCCATCGCACCTCGGTGTTGACGGCCATCATCAGCTCCAGCACGGGCGTGGCCGAATCATCTTTGCCCTGCTCGATCCAGTCGGCCAGGAATGGCGGCATCTTGTTGACCATCGCGGCATGAAAGTCATAGATCCCGTCATCGAGTATCAGGGCCGCTACCCGGGAATCGAACGCCGCCGCCCGCGCAACGAGGTAGCCGCCCATGCTGTAGCCGAACAGGACGATCGCGTGTGCAGCGATTTCGGGACGAGTGAGCGCGTAGTCGATGACCGGTCCGATGACCGCCTCCCAGTCCGGGCGGAAAACCAGACCCTGCTCGCGCAGAGCGGCACCCTGACCGGGGCCATCGAAGGCCAGCACGTTGTAACCGCGCGCCAACCCGGCCGCGGCGACGGCGAAATACGACTCTTCGAGGGTGGAGTCAAAACCGTTGTTATAGATGAGCGTTGGGCGGGGCCTTCCAGAGTCGTCCACCCGGTACAGGTAGGCCGGAATGGCGGTCTGCTGGTACGGAATGGAGAAGCGTTCGAAACCGAAGTCGAACAGGGACATCGCCGTGACGAACGCGTCGCGACTCCGCGCCGACAACAGCCTCACCTCCGGGTCGTGCTCGGGATCGTCGCGCCGGTAGAACTCGGCAGTGCGGTAGTAGTTCGAGGCGCGCAACAAGGCTTCCCGGGCGCTGACCGCATGACCGCCGGCCAGCGACGTACGACCTATCTGCTCGACCCGCTCCGCGGTGGCCTTCCACTCCCGGTGCCAACTCGCCTCGTCGCCGTCCGGAATGGCTTGCACGGTCGCCAGCACTTCACCGAGGTCCGCGCCGGCGTAGTTCGCGAAGCCGGCCGAGCGCAGCGCTTCAAAGGAAAACGAGGCGTCGTCGAACAAGAATTTCATGGCGGCCTCCCGCAGGTCGAAACGGAACAGGTTCGTATCGATACGCTAAACCCTGGATAGTCGAAACGCAACAGTTCCGTCTCGTATAATATGGCGATATGGCCACCAACGTCACGCGGCGCCGGGTATCGGTCGGGCCCGTCCTGCAGTCCGAGGTCACCGACGCGATACAAACGGCATTTTTCGAAGAACTCGCGGAGGTGGGCTACGGCCGGCTGTCGATCGACGCGGTGGCCAAGCGTGCGGGGGTCGGCAAGGCGGCCATCTACCGGCGCTGGCGTTCGAAGCTGGATATCACGGTCGCCCTGGCCTCCGCTGTGGCCGTGGCCGCCATCGACGTGCCGGACACCGGCAGCCTGCGCGGCGACATCCGCCAATACCTGTCGAATGCAAGCGACGCCCTGACCCACCCGTTGGCCCAGCACATCGTTCCCGACCTGCTCGCCGAGGCGACGCGTAACCCCGCTTTGGCCGACGCGTTGCTAGACAACGTGCGAACCCCGCGCCGCGCCAAGGGCGCAATACTTTTCCGGCGCGCCATGGAACGCGGAGAGTTGCCGCCCGACAGTGACCTCGAAATGTGCATGGACATCCTCGCCGGGCCGCTGTATTGGCGTCTCGCGGTCGTGCGCACGCCCACCAGTGATGACTACCTGGACCGGCTGACGGACATGGTCATGGCCGCGCTAACGCTCGCCCGATCGCTGTGAATTCAGGAGAACTGCGCCTAGTCGTTGCCGGCCGGGCGTAGCGTCGGTCACCGCAATCGTTCAAGAAGGGGACGAACATGGCGGATTCACTCTCACCCAGTCACGGCAACGGCGAAGCCCTTACGGGAGCGCGCGGCGCGCAGCCGGCCCCGCCGGTCATGCGGCAGACCTTGCCGATACCGGATCCCCAGCACGTCGGTCTGACGACCTACGATGCGAAGGATCCGAATACCAAGTATCCGCCGATCACCATGCTGCGCCCGCCTGCGGGCGCGCCGAACATGCTCATCGTCATGCTCGACGACGTCGGTTTCGGCGCCTCGTCGGCTTTCGGCGGACCATGCAACACCCCGACGGCGGATCGGTTGGCGGCCGGCGGCCTGAGGCTGAATCGGTTCCACACCACGGCGTTGTGCTCCCCGACCCGCCAGGCGCTGCTGACCGGGCGCAACCACCACTCCGTCGGTATGGGCGCGATCATCGAGATGGCGACCTCCGCGCCGGGCAACAACAGCATCCGGCCCAAGAGCAAGGCGCCCCTCCCGGAAACGTTGCGGCTCAACGGCTATTCGACGGCGCAGTTCGGGAAGTGCCACGAGGTTCCGGCTTGGGAGATATCCCCGGTCGGGCCGTTCGACCAGTGGCCGACGGGCTCGGGATTCGAGTACTTCTACGGCTTCGTCGGCGGCGAGGCCAATCAGTACTACCCAGGGCTGTACGAGGGCACCACGGCCGTCGAGCCGCCCAAGACACCCGAGGAGGGCTACACCCTCAACGAGGACCTCGCCGACCGCGCGATCACCTGGGTGCGCCGGCAGAAGGCGCTGGCACCCGACAAGCCGTTCTTCATGTACTACGTGCCCGGGGCGACGCACGCGCCCCACCACGTGCCCAGGCAGTGGTCGGACAAGTACAAGGGAAAGTTCGACGCCGGCTGGGACGTGCTGCGCGAGCAGATCTTCGCCAGGCAGAAGGAGCTGGGCGTGATCCCGGCCGACGCCGAATTGACCAAGCGCCACAAGGAGATTCCCGCGTGGGACGACATGCCCGCCGAGCTCAAGCCGGTGCTGGCGCGGCAGATGGAGATCTACGCGGGCTTCATGGAGCAGACCGACCACGAGGTCGGCCGCGTCATCGACGCGATCGATCACCTCGGTGTCCTCGACGACACGCTGATCTACTACATCATCGGGGACAACGGCGCCTCGGCCGAGGGCACCCCGAACGGCTGCTTCAACGAGATGACCACCCTCAACGGGATGCCCGGCATCGAAACAACGGAGTTTTTGCTGTCCAAGATCGACGATTTCGGCACTCCGGACGCGTACAACCATTATGCGGTGGGGTGGGCGCACGCGCTGTGCACGCCGTACCAGTGGACCAAGCAGATCGCCTCGCACTGGGGCGGCACCCGCAACGGCACCATCGTGCACTGGCCCAACGGGATCATCGATAAAGGTCAGTGCCGCAACCAATTTCACCACGTGATCGACATCGCGCCGACCGTCCTGGAAGCGGCCGGGCTACCGGCGCCGTTCTCGGTCAACGGCATCCAGCAGGCGCCGCTCGAGGGCGTCAGCATGCTGCCGATGCTGCGTGACGGCAACGCGCCCGAGACGCACGATGTGCAGTACTTCGAGATGATGGGTAACCGCGGCATCTACCACCAGGGCTGGACCGCCGTCACCAAGCACCGCACACCGTGGCTGTTCGATGCTCCGCCGTTCGACGAGGACATTTGGGAGCTCTACGGTCCCGACGACTGGACGCAGTCCCGCGACATCGCCGCGGAGCAACCCGAGAAGCTGGCCGAGTTGCAGCGCCTGTGGCTCATCGAGGCGGTCAAGTACAACGTCGTGCCGCTCGACGACCGCTCCTTCGAGCGCATCAACCCCGACCTGGCGGGCCGTCCCCAACTGATCCGCGGGGACAGCCAGTTGCTGTTCTCCGGCATGCGGGTCAGCGAGAACTGCGTGATAAACGTCAAGAACAAGTCGCACAGCGTCACCGCGCAAGTCGTGGTGCCCGAGTCGGGTGTCAGCGGGGTTATCGCCACCCAGGGCGGCATGGTCGGAGGGTGGACCCTCTACGCGCACGAGGGGCGGCTGAAGTACTGCTATAACTTCTTCGGCATTCAGCACTTCATGGTCACCGCCGATCGGCCAATACCGGCCGGGGAACACCAGGTGCGCATGGAATTCGCCTACGACGGAGGCGGATTGGCCAAGGGCGGCGATGTCACGTTGTACTACGACGGTCAGCCCGTCGGCCAGGGACGCGTCGAGATCACCCAGCCGATGGCCTTCTCGGCCGACGAGGCCTGCGATGTCGGCGCCGACACCGGCTCACCCGCATCTCCCGACTACGGCGCGTCGGGCAACAAATTCACCGGTGAGATCGAGTGGGTGCAGATCGACATCGGCGGGGACGGTCACGACCACCTGATCAAAGCAGCGGACCGGGTCAAGATCGCGATGGCCAAGCAGTAGCCGCTCGGCTTCCGCGCGAACGTGCACTCGGGGCGAGGATTTGGCAAGTTCTTCGCGCTCAGTGCACGTTCGGCGGGAGGTCTGCGCGCGTCCGCGCTGTTTTGACGGCGGCCTATTCGGGTAGGCCGAGCCCATGAAAAAGGGCGTGTCCTTCACCGTCGCGATGCTTACCGCGACCATCGCACCGCTGGCCGCATGCGCAAACCAGTCGGGCAACCAGTCCGCTACGTCATCGTCGTCGGGCCCCCCGTCCGGCGCGGAGCGGATGACCACACAGTTGAAGAGCTCCGACGGGACCCAGGTCGCCACTGCCACCATCGATTTCAACAACGGCTACGCGACGGTGACGGTGGAGGCCGGCCCCAATCAGGTACTGACCCCCGGATTCCACGGGTTGGCGATCCACGCGGTCGGCAAATGCGATTCCGGGGACTTCGGCTCCGCCGGAAGCGTTTACCAGGCCCCCAACCACACGGGTTCTCCCGCGAGCGGCGACCTGACTGCGTTGCAGGTGCGCTCCGACGGCTCGGCGAAACTCGTGACGACCACCAATTCGTTCAGCGCTGCGGATCTGAGGAACAGCTCGGGTACATCGCTGGTCATCCACCAGGACGTGGACAACCTCGGCGGTGCCGCCACCGCTGGTTCGAGCAAGCGGGTGGCCTGTGGTGTCATTGCCGCGACCTCCGCCACGACGACCTCGTCCACTACGACGACGACGAGCGTCACGACCATCACGACCACGACGGCCGTGGCACCGCCGTCCACCAGCACCAGCACGAGCACCGTCACGGTGACGAGTTCCCCGACCGCCACAACCACGCCTACCAAGAACGTCCCGACGTCAACCCCGCCCGGCGGCTGACGCACGCCTGCCCGGTGTTTCCGGCGGTGTGGATGATGGCGCACCGCGAGGGCTTGCCGACGAGATCGAGCACCTTCAGCAGCCAGACGCCCTCAAGGGCGTCGCCAGCGACGGCAACGAGGACCGCACCCGGCAGCTCGGCGGGAGCGCGCTGACCGTCGCTGCCCCATCGAGCCATGATGGTCTCGGCCCGAGAAGCGTTGCCCGCGAGCTCGAAGGGGATGATCCCCGGACCGCCCGTCTCACGCATGCGCCGTTCCAGCACGAGCATCGCCGCGGTGTAGGCACCGAAGGCCACCATCGACACCCCGAGTCGGTTTGCCCGCATCATCCTGAACTCCGACTACGCGCCGGGAACAGTGTGCGCTGCGCGCCAAGTCAGCTCGCGCCGGCCGCGATCACCTCGTCGACCTCGCGGGCGCGGTCGGCCATCTCGGCGTGTGCCTTGTCCAACGCCTCGGCCTGATCCTCGTCGGCCTTCATCAAGGCCTCGATGTTGAGGCCAGCCATGTCGAGCACACCCATGTCCCGGAAGGCCTTCTGTACCTTGTCACCCCACAACCCGATGTCCTTGACGATCGGCACGATGCGGCTGAACAGGTGCGAGCGGAACTGGATCATCAGCGGCGAGTTGTCGACCCACTCGGCGCACGTTTGGACATCCATCCCGAGGGTCTCGAAAACCTCCTCGCCGCGGAACCGGTCGCGCATCAGGTAACAGGCGTCCACCACGAACTCTTCACGCTCGGCCCGCTCGGCCTCGGTCAGCGCAAAGTAGTAGTCCTTCAACGAGATTCGGCCGAAGGCGACGTGCCTGGCCTCGTCCTGCATGACGTAGGCCAGCACCTGCTTGGCCAACGAGTCCTGCGCCGCCATGTCGCGCAGAACGCCGAAGGCGGCGAGTGCGAGGCCTTCGATGAGGACCTGCATGCCGAGGTAGGGCATGTCCCAGCGCGAGTCGTGCAGGGTGTCGGCCAGCAGTGCGGTCAGGTGCTTGTTGATCGGATAGACCAGGCCGATTTTCTCCTGCAGGAACCGCGAGAACGCCTCGACGTGCCGGGCCTCGTCCATGGTCTGGGTGGCCGCGTAGAACTTCGCGTCCAGGTCCGGGACGACCTCGACGATCTTGGCCGCGCACACCATCGCCCCCTGCTCTCCGTGCAGGAACTGAGAAAATTGCCACGCTTGGGAGTGCAGGCGCATCTCGGCGCGCCGCGCGTCGTCGGCGGCTTCCCACATCGGGCTGCCGAACAGCGGATGGAACTCGTCGGGTAACCCGATTGGGTTCGTCGGGTCGACGTCTTGGGTCCAGTCGATGCGCGACTGGGCATCCCACTGCTTGTCCTTTCCCTTTTGGTACAGGGAAAGCAGCCGGGCGCGCCCGTTGTCGTACTCCCATGTGAAGCGCGCGTCGCCCGCACTGGCGACCTCCCACGAGTAGGGCGTGGGCACGTGGGTGTACTTGTCCCTCGTGGTCATCAGATGCCACCTTTCTGACCGGCATGACCAGTGGTCATATGATGCATCTCACACTGCACCCGCTCGCTGCGCCGAGTCAAGTCCCCCGCTGGGCACGGGCCGCCAGCGCTTCGGGTTGACCTCGGTGGCGCCAGCGGTGCCGACATTGGTGGGATCGCAGTCCACACCGCGATCATGGCCGAAGTCGGGAGACGCCGAACGTGGGGCTTATGTACGAAAAGCTTTGCGATTCCGTACATAAGCCCCACAGTCGGGCGTCTTACATCTAATGCGTGTGGCCGTGGTGAGGGCCGTGACCACCATGGTCGTCCTCGGCCTTCTCCGGCTTGTCGACCACCGCCGTCTCGGTGATGCACGATGTACCACCGCGACGGTGACGTGGATGCAAACGCATCGCCGCCGGGTCGAGGCCGAAGACCTTTACCGCGGCTGACTTACCTTTCACCACATGCGATCCCCGGTCGGTGAGTCCGAGCGGTCGAGGAACCAGGGCGTCGACAGACTGCTGAGTGAGAAGGATCGCGTCAGCGGTGGTCTTGGTGAGCTGCTCGACCCGGGCAGCGACGTTGACCGTGTCCCCGATAAGGGTGAACTCGAGCTTGCCGCCCCCGCCGATGGTGCCCGCAATCACCACACCGGTATTGATGCCGATGCCGATCCGAAGGTCCCCACCGAATCGCTCAGCGACCAAGCGGTGGATCAGCGCAGCGGTGCTCACCGCGGCGTCGGCGTGATCGGCAAGATCGTTCGGAGCGCCGAAGACGGCGAGCGCGCCGTCACCGAGGAACTTGTTGACGTGCCCACCGGCGTCGACGACGGCGGGCACCACGATCTCGAACAACGCATTGAGCCGGGCGACGGTGTCCTCGGCGCTATGCGCCTCGGCGAACGGGGTGAAGTCGCGGATGTCGATAAATATCACCGTCACCTCCCGGCGCTCACCGGTAAAGACATCGTCGCCCTGTTCAAGTAGCCGCGCCGCCAATGCCGGGTCGACGTAGGTCCCGAACGCGGATTGAAGCCGTTGTCGCTCAGCCAATCCCGCTTGCATGCGGTTGAACGACGCCGCCAGCGCGCCAAGGTCATCGTCCTGCACCACAGGTAGGCGCTGCGAATAATCGCCGGCCGCAACCCGTTCCGTTCCTTCGGCCAGGTCACGAATAGGCCGCAGGGACGGCGCGAGCGCAGCACCGACGGTCATCGGCATCCCGAAGCCGATCACCAACGCGCATCCGATACCTGCAAAGAGCACCGGTTGCTCACGCGCCCAAGGGAATGCGACCACCAGCATGGTGCCGTCGACCGCGAACAGGAACGAACTCGCCAATAGGGCCACGCTTGACCACAAGGCGAAAGTCGGACGAGAGCGGGGCAGGTTGTCACCAACCGCCGTGCCACCGGCGATCGCCATTCTGGCCGGCCGAGCCGCTGCTTCCGCCGTGCCATGCACTCCACTCATCACAACGGCCGTCCCCATCAAAGCGCCCAGGACTCCGTATTGAACGCTTTGCGACCAAGTCGCCCCGGCAATGGTAGAGACAACAAGGGATAACAGCCCGGTCCACGCAGCGTTGAAAGCCACCGCCCGAGCGACCGTCCCCCGGGCCCATGCGTAGGTGGCGTCCAATGCGCTCGCCTGAGCGACATCGCGACCAGTCACCCATGCCTCCACCAGGCGAGCGCCGCCTGCACCCGGAAGCACGGCCACGTACCACAACACGGGTGCGGCGATAAGGGCGAGAACGGCCGCCTCGATGTAGCGATCCGATCCCTGCACGGCAACAATCAAGAACAACCAGAACAGGTAGGTCCACAGCATCATGGGGATCCCGGCGACGTAGACCGCCCACGAGTATCTCGCCTTGAAACGGTCCCACGCCCACTGCCAGATGCGTTCCATGACGCGAGGTTAAACGTCCACGCGGCCAAGCTACGGCGTTTAGCATTCGCGTCGAGCCGTCGCTCGACGACGTCGAACGCGGGGCTCATGTACGAACACCGTTGCGATCTTGTGCATACGCGCCCTAAGTCGGGAGTCACTCAGCGTTAGTGCGC